>NZ_JAAQWY010000059.1:0-8471 GCF_012985765.1 Pseudomonas sp. WS 5071 | reverse complement strand
AACACGGAGAACCGGTCGAAAAAGCTCTCCGTACATGATTTTTCGGTCACTTTTCGTCCAATGACGCTGTAGGTGCCTGGAAAATTGCAACTTGCCGCGGCTGCACGACAAGTTGATCGGAGCATCCCTAAGGGGTCAATGTGTCCTATTAAAAGTGTTCGCGATGTCTCCGAACATTGTGTTCGCTATGTCCCCGGTCCATACATGTTAAAGGCTGAGGGGTATTGATCAGTAAACGTCTCTCTTATAACGACCCTGTTCTATCAGGCGTTCCAATGCTTCTGCTCCCACGATGTCGATCAATGCCTGATCAACCCCTGCCGCCATGCCTTGCAGACTGCCGCAGATGTAAATGGCTGCCCCTTCAGCGAGCCAGCGCCGGACCTCGTCAGCCGCTTCGCGAACACGGTCTTGCACGTAGACCTTGTGGGCCTGATCCCGGGAGAACGCCAAACTCAGTCGCTCCAGATCCCCGTTGGCCAACCAGCCTTGCAGCTCTTCGCGGCAGTAGAAATCGTGGGCCGCATTGCGCTCTCCGAAGAACAGCCAGTTACGCTGTTCGCCCTCGGCAATGCGCGCCTTGAGCAGGCTGCGCAAACCGGCCAGACCGGTGCCGTTGCCGATCAATATCAGCGGGCAAGGATCTTCAGGTGGGTGGAAGCCACTGTTAGTTCGCAGGCGTAGGTGGATGCTCGCCCCGACAGGCGCGTGTTCTGTCAACCAACCGGAACCAATCCCCAGACTTCCATCGGCATGCCGCTCCTGACGCACGATGAGTTGCAGCAAACCATCCTCCGGGATCGAGGCGATGGAGTATTCGCGCATGTTCAGCGGGATCAGTGCATCGACCAGTGCTTGGGCATGCATGCCGACCAGATGCCCACGATGTGTCGGTAGCTGGCGGCTTGCGAGTGCCTGAGCCAGTGTTTCGGTCAAACCTTCCAGCTGTACCGGGCTGTCAGGGTTGAGCCCCAAACCTTCGAGAAAGTGTTCAACAGCCCACAGGCAGTGACGCGGCATGACTTCGACCAGATCGCCCGCTTGCCAGCTACCCGTGACGTCTGGGGCGCTCAACCCCAGCAGGTACACGCTGGAACCGTTGCTGCCGGGGTTGAGCAAGTCGCGCTGTTCAAGGGTCCAGTTGTGGTAGCGGGGCGCTTGCCATTGAGTGCCGGGGGCTCCTCCCGTCAGTTGGCTGAGGTGCTGTTGCCAGTGATGCAGCGCCACGGGGTCGCCGCTGTCGACCTGCACCGGGCTGAACAATGCCTGCGCGCCACGCTCGCTCAGCCACTGCTGAATGCGTGTCGCAAACCCGCAAAAGTGCGGGTATTGGCGATCACCCAAGGCCAGCACTGAATAGTGGAGCGTACTCAGGCTCAAAGGCTGGCCCAGCAATTTGCGTTCAAAGCCCCGGGCGCTGTCCGGCGCTTCGCCGTCGCCAAAGGTACTGACCACAAACAGAGCGTTTTTTGCGTGCTGCAAGTCCTCCCCGCTAAGCGCCGCCAACGGTTGCACCCGGACTGGCATGCCGGCCGCCTGTAATTGACCCGCCGTTTGCCACGCCAGTTGCTCGGCAAAGCCGCTTTGGCTGGCAAAGCCGATCAGCCATGAAGAGGCATCGTTGCTGACGTCTGCCAGCCCATTACGTGCTGCTCGGGCCTGACGCTTTTTACGACGTCGATCCAGATACAGCAACCAGCCGGTGATAAAAAACAGCGGCATGCTCAGGCTGGCCACGGTAACCAGAATACGTCCGGGAAGGCCCCAGTAACTGCCTACGTGCAGCGCGTAGATGCTGGTGAGCAATTGCGCCTTGTAGCTTTTATCGTCGTAGCGATAGTGCTTTTTGATCACGCCTGTCGCCGGGTCCAACACGATCTGGTTGAAAGCACGCTCGTGGGGCGAGTCTGTTCGCAGGTAAAACACGGTTGCAGGCTGCCCGGCTGCAGGGGGCATGCGCACGTTGTATGTGCTCAGTTCAGGGCCGGCGGCTTTCTGGATGCTGGCCCAGATTGCATCGTAATCGGCCACGGGTGCCGGGCCGGCTGGGCCGGGCTTGCCGCGGCCGCCTTTGCGGTGTTCGCCCTGGGGGGAATCAGAAAACAGCGTTTGCAGGCCCTTGTTGTACCACTCGTAGGACCATGACAAACCGGTCAACGCGGCCAGCAGATAGAAAACCATGCACCAAGTGCCTGCTACAGCGTGCAAATCCCAGTTGAAACTGCGGCCTTTCTTTGCCCAATCGAGCGTCAACCATGCGCGCCAGTTCAGCGCTTGGCGCGGCCAACGCAGGTACAGCCCGGAGAGACAGAAGAAAATCAGCATCAGGGTGCAGGCGCCGGTGATTTGCCGCCCGGTTTGGCCCATGGCCAGAAAACGGTGCAGTTGCAGCATCAGGCCGAAGAAATCCTGGCCTGTGGCCTCGCCCAGATAGTTGGCTGTGTAAGGGTCGACATACCGCATCTGACCCCGGCGCTCGCCCGGCGGCGGGGTGAAAAACACGCGCGCAGCGCTGTCACTGTCGACACCGACCCACAGCATCGCGACCTGTTTGCCCTCAGTGGCTTCGACCTTACGCACCAGCTCCGCAGGTGGCAGTACGCCACTGTCGAGTTTCTCGACGCTGAGTACAGACGGGTTGAGCGCGTTCAGCAGTTCGTCCTGAAACGACACAACGGCACCGGTAATGCCCATCAGGGCCAGCACCAGACCGGCGGTTATCCCGAAAAACCAATGCAGCTGAAACAGTGTTTTCTTGAACACGACTACCGCCTTGCTTGCTCAATGGAATACGTGTTTACGTCATGCCCGCAAATGGCGCGAGCTTTCGTACAAAAGCCCCGGCCATTGGATGGGCGGGGCTTGGTTTAACGTGACATCTGTTTAGAAGTGGAAATTGGTCGTCAGCAAGGCAGTACGACCGGGTGCCTGATTAGCAAAGTGGGTCGAGAAGGCTTTGTCGTAGTAGGTCTTGTCGGTCAGATTTTGTACGTTCAGTTGCAGGTCAACGTTTTTGCTCAGCTTGTAACTGGCCATTGCGTCGTAGCGTGTGTAAGACGGTACGTAGGTGGTGTTGGCAACGTTGCCGAATACGTCGTCTACATAGAACGCGCCGCCACCTATAGTCAGCTTGGGCGTGACGGCGTACGTAGTCCACAGGCTGGCGCTGTTGCGCGGCGTGTTAGGCAGCTTGTTGCCATCGGTAGCTTTGTTCAACGGGCCGCCGTCCTGCTGTTTAGCGTCAAGGTAGCTGTAACCGGCGAACACTTGCCATTTGTCGGTGATCTTGCCGCTGGCAGACAACTCGATGCCGTCTACACGGGTTTTACCGGCGTTTTCGTAAGATGCAGTGTCGACCTGAACTCGGGTGTTTTCTTTCTCTGTACGGAAGATAGCAGCGGTCAGAGAGAGGCGGTCATTGAACACATCCCACTTGGTGCCGAGCTCGTAGTTAGTTGTTTCTTCGGGCTCAAGGTCGCTACTGGCGAATGCTCCGCTACGTTCAGGAGAGCCTGGAAGTGCGTTAGGTTCCATGCCTTCACCCAACATTGATCCGGGAGGGGTAGCCGACGTGGCGTAAGAAACATAGATGCTGCCGTTCGGTCTTACTTTCCAGACCAGGCCCAGTTGGCCGGAGAAGAAGTCGCTGGTGTCGTTACCTTTGTAGGTCACCGGTGCTTTGGTTTTTGGATCCAGTGCGTGGGTTTTGTACTGGGTCTCAAAATGGTCGTAACGAAGGCCCATGTTCAGTAGCCACTCAGGCGACAGTTCCAGCGTATCCATTGCATAGATAGCGCGAGTATTGCTGGACGTGGCCGTTCCCAGATAGTTGCGCGAAATTGCGCCGCTCCATGGGTCGTTCGGTGTCGGGTTACCCAGAGAGGTGCAGTTATAACCACTTGGTGATCCGATCATCCCCGGCGTGCAGGTTGAATCAGCGACACTGGTGCTGCCAATGGTATCGGTATTGACGTTATAAGAAGATCTGTCGCTGGTTTCTCGGCTAATTTCAATCCCGGTTGAAAAACTGTTCTTGAAACCTGCAACGTAGAAATCACCAAACAAATCTGTTTGGTTGGTTGTCGTCGCAGTATTGCTTACTCGCGAGTTAGCTCTGCGCCAAACGCTGCCATTGTTCACGTTGCCTTTGCTGTCATCCGGCTGCGTCAGAATGTAATCCTGCATGCTGTTGCCATGACGCAGCGTATTTTTGACAGTCAGGCTGTCATTGAAATCATGTTCAAAGGCTAGCGTTGTAATATCGGTCCGGGTTTTGCGGAAGTCTCGATCGGTCAAGCCGTAAAAGTTCGTGCTGTCGCCGCCGTCGTTCGGCTTGTCGGGGCTTGCAGCAGTGTGAGACTTGCCCACAGAGAAACCATAAGGAATGCCTGAGTCCGGTAGGTCATTACTTTCCATGTGGTAGTAATCGATGTTAACGCGTGTGTCAGTGCCCAGGCCAAAGGCCAGCGACGGAGCAATACCCCAGCGGTCGTAGTTAACGTTGTCACGTCCAGCAACGTTGCTTTCGTGGCTCATCAGATTCAAACGGCCCGCAACTGTGTCGCTGAACTGGTAGTTGCCATCCAGAGTGTAACGCTGGGTTTGATCCGAGCCCCACGTATAACCCGCATCGAAAGAGTCACCTAAATGAGCCTTTTTGCTCACAAGGTTGATAGTGCCGCCCGCCGCGCCGCGCCCCCCGAAGGCGGAGTTTGGCCCCTTCGCAACTTCGATGTTTTCTACGGCAAAGATTTCGCGGCTTTGTGCGCCGGTATCACGCACGCCATCCAGATAAGTATCACCTTGGGCATCAAAGCCCCGAATGAAAGGTCGATCGCCTTGTGGGTTGCCACCTTCGCCCGCGCCGAAAGTAACACCCGGAACGGTGCGCAACGCGTCTTGCAGTGACGTGGCTGCGGTGTCTTTGATCAGTTGCTGCGGGATCACTGTGATCGAACGTGGCGTATCGATCAGAGGGGCAGTGTATTTTGGGGAGTCTGCCTTGTCAGTTTGGTAGGCATCTTGCTGCTCCCCGCTCACGGTGGTCGCGCCCAGCGAAATACTGTTGCCCTGTGCTTTGCTTTCAGTGCTTTCAGCCGCCTGTGCCATGTGCGCAGCGGAGGTTGCGGTGATTGCGACACCGATGGCCGAAGCCAGCAAACGCGGTGAGCTGACGGGTATTTTTGTAGTAAGGCGCGACATGTGAAGATCCCTTCCCCCAGAATTTGAGCCGCGAAATATAGTGCAAACAATTCTGTGTATCAATTGAGATCAATTACTATTAGCGCAAAATTTACAATCTTTACAGTTTTGCTTTACGGTTTTTTCACACTCGTTCGTCTACGGGGGTTGATCAGGGTTTTACACGATCAATAAGAATCAATACCATTGCCATCCCTTTGTTATCAGGTATTGCGCCATGCTCCTGCATATTCCCGGCTTGTTTACCCGTGAAGAAGTTGCGCGCATTCGCGAAGCACTGGAGCAGGCGGACTGGGCGGACGGCAAAATCACGGCCGGGTATCAATCCGCCAAAGCCAAGCACAACCTGCAGTTGCCGGAAGGCCATCCGCTCGCCAAAGAAATTGGCGCGGCCATGATCGACCGGCTATGGCAAAACCCGCTGTTCATGTCAGCCGCCTTGCCGCACAAAGTATTTCCGCCGTTGCTCAACTGTTACACCGCGGGCGGCAGCTTCGACTTTCATATCGATAACGCCGTGCGCCAACCCAAGGGCAACCCTGAACGGGTACGCACGGATTTGTCGTCGACGCTGTTCTTCAGTGACCCTGACGATTACGACGGTGGCGAACTGGTGATTCAGGACACCTACGGCGTGCAGCAAATCAAATTGCCGGCAGGTGACATGGTGCTGTACCCCGGCACCAGTCTGCATAAAGTCAACGCCGTCACGCGGGGGACTCGCTTTGCCTCCTTTTTCTGGACCCAGAGCCTGGTGCGTGAAGACAGTCAACGTACGCTGTTGTACGAAATGGATGGCGCGATCCAGCAACTGACCCGCGATGTGCCCGATCACCCGTCGTTAATTCAGCTCACCGGCACCTATCACAACCTGCTACGTCGCTGGGTTGAGGTCTAGCCATGAGCTTTCAATTGCGCCGTGAGGAGTTGCTCGATGGTGAACAGCTCCGTGCCATGTTGGCTGAAAACCCGGGCCGGGCGGCACAAGCCATCCTGATTGCAGCCAAACAAGGGCTCATTGATGGGCAAGCGTTGTTAGGGCAAATTTTGCTCGACGGGCAGGGCATCGAACGCGATCCGGTCTTGGCCAGGCGCTGGTTTCAGATCGCTACCAACGCCGGTCATCTGATGGCGCGCAACATGCTCGGTCGCTGCCTGGAACATGGTTGGGGCGGGCCAGTGGATCTGACGCTGGCCAGTCTGCAATACCGTCAGGCCGCAGAGGCCGGTCTGGACTGGGCCATGTACAACTACGCGAACTTGTTGGCCACCGGGCGCGGGGTCCCTGAAGACCCGCTGGCTGCGCTGGCGCTTTATCGGCAAGCCGCAGAGTTGGGGCATGCCAAGTCGATGAATTTGTTGGGGCGCTATCTGGAGGAAGGGCAATATTGTGCGCAAGACCTCAATGCCGCTTGGTATTGGTACAAATGTTCGGCTGAAAACGGAGATTTTCGCGGGCAGTTCAGCCATGCGGCCGTGCTGACGCAGCAGGGGCAGATCGACGAAGCCCTTGAGTGGCTGTACAAGGCGCTGGCGGGAGGCAATTTGAACTTTCTTCGCGTCGCACAGCAATCCCTCATGTATGCCCGGGACCCGCGGATTCGGGCATTGGCGTCGGACTTTGCGCAGCGTGCAGCACAACTTCAAACAGATTGATCGAACACAGTGGAGGCCACCGTTACGTAATCGACAGGCACATTAAATAGTTATAGCGATGAAGGCCCTGTATTGAATAGTTATGGCGCTGGCGAATAACGCTGTTATTTAACGTACTCTCTTACATTGTTTTGTGCTTAAGCTGTATTGCCGGTGTCCCGGTTGGGCATAGTCTTGTTCATGTGTATTAATTGAGCGGGAACTGCATGATGCCTGAGTATTATAGGGATGAGCTGGAGGCTCTAACGGAGTCTGAGTTTTATGAACAATCCGGGGTGTTCGAACACTCTATCGTCGTGCCGTTGCGATTTATGCAGTATCTGTCGGGCGTACGCTTAAACGGAATTCCGCGTGCTGACAGCGGTTTTTTATTCCGGCGTACAGATATTGAAACCATTCGATTATATGTCGACCATGCCCGTCTTTTGCCGACGGTTCTTGAGAACGTAAAGCGCCTGTATCCACCGGCGGCTGTAGGGTTGGAAGGGTTGGAGCCAGAAAAGGTAGTGGGCTTTCATCAACAGGTTCTGGCACACGCTCATACCTGGACCCACCTTGAACATGCAGTCAAAGTGGCATGCGATAGCATGAACCAGTTGGCGGGGGACATTCTGGAGCGTCTTCAACGTCTTATTGAAGATATCGCTGGGGTTATGGGGGAGCAGCCATCAGGTAACGGACTGGGTATCACTGATCTGCCACGTGCAGTATTAACCGACGAACAGCGCTCAGCCCTTGAACTCATACGTCTCAACCGGGTTCACGAACAGCCGGATATACGCGGTTTTTTCAATACCTCGATCTTTTCTCAGTGCCGTCTATTTAATAGCACCTTGGCGAACGTGTTGGTGCCACACGCGTCGGCACTTCTGGATGTTTATTCGCAAGTGGATAACGTTACCGCCAACGCTTCATTAAAAACAGATCTGCGCGCATTAGATGATCAACTCCACAGCGTGGTAACGGAGTATGAGCGACTGATTACAGAGACAGTGCCAGGCAGGGTGCCACAGTTCAGCCTTGAAGCCACCTCAGGCGTTTTCAGTCGCCAAGCCGGAATACTGCGGGGGGAGATTCACCGGCTAGTGGTCGAGCGGGGCCGTTTGGTGTTCGCCAGTTTGCCGCCGGATACATTGGGCGCGTTTCTATACGTTACCCAGCAACGTTTTTCCGAGCTGCGCGGACGATTTATGGCGGCCGCAGTGACATGCCGAGACATGGAGAACGCTTGGGAACCCCTCCAATGGTATGTGATGGGTGTGAATGAGTATTTGAAACAGGTGAGTACCCTGGCAGACCTTAACCAACTTAAAACCAATCTCGAAAGGCTCATGAGAACGTGGTTGCGCGTAAAGGCACTGACTGCGCAAGTCTACAGTTCATTTACACAAATACTGGAACGTGATGACTGGGCCGCACGGTAACACGTAAACAGCCAGTTTTATAAAAGGCTGGATAACATTAGTCGGCCAACTCCACGTGCCTCTAGGGATGCTCCGATCAACTTGTCGTGCAGCCGCGGCAAGTTGCAATTTTCCAGGCACCTACAGCGTCATTGGACGAAAAGTGACCGAAAAATCATGTACGGAGAGCTTTTTCGACCGGTTCTCCGT
>NZ_JAAQWY010000058.1:0-8488 GCF_012985765.1 Pseudomonas sp. WS 5071 | reverse complement strand
AACACGGAGAACCGGTCGAAAAAGCTCTCCGTACATGATTTTTCGGTCACTTTTCGTCCAATGACGCTGTAGGTGCCTGGAAAATTGCAACTTGCCGCGGCTGCACGACAAGTTGATCGGAGCATCCCTAGAAGGTGCCTTTCCTCCCGAGTTATCTGACAGCAACCTTGCTGTGCGCGTGGATGCCATTCAATTCATAACCCTACCCAAACTGAGGGGGGATATTCTGATTGACTATGACGTCAAAAAATCTATATTCGAGTCGCGTGCGTCTTATGCCTTCGACAATAAAACCGTTATTTTCGAAAGCAGTTTTTTATATGCTTATGAGAAAAGGCTTAATCATCGCGCGCCCAAAATCCAGTTTTACTGGACGCATCGCATTACTTGCCCCGACCACCCCGACGTGGCCTGCCAATCGCAACTCGTCAAATGCAACACCTCTAGACCCTTTAGCTACAGCGTTGACTTCTATCTCGGGTAACCACCTTATTAAAGTGCCAAGGGCATCTTGCGCAGCGGCTTTACTGACTTGAAAGAGAAACTTGAATAGATTTCCTTTACCGCCGGTAAAGTTTGCAATACTTCACGCGCAAACTCACCAAACGACTCAAGGTCTTTAGCCACCACTTCGAGCAAAAAATCATAACGGCCCGAGATGTTATGGCATGCCACGATCTCAGGAATATCCAGTAGGCATTGCTCGAACTTTCTGGCAGTTTCCTGAGAATGGGAAGCCATCATGACACTGACAAACGCCGTAACGCCGTAGCCCAAATGCTTGGGCGACAGAATGGCTTGATAGCCGGTAATCAGCCCTTGCTCTTCGAGGATTTTGACCCGTCTCCAACAGGGTGAGGTGGTCAGCGATACCTTTTCCGCCAGTTCGGCAACTGTTAATCGCGCATTGTTTTGCAAGGCTGCTAACAGGGCTTTATCGGTTCTATCCAGCGGACTGGGCATACTGTGCCTCTCAATCTCAGCGTGAAGGGTATTTATTCCAATAACACGCGTTTCATCCCCTGGATTTGGAATTTATCGTGTCGAATATGAGCATAGCATTGTAGGAAATATCGGAGCGCTCAGCATGAACGACAAAAAAATGAGTTCGGCTTTTCTACCCGCGCGATTCACCACGGCTACAACGCGCTTGAAAATAATGGGGCCTTGATTCCTCCCATTTATCTCACTTCCACCTTCGCATTTCCCTCCACTGAATACGGTGCAGCCTGTTTTGCCGGAGAAGAAAGCGGGCATTTTTATACCCGTATTTCCAATCCAACCCTGGCCCTGCTCGAATCCCGCATGGCAACGCTGGAAAATGGTGAAGCCGGTATCGCTTTCAGCTCTGGCATGGGCGCCATTGCAACGACCTTCTGGACCTTACTGCGCCCGGGGGATGAGTTGATTGTGAGCCGCACCCTGTATGGCTGCACGTTTGCTTTGCTACACCACGGCATTGGCGAGTTCGGGATCAAGGTCAAGCACGTCGACATGGCTGACATGCAAGCACTTGAAGCCGCCATCACCCCCGCCACGCGCATGGTCTACTTTGAAACCCCCGCCAACCCCAACATGCAATTGGTGGATATCGCAGCGGTAGCTCGTATCGCCCACGCCTACCCCGACATTACCGTGGTTATCGACAACACCTACTGCACTCCTTATTTGCAGCGACCGCTGGAATCAGGCGCTGACATCGTTGTGCATTCGGCAACCAAATACCTGAGCGGCCACAGCGACATCACGGCTGGCATTGTGGTCACGTCACAGGCACTGGCCTCGCGCATTCGCTTGCAAGGCTTAAAGGATCTCACCGGGGCCGTGTTGTCGCCCCACGATGCATACCTGCTCATGCGCGGGCTCAAGACCCTGGCTTTACGTATGGACCGCCATTGCAGCAGTGCTCAGTTGATTGCGCAGTATTTGGAGCAACACCCGGCAGTGAAGTCGGTGTCGTATCCGGGGCTACCCTCTTTCGCACAACATGAGCTGGCTAAATCCCAAATGCGCCAGCCCGGAGGGATGATTGCTTTCGAGCTAAAGGGAGGCCTGGAAGCCGGCAGGTATTTCATGAATGCCCTGCAACTGATCAGCCGAGCCGTCAGTCTGGGCGGTGCTGAATCCTTGGCGCAACACCCTGCCAGCATGACCCATTCGGCTTACACCCGGGAGGAACGTGCACGTCACGACATCAGCGAAGGCCTGGTGCGCCTGGCAATAGGCCTTGAAGATGTGGAAGACCTGCTGGCTGATGTTGAACAAGCCCTTACTTACTGCGTCTGAATGCCCTCGCCCAACAGAAAAGGCCGCTGGTTTAGCAGCGGCCTTTTGATGTTCGGGGGATCAACCCGGCGGAATAGTGGCAAGGATACCGATCCCAATGGTCAACAGCAGAAATCCTCCCAAAAACCAACCCATCTTAGCCATATCAGTTCCTACCGTAAGTGTGTCGAAAACCAGAACGTGAGCATCAACGGACGGCATCCCTGCACCGTTCAAGGTTCGATGCCTACTTGAGCTATCTGACTGAGTGTAATTTTCTGCCGATTGTGAGCTGCAATACAGGCGCAGTTGATTCATAAAAATACGGATCAGATGACAAGCTGTACTAGTCGAGGGGCTTGGGCAATATCAGGTGACCCGGTTTAACGGCGCGCTGGTAGTCGGCCACAACCGCTTGGGCGAGGCTGACAACCGCTTCATTGAGTTCAAGGCCTGCGCCGACGCGCCAACTGGCATAGACCGAAAAGCCGGGGCCGGCGCACATCGGCAACTCAACCAGGCTGCCATGACGTAATTCGCGGCTGACCAGCACCGGCGGCAGGACACCAATACCAAACCCATCAGCCACCAGCTTGATAATGGCTGCCACCGAATTGATGCAACTGATGCGTGGCGCGCTAATGCCTTGCTGATGCAGGTAATTGAGCACATCCTGATGCGGCCGGGACAACCGCGAGAAGGTCAGCAACCGTTCCTGACAGAGCGCTTCGAGCCCATCATAAGGGCGATCAAGAGGGGTTCCTCTGGCCACCACCCAGCGCAACGGATAGCACGCCAGATGCCTGTTACGCACACCGTCGGCCCGTAATAAATCTGTCTGGAATATCAGATCCAGTTGCCCCTTGAGTAATTGCTCATTCAAGTTCAGGGCTGTATCAGCCGTCAGCTCTACTTCAACCAACGGATAGTCGCGACTAAGAGCGTTAATCAGCTCGCTCAGCCAGCTATGGATGACTGTATCCATGACACCAATGCGTAAACGGCCCGAAAACGTATCGGCCTTGCCCAACGACTGGAGCATGCGCTGCTGGGTCGCCAGCATTTCTTCCGCGTAACTCAGCACGTTGTGCCCTTCACGCGTCAGGTTCACACCCCGCGAGTCACGTTGAAACAACTGCACGCCAAGTTCGGCTTCCAGCACCGAGATACGGCTTGAAATGGCCGCTTGCGTACTGGATAGCTTTTCGGCAGTCAGTCGGAAACTGCCGAGCCGGGCCACCCATACAAAGGTCAAAAGGAATCTCATGTTCATGAAGGTTGCCCGTTCACGCTAAACAAGGTCGCCACTGTAAACCCTTGCAACAACTGCAAGCCAGCCCGATCCCGCGTGCAATTGGCCAAACTTTTTTGTTCAGCGGTGACAACTTTTTTTGACTGGACGCAGTGGGTAAAGCGCCCAAAGATATCGCTCAATGACGCCCGCTCATGGGACGCCAACAATAAAAAAACACGCTGAGTCCGGCAGCGAATCAATTTTGCGAAAGTGAGCCCGACCGCTTTCGCCTTGCGCGCACACCAGCCTGCCCTGGCGTTGCGGCAACCAGCCAAGGGATTCACTCCCCATGCAAACCGTCGTCAATCTATGGCCCTTATTGGGCGTATTCGTGATCATCGCGGGCTTCGTGCTGCGCTTCAACCCACTGCTCGTGGTGAGCCTGGCAGCAATCGTGACCGGCCTTGCAGCCCACTTTTCTCTGGAGCACATCATTACGCTGATGGGGGAAGGATTTCTTGAAACCCGTGCCTTGCAATTAATCCTGCTGCTACCGCTCGCAGTGATTGGTTTGCTGGAACGTCATGGCTTGCGTTTGCACGCACAGAACTGGATAGCCACCTTTCAACGCGCGACAGTCGGCCGTTTATTGATCATGTACCTCTTCGTGAGAGAAACCACCGCAGCGATTGGGCTGACCAGCCTTGGCGGTCACCCGCAGATGGTGCGCCCGCTCCTGGCGCCGATGGCCGAAGGCGCGGCTGAAAATAAATACGGGAAATTGCCCGAGGCCGTGCGTCATAAGGTACTGGCGATGTGCGCCGCCACCGACAATGTCGGCTTGTTCTTTGGCGAAGATGTGTTCGTGGCATTTGGCGCAATCGCCTTGATGCATACGTTCTTATTGGGCTCTGGCCTCGATGTAGAACCTTTACACATCGCTTTTTGGGGAATTCCCACAGCAATCTGCGCCTTTATCGTGCATGCGCTGCGCTTGTATCGCTTCGACTCGCAGCTGACGCGCCAACTGACCCCACGTGAATCTTCCATCGAGCCGACCTCACCGGAGGTTGCACGATGATCATCTCCATTGAGTACTTTTACTGGCTGGCAGGCGTGTTGTTAATGGTCACTGCCGGCATGATCGCTTGCGATCAAAACCACCCCAAACGCTGGAGCAGCAGCCTGTTCTGGGCGCTGTTTGCCATCGTGTTTCTGGTAGGCGATCGCATACCTCCGTTCGTTGTAGGTGCAGGCGTGCTGGTCATGGCGTTGATTGCAGGCTTTGGCGGCGTAGGCCGCGGGACGCATGCCGAGTTGCACGTCAAGGCAGCACGCGCCAGCGCCGGGAGACTGGGGCACAAGCTGTTCCTCCCTGCCCTGTCGATTCCATTGGTGACGGTTATCGGCTCCATGCTGCTCAAAAACACGCAAATCGAGGGCGTCCCGCTGCTAGACCCGAAAAACACCACGTTCGTGTCCTTGGGACTGGGCTGTATTGTGGCGTTGATTCTGGCATGCCTTCTGACCCGTGATTCCCCCCTGCAAAGCCTGCGCGAATCGCGTCGTCTGACCGAGGCGCTGGGTTGGACCATGGTGCTGCCGCAAATGCTCGCCATGCTCGGGCTGTTGTTTAACGACGCCGGGGTGGGCTCTGCCGTCGCCCATGTAGCAACGTCCTACATCAATATGGACTTCCGCTTGATCGCTGTGATGGTCTATGTGCTGGGGATGGCATTGTTTACCGTGATCATGGGCAACGGCTTTGCCGCGTTCCCGGTCATGACAGGTGGTGTAGGTGTTCCGGTGCTGGTAGGTGTTTACGATGCCAACCCGGCAGTGATGGCCGCCATCGGCATGTTCTCTGGCTACTGCGGCACACTCATGACACCGATGGCGGCCAACTTCAATATCGTGCCGGTCGCTCTGCTGGAAATCCCGGACAAGTACGCCGTGATCAAAGCGCAAATGCCTACGGCATTGATGATGTTGGTCGTCAATATCGTCCTGCTCTATCTGCTGATGTGAGGCGCCCATGCGTACCGTATTACTGACAGGTTTCGAACCGTTCGATCAAGACCCGATCAACCCTTCATGGGAGGCCGTAAAAGCTCTGGATCAAACCCTGATCAAGGAGGACGTCCGGATCGTCTCGCGGCAGTTACCCTGCGTATTTTCCCAGGCCCCGACGCGCTTGCTTGATCTACTCGTGTCATTCCAGCCAGAACTGGTGATTGCCGTTGGATTGGGCCCGGGACGAACCGATATTTCGATCGAGCGCGTGGCAATCAATCTCAACGACGCGCGAATCCCCGATAACCTGGGCGAGCAACCTATCGACACGCCCGTGGTCTGCGGCGGCCCCGCAGCCTACTTCAGCACATTGCCCATCAAGGCAATGGCGCGGGCGCTAAAGGCCGAAGGCATACCCGCGTCAGTGTCGCAAACGGCCGGAACTTTTGTCTGTAATCAGGTGTTCTACTGTTTGCAACACGCCTTGACGGGCTCTGGGGTGCGCAGCGGTTTCATTCACGTGCCCTATTTACCACAACAAGCCGGGCTCGCCCCGCAACCCGTGGCGTCCATGAGCCTTGCTACACAGGTTCAAGGGTTGCGCGTGGCAATCATCACGGCACTTGAGACTGTGGATGACCTCCACGAAACAGGGGGACAAGTGAGCTGAAGACTAACGGTGCAATAATGTGAACCTTCAGGCGCCCTGAAACTGAAAAGGTGCCGCCTTTTCAAAATCTGCGGAAACCTCGCCCGAGTAAATCGTGCTTTGATTCGGCCCCAGATCCAACTTTTTGACTACCCCTGTGGCCTGGGTGAAATCCAGCTTTTTAAGGTCGACCCAAAATGTATTGGGGGTGATGGCGGACTCAAAAAAATACAGCTGTTGTTTATGGTCAATCACGGACCGCCACCGCGTGGACGATATGTTCGGCTCTCCGGGGGTGGTGATGCCATAGGGTACTGACACATTACGAATCACACTGAAAACGCTAGCCAGCGCGAGACGCGGGTCCTGGGATTTAGGCACGGCATTCACGTAGAACGAAGCACGGGCAAAACGATCCGCAGACCGGTTGGTGCCCGGTAGCATGACGGTGCCGCCGATAGCCTGCCAATACGCATTCATCGCCAGCTGTGCGTCAAAAGCCGGCGAGTTGGTCATCACCTGATAGGCCCGGTCATGATGGATGACTTGTTTGCCATCAATGTATTCGATGATTGCACTGTCGCCCGATGCATCCGACATCGATAAATGCAAAGTGGCCAGGCGTCCTTCGCCGGGTACATCAGCGGTAATCACATTAAAGGGCTCGGTTTTGAGCACGTCCACAGCTTCTGACACGCTACTGAAGTTATCCAGTACGTACTGAGCCCAGGCAGCAATACTTAATCCTGGCCGGGCTTTATCGAAAGGTGGGTATTGTGACTCCACCAGCCACAACAAATTGGCAGACAGGCCTGCCTCGTTCACGCCGTCGGTGGTTGCAATGTCATAACCCGAAGCGATGACGCTGCCATATTTCGATGTCCACTCAAGCGAGTTGGGTCCCACCTCGCCATTGCGCTTCATACCTTGGGGAAACACCCACAGGTTAGTGGCCACGTCGGTTTTCCAGTCCATGGAGCGGGCGGTAATCACCTGCTGGTTGTCACCCAGGTACACCAACCGTGTACAGGCCTGCACCACAGGAACCGCGCTGATAAAAGCTGCCAGTGACAGCACACACGCTCTGGTGATGCATGCAGTTTTCATTTCTATGATCCTCAAATAATCACCCATGCCCGGGGCTGGCACAAAGACACATCACGCTGGTGTCAACACAGCAAGGCCCAGCACCAAGACCTGTCAGCCAAGGATTAAAAGCGCATGGAAAGGCCAATTACCGGTCCGCGCTGGGTCACATCATATTTGAACGTATTGCCAGTAAAATCTCGGGTTCGATAGTCCTGCGCCAAGACTCTGTAGCCCACGCGCACGAGCGTGGGATGCTCAAAAACATAGGTTCTGTAGCCCAAATAGGCTTGAGCGTTGTAGGTTTGCTTGGCAGAGGTATCAAGACCTCCGGCATCGGCTTCGCCTGAAAGCGTCCACCGGTCTGTCAGATCCGCCTGCATGCGCACGCCAATAAACGGGTCTGTCCAATGGGTTTTCTTCTTCGTACTGAAGCCCAGCGAGTCAATATTCACTTTGGTAGACAACTGACTCCAGCGCACGCCTACCGTAGGCTCAACGCGCCATGTGCGCGGTTCACCGAAAACTGTCGAGCCACCCAATGCCTGCTCATACACACGGTAATAGACGCCCGCCGCGAATGTGGACTGAGTGATTGAAAGACCAATCTTTTGCCCATAGAGCCGTTCTGACTGACGGGTTTTAGCGTACACACCATCCACATAAAAGCCGACCGTGCGATTGGTGATTTCAAGGTTGCCCATGAAAACAGAATTCAGGTTATTGAAGACCTCACGAAAACCCACGTCAGCCTTGGTATCAATGCCCGCCAGTGAGACCTGCCCATTACTGGAGGGTGCCCAAACAAACGGACTCGCCAAAACCAACCACTCGCCGCTGTCTGCCCTACTGTCCCGCTCCCCGGGACGGGTATTTTCACCCATGACCAAGGACGGCATGAGCAGCAAACCGCACACTAACTGCCATTGCACGCGCTTCAAAACCATGTCGACTGTCACCTCCCCTGACCGCTTTTGCTCTCAGCGCTTAGGGAATCTCCGAACAAGCCTTCAGTTATGCGAGAATCCCCGCAACACCTGATCCGAGCCGCCCATGAGCCAGATGAGCTTTTCCGACTTTGAGTACGCCGGCAAGCGCAAGCAAACCCGCCGAGAGCGCTTCCTCGCCGAAATGGATCAGGTGGTGCCCTGGGCAGGCCTGCTGGAGCTGATCGAACCGTTCTACCCCAAGGCCGGCGGCGGTAGAAAACCCTATCCTCTGGAAACCATGCTGCGCATCCA
>NZ_JAAQWY010000057.1:0-9208 GCF_012985765.1 Pseudomonas sp. WS 5071 | reverse complement strand
AACACGGAGAACCGGTCGAAAAAGCTCTCCGTACATGATTTTTCGGTCACTTTTCGTCCAATGACGCTGTAGGTGCCTGGAAAATTGCAACTTGCCGCGGCTGCACGACAAGTTGATCGGAGCATCCCTAAAGGAGTTGGAGGCTTTGCAGGAGCAGAAAAGACGACGGCAACCGAAAAAACCCTAATCGTCTCGAAACTGAAAAGCGTATTCCCTCTGGCGGATCTACTGAAGCTGGCGGGTGTGGCGCGCAGTACGTTTTACTATCAAGTCCAGGCACAACAGCGCCCAGATAAGCACGCCTCGCTCAAAGAGCTGGTACAGCGTGTGTATGACCAGGAGAAAGGCCTTTATGGGTATCGGCGCATTACAGCTGTGATCAGGAGCTTGGGCACTTTGGTCAACAAAAAGCTCGTGGAGCGGTTGATGGTTGAGCTGGGGCTGCGTTCGATTGTGCGTCCCAAGAAGTATCGCTCGTATCGAGGGGCTGTCGGCAGAACCGCACCGAATCTATTGGAGCGCAACTTCATTGCCCAGCGCCCTAACCAGAAGTGGGTAACGGACGTTACAGAATTCAAGGTTGCTCAGCAAAAGCTCTATCTTTCGCCTGTGATGGATTTATATAACCGCGAAATCGTTGCGTATGAAATGGCCACCCGGCCCTGCTTGGCGCTGGTCGACAATATGCTGGATAAGGCTTTCAAGCGTTTGCAGAGCGAGCCAAAGCTGGTCATCCACTCTGACCAAGGATGGCATTACCAGCACTCCCAATACCGCCATAAACTGGCCAAGCTCGGGGTTAAACAGAGCATGTCGCGCAAAGGAAACTGTCTGGACAATGCCGCGATGGAAAGTTTCTTTGGTACGCTGAAATCCGAGTTTTTCTACTTGAAGCGATTTGAAAGCGTTGAAGCGCTGAAGACGGGGCTGGATGAATACATCCATTATTACAACCATGACCGTATCAAACTGACGCTCAACAGCCTAAGCCCTGTGGGATACAGGACTCAGGCTGTGCAGGGCGCTAGTTAATCTGTCCAACTTTTGGGGGGCAGTTCACTTGTGTAGGAGCGAGCTTGCCTCGCGATCTTTTGACCCTGACATTACAAGAGCGCAGCCTTCGTTCCTCGACAGCTCCTACGGGCATGGATTGGGCGTCTGTATCTGATATTTATGCTCACATCCCAGCTTAATAATATTTTATTTAAAACAGCCCTCCCCCTAGCCTTGAAGTCATGCACGAACTGAATCCAACTGCATTACGCAAGGACAGAGACATGACGCTAGCGACAACAACAATAGACACCTTGGTAGTGGGGGCTGGCCAGGCGGGTGTGGCCATGAGTGAGCACCTGAGCAAGCAAGGTGTGCCTCATCTGGTGCTGGAGCGCAGTCGTATCGCTGAACGCTGGCGCACCGGTCGCTGGGATTCGCTGGTCGCCAACGGACCGGCCTGGCATGACCGCTTCCCCGGCCTGGAATTCGATGACGTGGCCGCCGATGGCTTCGCCCCCAAAGAGCGCGTCGCCGATTACTTTGAAGCCTATGCACGCAAGTTCAATGCGCCGATCCGCACCGGTGTCGATGTGCTCTCGGTGGTGCGCAATGTCGGCCGTCCGGGCTTTACCGTGCACACCAGCGAAGGCGTGATCGACGCCAAGCGTGTGGTTGCAGCCACCGGCCCGTTCCAGAAGCCGGTGATCCCGGCCATTGCTCCGCAAGACAGCGCACTGCATCAGATCCACTCAGCGGATTACCGCAACCCGGCGCAACTGCCTGCGGGCGCCGTGCTGGTGGTGGGTGCCGGTTCGTCCGGGGTGCAGATCGCTGATGAACTGCAACGCTCCGGGCGCCAGGTGTACTTGTCGGTCGGTGCCCACGACCGCCCTCCCCGCGCCTACCGTAACCGTGATTTCTGCTGGTGGCTGGGGGTGCTGGGTGAATGGGATCAGGCGGCGATGAAGCCGGGCCGCGAGCACGTAACGATTGCCGTCAGCGGTGCCCACGGTGGCAAGACCATCGATTTTCGTGAGCTGGCCCAGCAAGGCATGATCCTAGTGGGGCTGACCCAGGCGTTCAACAACGGCGTCGCCAGCTTCCAGCCCAACCTGCTGGAAAACCTCAAGCGTGGCGATGAAAACTACCTGGCACTGCTGGATGCTGCAGACGCTTACATCGAGCGCAATGGCCTCGATTTGCCGCTGGAGCCGCAAGCTCGCCGGGTATTCCCGGACGCCGACTGCGTGAAAAACCCGATTCAGCAGTTGGACCTGGCCGCCGCCGGGATCACCTCGATTATCTGGGCCACCGGCTTTGCCGTGGACTACAGCTGGCTGCAAGTCGATGCCTTTGACGCCGCTGGCAAACCGCAGCACCAGCGCGGTGTGTCGAGCGAATCGGGGATCTATTTCCTCGGATTGCCCTGGCAGTCACGCCGTGGCTCGTCGTTTATCTGGGGCGTGTGGCACGACGCCAAATACGTGGCCGACCACATCAGCATCCAGCGCCAATACCTTGAATACCGCGACGCCGCACCGGTTGTTCGGCAATCGCCTGTCAGCGCCTGATTAACTATTTCTGGAGTTTTTTTGATGCCTACTCACACTCGCATCCGCATGTTCAACACCAAAGAAACCTACCCGAACCAGAGCCTGGACAACGACCTGTGCCAGGCCGTGCGTGCCGGTAACACGGTGTATGTCCGTGGCCAGGTGGGCACCGATTTCGAGGGCAACCTTATTGGCCTCGGCGACCCGCGAGCCCAAGCCGAGCAAGCCATGCGCAACGTCAAACAACTGTTGGAAGAAGCCGGCAGCGACCTGAGCCACATCGTTAAAACCACCACTTACCTGATCGACCCGCGCTACCGCGAACCGGTGTACCAGGAAGTCGGTAAATGGCTCAAGGGCGTGTTCCCGATTTCCACCGGGCTGGTGGTGTCGGCGCTGGGTCAGCCGCAGTGGCTGATGGAAATTGACGTGATCGCAGTAATCCCGGAGTAAGGAGGCTCGCCATGACCTTTTCAATCGTCGCCCGTTGCGCAGAAACCGGCCAGTTGGGCATCGCCATCAGCTCATCGAGCATTGCCGTGGGCGCCCGTTGCCCGTGGCTACGCCCTGGTGTGGGGGCGGTGTCGACCCAGAACATCACGCTGCCGGCATTGGGCCCGGATGTGCTCGACCTGCTGGAGCAAGGCCTCGCGCCCGGCGCGGCCATCGACACGGCGCTGACCCGCAACGGCTACAGCCAGTACCGGCAACTGACGGCGATTGATCATCAGGGCCGCACCGTGCACTTCAGCGGCAGCGAAACCCTGGGCACGCACAATGCGCTGTCGGGCGAACAGTGTGTGGCGGCGGGCAATATGCTCGCTGACCGCACAGTGATTGCCGCAATGGTTCAGGCTTTTGAGCAAGGTGAAGGCCAGTTGGCCGACCGCTTGCTGGCCGCAATGCATGCGGCCATTGCCGCCGGCGGTGAAGCGGGCCCAGTACATTCAGCCGCGTTGGTGGTGGTGGGCGAATTGACCTGGCCGATCATCAATCTGCGGGTGGATTGGGCCGATGAAAATCCCATCGGTGAGCTGCAAAAACTCTGGGACGCCTATCGCCCGCAGGTCCAGGATTACATCGACCGCGCCCTCGCGCCTGACCGTTCCCCTGGTTACGGCGTGGCGGGAGATGATCGATGAGCCGCAGCCGCGAACTGCTGCACACGCTGGTGGGGTTTGACACCACCAGCCGCGAGTCCAACCTGCATTTGATCGAGTTTGTACGCGATTACCTGGCAGGTTTTGGCGTGAGCTGCGAGCTGGTTCACAACGAAGAACGCAGCAAGGCCAATCTGTTTGCCAGCATTGGCCCGAGCGAGGTCCCCGGCATTGTGCTGTCGGGGCATACCGACGTGGTGCCGGTGGATGGCCAGCCGTGGACCACGCCGCCGTTCGAGCTGACCGAACACGACGGCAAGCTGTTTGGCCGGGGCACGGCAGACATGAAGGGCTATATCGCCTGCGTGTTGGCGCTGGTGCCGACGCTGGTGCAGACGCCGTTGCGCATACCGGTGCACATTGCTCTGTCCTATGACGAAGAAGTCGGCTGTCTGGGCGTGCGCTCGTTGCTCAGCGTGCTGGAGCAGCGTCCGGTCAAGCCGATGCTGTGCATTATTGGCGAGCCGACGGAACTCAAGCCGGTGCTCGGGCATAAAGGCAAGTTGGCGATGCGTTGCGATGTGCATGGCGAAGCCTGCCATTCGGCCTATGCCCCCTATGGCGTGAATGCCATCGAGCATGCCGCCGAGTTGATTGGCGAGCTGGGCCGTCTTGGCCGCCAGTTGCGCGAACACCAGGACCCACGCTTTGACCCGCCCTACAGCACCGTGCAGACCGGGGTGATTGCCGGGGGCAAGGCGCTGAATATCGTGCCCGCCGATTGCCGCTTTGATTTTGAGATTCGCGCCTTGCCGTCACAGGACCCAGGTGAAGTGGCCGAGGCATTGCAAACCTATGCGATGCAACAGGTCCTGCCACGCATGAAGGCGGTAAGCGCGCAGAGTGCGATCCGTTTTACCGAGCTGTCAGCGTATCCGGGGCTGGTCACCGATGAGCGCAGCCAGGCGGCCGAGTTGATTGCGGCGTTTTCCGGGTCTCGGGAGTTCGGCACGGTGGCGTTTGGCACTGAGGGCGGGTTGTTCGATGCCGTGGGCATCCCCACGGTGGTCTGCGGCCCGGGCAGCATGGACCAAGGGCACAAGCCCGATGAGTTTGTGAGCGTGGCGCAACTGGCCGGGTGTGATGCGATGCTGCTGCGGATGCTGGATTCTATCCGCGCTTAAGTTTTGCCCTTGTAGGAGCGAGCTTGCTCGCGATCTTTTTAAAGATCAAAAGATCGCGAGGCAAGCTCGCTCCTACAGGTCCAGGCAGGGTTAGCTGAGGACTCTGGCCAGTTCTTCGCGGCAATAATCGACAAACAATTGCACCGGTTTGGTCAGCGGCGCCCGGCGCAGCCAGACGGCTGACAGGCCGGAGCCGGTGACGGTTTCGGCCAAGGGGATGCACACCAGTTTCTGCCCGTCGTAGGTGTATTCGGTGAAGGGTTTGGTCACCAGAATCGAAAATCCGAACCCCCTGCCAACCATGCCCCGCACCATCTCGATCGACGGCGAGCTGAAGACGATGTTCGGGGTCAGTCCGCGCTCTTCGAAGATGCTCACGAAGTAGGTCCGGCTCGGCAGCACGTCGAGCAAAATCATCGGTTCCAGTACCAGGTCGGCCAATGACACTTTGGCCTGCTGCGCAAAGCGGTGGTCTGCCGGTAACAGCGCGTAGGGCTGCTGCGGGGGCATCAATGGCGTGGTTTCGATACTGCCGCCCAGGTCGTGCTCGAAGAGCATGGCCATGTCGATGCTGCCCGCCGTCAGCGCCTGCACCAGCTCTTGCTGTTCGCCGTCGCGAATGCGTATTTCCACTCCCGGCCAGCGCTTTTTGAACCCTGCAATCAGGCGCGGCAAGTACAGCGGCGCGACGGTCTCGAAGCAGCCGATGTCGATCTGGCCCGACACCACGTCATTGTCCGCTAGGGCGTTTTGCTCAAATTCATGGGCCACGCGCAGCAGTTCTTGCGCCTTGCGATAAAATCGCGCGCCGCTGGGCGTCAGCGAAACGCCCTGGGCGTGGTGACGAATAAACAGTTGCACGCCAAAGCTGTCTTCCAACTGCTTGATGGCGGTAGACACCGAAGGCTGGGCGATATAAAGCTTGCGTGACGCCTCTGCGACGCTCCCGCATTCGGCCGTGGTAATAAAATATTTGAGTTGGCGCAGGTTGTAGGCAGCCATCGGAACCTCGATAAACGTGGGGTTTCGCCCCAAAAAAGTGCAGAAAAAAGCCGTTTTTTTCAGCGTTGGCGGTGTATGCAACATACCGGAGCAAAAAAAGGTATGAGCTATATTTTTTAAGGTCTATAGCAACAAACTTACTAATTTACCTGCTTGCCACCATTACAGATGATCACTCCAACAACAAAGCGCTGCCCTGAATGCGCACTGCGAAGTACGCCCACGTACTCTTCCTGCCTTGGAGTTCATCATGGTCACCACTGCAACATCCTCCGCCCCACTCATCGAAAAGCACACGATTGGCTACGTGCCCCCGGAAGATCGCCATGGAAAGGTAAGAGACCTCTTCACCCTGTGGTTCGGCGGTAATATCGCGCCGTTGCCGATTGTGACCGGCGCACTGGGTGTGCAACTGTTCCACCTGAATCTGGTGTGGGGCATCGTCGCCATTCTGGTCGGCCACTTGCTCGGCGGCGTGCTGATGGCGCTGCACTCAGCCCAGGGCCCGCAAATGGGCATCCCGCAAATGATCCAGAGCCGCGCCCAGTTCGGCTCTCTCGGCGCGTTGCTGGTGGTGGTGATCGCCGGCGTCATGTACATCGGCTTCTTTGCTTCCAACATCGTGCTTGCCGGTAAATCCCTGCATGGGGTGGTCGACTCGGTGCCCGTACCGGTCGGTATCGTGATCGGCGCGATCGGCTCCGGGATCATCGGCATCATCGGCTACCGCTTTATCCACGTGCTCAACCGCATCGGCACCTGGGTGCTGGGCGCCGGTATCGTGCTGGGTTTCGGTTATATCTTCACCCACATCCAGACCACCGACTTTCTGACCCGCGGCGAATTCAACATCTCCGGCTGGCTGGCCACTGTGTCGCTGGCGGCCCTGTGGCAGATCGCGTTCGCCCCGTACGTGTCTGACTACTCGCGCTACCTCCCGGCGGATGTACCGGTGGCGTCCACCTTCTGGGCCACTTACATGGGCTCGGTGCTGGGCTCCAGCCTGTCCTTCATCTTTGGTGCGGTGGCCGTGCTCGCAACGCCGGTCGGGATGGACACCATGGACGCCGTGAAACTCGCCACCGGCGCGATCGGCCCGTTGATGCTGGTGCTGTTTCTGCTCAGCGTGATCAGCCACAACGCCCTCAACCTGTACGGCGCCGTGCTGTCGCTTATCACCTTGATTCAGACCTTTGCTTATCGCTGGATTCCAACAGCCAAAAGCCGTGCGCTGATCTCTACCGTGGTGCTGGCAGCGTGTGCAATTGCGGCGGTCTTCGCCTCGAAAGACTTTATCGGCCATTTCGTCGACATGGTGCTGGTGCTGTTGGTGGTCCTGGTGCCGTGGACGGCGATCAACCTGATCGACTTCTATGCGATTCACAAAGGCAAATACGACATCGCCTCGATCTTCCGCGTCGACGGTGGCATTTATGGCCGCTACAACCCGCAGGCATTGCTGGCCTACGCCATCGGCATTGCAGTGCAGATCCCGTTTATGAACACCCCGTTGTACGTGGGCCCGATCTCGGCACACATCGACGGAGCGGATTTGTCCTGGGTCGTAGGGCTGCTGGTGACGTCGCCGCTGTACTACTGGCTGGCGAGCCGGGACAGTGCGTACAAGCGCCGAATGAACGAATCGAAACTGGTGGGTAGCGTTTGATTAACTGCCCAATTTGTCGCCGCTGACGAGGCAAGGGGCTGCGATGGGATGCGAAAGCACTCATCGCAGCCTTCGTGCCTTGGCAGCGACTACAGGGTTTGGTGACAACAGTAGCCATTTGAAGACCCTGCATGCGAGCGTGGCGACTGTGCATGCGACATGATCTACCGCACGTAAGTGCACCCTGCCCCTGCTACGCTGTGTGTCTTATCGCGTGAACAGGGAGGACGCCATGAGCGTTATGTTGAAGCGGGCTTATGAACAGCCGAGTGACACGGATGGCCAGCGCATTCTGGTCGACCGGCTTTGGCCACGGGGCGTGGCCAAGGCGAAAGCCAGGATTGATCTGTGGCTCAAGGAGGTCGCGCCCAGCACCGAACTTCGCCAATGGTTCGGGCACGCACCTGAAAAATGGCCCGAGTTCAAAAAGCGCTACTGCGAAGAACTCAAGAACAACCCCGCGCTGTCGCAACTCCAACAACAGGCGCAGCAGGGCGACATCACGCTGATCTATGCGGCCAAGGATCAATCACACAATGAGGCGGTGGTGCTCAAAGAGATGCTTGAGGGCCGCCTTGTGCTGGGTTGAGTTGCTTTTTTAGCGCGGCATATAGAAGTCCACCTTGTGGGAGCGGGCTTGCTCGCGATACAGGCAACTCGGTGTGCCTGTAACAACTGGTCGGTGCAATCGCGAGCAAGCCCGCTCCCACAGGGTGCCAGACTAACGACTACTTACGCGATTTGCCGAACATCATGCGCCAGCGATTGCGGTTGAGCAGTACCCAGCCGGTCAACTGCATGCACCCGGCCAGTACCAGACTGCGCATGAGGGCAGGCTCTGTAGGCTTTGGCCCGGTGTAGATGCTGTACAAGGCGAAAAGGACACCGAGCAGGCCGAGAATGAAAAAGATCAAACCGAGGATGGTGAGGCGATGCAAATTGAGCGAGGACATGGCGTAAATCGTTAAGGACTGGAGCCCTAACGTTACCCGGTAATGGGGCTGGCTGCCAATCGGTCAGCGATTCCAGGGGGCGACTCGCTGACACGCTCAGGCAACTTCAGCCCACTAGAACGTCAGCCCTCCTTGTTCGAGGGTCAAGATCAAGGCGTTCAAGTTATCGGGGGCCACGCGTATCAGACCTTTGCCCGGCACATCGATCTCCGCAATCATGAACAGTGCCAGCGCTGTAAAAATCGGCATGATGCACACCAACACATTGCTCCCGGACTTGCCCCGCGCATTGTAGCCAATCAAAAAGTTGGAACAGACCGCACTTAACACAAGCAGTGCCCATGCAACGACCGGTATCTGATGCCGCCAGCTGGACATGGTTTTTTGTTGGGCCACATACAACTCACTGCTTGCATTTAGCACGGTCACAATGACCGGGTTGGGATTAACCTTCGCGAGCTTGCTGATTTGAAACCACATATAGGCTTGTTTTTTGATGGATTCCATGCGGATATCCGCGCGTTTGGCATCATCATCGGTGGCATAAAATGCAATCCGCAGGGCCAAGTATTCCTCCAGCAGTTTCTCTGCGGTTTCTTGCTGAGACTCTGTGAGCAACGTCGTGCGCGGCGTTTTGCAAGGTAGTTGTCGCGTCAGCCGTGTTTTTAAGCTGCTATTTTCACTGCCGGCTGCTCCCTCTCTGGGTTGAGTGTGACGGCGCCGATAGGTTGCCAATTTCGCGTTGCACCTGACC
>NZ_JAAQWY010000056.1:0-9915 GCF_012985765.1 Pseudomonas sp. WS 5071 | reverse complement strand
GGTTGATGCGTCTTGAATCGGCCCACTGCTGCTAAGCTTATCCACAATTGCTGGGACAGAAATCAGCAATCCGTCCTGGGTCAATTTTCAATCGGCAGGGTGGGTCAGTTTTCAATCAGCGCCAACAAGGAAGCGCTCTCGGCGGGTTTGCTTGCGCTTGCCGGCGTACTCAAAGTCGGAAAAGCTCATCTGGCTCATGGGCGGCTCGGATCAGGTGTTGCGGGGATTCTCGCATAACTGAAGGCTTGTTCGGAGATTCCCTAGGGGGTTGGTCGGGTGAAAAAAAAAGGACGTAGATTGTTTTTTTAATAGTTCAAGTGTGGCTTATTATCTAAATGTGATTTTTATGGCGCTCGGTAATTCTCCTTGGCTGCGTGCCAGTGTCCTACAGTTATTGATGGCTTTGTCGCGTTGAGTAAGTAGGGTTTTGTCCTAGTCTCTAAGTGCAAACTCATAAATAACAAAGGGCTCAAAATGAAGAATTTAGCTGCGGATGTTGAAGAAGGGGAAATCGAGAATTTAAGTGTGTATGCGGGGGCAAGTCGGTTGCCCGAAGAGTATATAAAATTGGTCGCTGGTCAAACGCCGTCTGCTATCGATCCTAAAGATATGGGTTTTTTAATTCGGCGAGAGGATATCCGGAATACGCGTCGGTATGTAGAATTCGCAAAATTGTTACCGCTCTCACTGGAAGTCGTAAAGAAGCGTCTGAATTATGAGAGCATCGACATTGATGGTTTGTCGCCAGAAGATATTCTGGCGCTTAACGAGCGTGCAGTGGCACATGCCAACACATGGCCTGCATTAGAGTCTGGCAGTAAAGAGTTAGCGAGGCTGTTGGAAAGTTTTTCCGAGCAATTCTTGACAATAGGCGAGGGTATTCTGGCGCTTATTAAAGATGTCGAGTTGGGTCGACGCTTGAATGGCACCCTTGAAGCCCTCACAGAGCAAGAGCAAGAAACGTTAAACGTTATGTTGGTGGATAACACCGAGAGGCAAGCCATTGCCGCAATGACGCAGTATTTAGAACAATCAAAAACCAGGACGAATCAGTTCATTAAGTCTGTGGCAGGCGTGGAGGCTATGGCCAAAGCCTTTGAACAGGGTTTGAGCGATGAGTTGATTCCTCTGGTTAAAAGCAAAATGATGGCTTATAAAAACTCGGGAAAAGAACATGAGCGTGAAGAACTGCTTAAGACTATCCTGGAACTGGATGAGCGGATTGACAAGTTAGCCTCTGACTATTCAAGGAGTGTGGGCATTTCTTTTGCTGGCTTGGTAATAGGGCCCGTCGGACTTCTGATTTCGGGCGGTATTTTCGGCAGTAAGGCAGAGAAAATACGTAAGGAGAAAAATCGCCTGATCGTTGAAAGACAAGAATTGAAGATGCAAGTTAATAATGCTGATAAGTTGATTGAGCTGATCGACGATCTTCAAGTGCATTTTATTGATTTGCAAGGACGGATGTTATCGGCCGAAGTGGGCGCCAAACAGCTGTCGCAGGTATGGACGTATATTGCCCGTTACCTCAATGAAGCCAGTGAAGAGCTGGCTCAGGTCAATACAATGCTGGAGCTGCATACGTTTGCGCTTAATTTTGCGACGGTTATTAATCCATGGCGCAGTATCAAAAATTACACCGTGCAGATCTCCAATGCATTCAATGAAATGGTCAGTGGCTGATTTTTAGAAGGAACCTAAGTGTGAACGGAATCACTTATTTGAATCTTTACCCCACGTTGAACATGGCCCCTGTCAAGGAAGCCGTGAGTGTGTTTAATCGCGCTGTTGTGGGTAACGCTTTTGCTTTACTTCCAGGCCTACAAGAGCGTGTCGTAAGCGCGCAGGTCGTGATAAACAACCACAGTCGCTCGTTAGTGGATCAGGCCATCGCACTTGAGGCCTCACTCTCCAATACCGGCATTGGCGATATCGCCAGGCAGTACAAGGAGATTGCTGATGCTGCCTCTTTGGATGCCAAACTCAAAGCCAAGAGTATTGAAGACCTTGAAGCCCTCTGCCAGCTACGACTGAGCACTGTAGTACAAAAAGCAGAGACCGCCAGACGTTTGGTTGTGGCCTCCCGGGACGAAGTTGGCGGATTAACGCTGGATCATTTTGCTGACGAGTTACTTGAGTATGATGAGGCCCGCCTGATTGCACTACTGGCCCGCGAAGCAGCATTAAAAGCCGAGGGGGATCGACTCAGGGCTGACTGGCAAGAAATTAAAGCTGCAGACGATTTACTCAGCAATGATTTTTGGAAAAAACAGGTTGAAAATGTACTGCCCACCGCGGATGAACTTCAGGTGTTAGTGTCCCAGGCATTGGTTCCCAAGTTAGACGCGGACATCATTAAACTGGGCCTCCAGCGACTGGAGAAGTATTTGGATATGTTTGGCGCAGCCGCAAAGCTGGCATCTTTATCGGAAGCCCTTGTGCGTGTTTCGAAAAAAATATCCGCGAACGCGGGTGAGCTGCAAGAGCTGGACGCCAAAATAAAAAAACTACAGACGAGAAAGGAAAATGTCGAAGCCTATGGCGGTGTATTGACTGCAAGAGTCCAGTGGGTAGAAGAGGTGGGCTTGGTTGAGGAAAGCCTGGTGGTATTTTTAAGAGAGTGTCGCCTGTTTCAAACCGCGGATGCATGCGATATGAGTGCATTGCAAACGCATCTAACGACCTTTATTTCAGTATTGCGTCAGGTGCGCGTTTAAGTTTTAGCGCCTGCAAATAATGCCCATGCAGTTTGGCTGTATGGGCATCGTGATGGGTTTGATTACAAGTAGAATGACTTCAGCGGCGGGAAACCATTGAACTCGACGGCGCTGTAACTGGTGGTGTAAGCGCCCGTTGATAGCCAGTACAGGCGGTCACCGATGGCCAGGTTGAGCGGCAGGCCATACTTGTAGTTTTCATACATGATATCTGCGCTGTCGCAGGTCGGACCGGCGATAACGACTTCTTCCATCTCGCCTTTCTTTTCAGTCCAGATCGGAAACTTGATGGCTTCATCCATGGTTTCGATCAGGCCCGAGAACTTGCCCACATCGGTATACACCCAGCGCTCTACGGCGGTGCGGGATTTACGGGCCACCAGCACCACTTCGCTGACCAGAATCCCGGCGTTGGCAATCAGCGAACGACCCGGTTCCAGAATAATTTCCGGCAGGTCATCGCCGAAGTCTTCCTTCAGGAAACGGATGATTTCTTCAGCGTAGGTTTCAAGGCTGTTAGTGCGAGTGATGTAGTTGGCCGGGAATCCGCCGCCCATGTTGATCAGCTTCAGGTGAATCCCGTCTTCTTCCTTCAGGCGTTCGAAGATGACCTTGACCTTGGCTATTGCCGCGTCCCACACGCTGATGTCGCGCTGCTGGGAGCCGACATGGAATGAAATACCGTAAGGCACCAGACCAAGGTCGCGGGCCAAAATCAGCAAGTCCATGGCCATGTCGGTCTGGCAGCCAAACTTGCGTGACAGCGGCCAGTCAGCGGTGGTCGAGCCTTCTGTCAGGATGCGCACATACACCTTCGACCCCGGCGCGGCCTTGGCGATATTGCGCAGGTCGGCTTCCGAGTCGGTGGAGAACAGGCGCACGCCTTTCTCATAGAAGTAGCGGATGTCTTTGGACTTTTTGATGGTGTTGCCGTAACTGATGCGATCCGGGCTAACGCCTTGGGCCATTACTTTGTCCAGCTCATAGATCGACGCGATGTCGAAACTGGAGCCTTTGTCGCGCAGCAAGTTGATGATTTCAACAGCCGGGTTGGCCTTGACGGCGTAGTACACCTTGGCAAATTCGAAACCTGCGCGCAGGTCATCGTAGGCCTGGCTGATCATCGCGGTATCGATCACGACGAACGGGGTTTCTTGGGTGTCAGCGAACGCTTTCATTTTCTGAAAGGTATCGCGCGCGTAATAGTCTTCGACCTTAATCGACATGCAGAGGGACTCCTAGTGGCAAACGTCATCTATAAATGGGCGCAACTGAACATCCTCCGTATCCCCACTTTGGTTCGCCTACTTCCCAAGGCATGTCCGCCGAAAGCAAAAAAGGTAAATGAACCTTGCTGTCTCGTCGTCAGTACTTGAGCCGGATGGATCGTTTCCAGCATGGATGTTCGGCGCGAACTGTAGGGGGTGATTGCGCATTGATCAACAAAAAATGTCGCGTTTTTGCACGACTTCGTCGCAGTCGGCGTATCGGCTATTTAAGTAACCGACCGTGGGAAGGAAGGGATGTTCCATGAAGCGTTTATGGCGAGGTTGAGAGGCCGCAGGAGCGAGGCAATCTCGCTCCTGCGGCCATTGCCGTTTAGGCCAGGGCGGTCTCGGCAGGGGACACGATGCTGGTCTTGGCACCACGTGAGCGACCGGAGCTCAAATAGGCTGCGATCGATTCCTGGGTGACCTCACCCTGGAACACACGTTCGGTATCCATCACCGGTAACCACGAACGGTTAAATTCGTACATGCGTGACAGCAAGATGCGCAAGTGCTCCTCGGATGCCGCCGTTGCGGTGAATTCGCGCAGGTATTGCCCGCAGGTGCCGGTTTGGCGATGCAAGTCGCGACGACGCACATAACCCAGCGCCTTGTTGTCGGCACAGGTGACGACGACATATCGACGGTCGAGTTCGTCCATCAGCTCCAGCGCTTCGCCTACTGGGGTTTCAGGGCTGACGGAAGGCGCGTTGTCGGCTGCGTCTTCGGCCTTGACCAGCAGCAGACGCTTGAGGGTGCTGTCCTGTCCGACAAAATTGCTGACAAACTCGTCGGCAGGGTGGGCGAGCAGGGTGTCCGGGTGGTCCATCTGCAACAACTTTCCGCCGCGGAAGATCGCAATCTTGTCGCCCAGTTTGATGGCTTCGTCGATGTCGTGGCTGACCATGATCACAGTCTTGTTCAGCGCCCGTTGCATCTCGAAAAACTCGTTCTGAATCATTTCACGGTTGATGGGATCGACAGCGCCAAATGGCTCGTCCATCAGCAGCAGGGGCGCGTCAGCGGCCAGGGCGCGGATCACGCCAATGCGCTGTTGCTGGCCACCTGACAACTCGCGCGGGTAGCGGTGCAGGTATTGCTTGGGTTCGAGCTTGATCATGCTCATCAGTTCACGTGCCCGTTCATGGCACTTCTGTTTGTCCCATCCCAACAGTCTTGGCACGACCGTGATGTTTTCTTCGATGGTCATGTTCGGAAACAAACCGATTTGCTGAATCACGTACCCGATGTTGCGACGCAGGGTTACCGGGTCGAGGTCCGTGGTGTCTTCGCCGTTGATCAGAATTTTGCCGGAGGTGGGCTTTATCAGGCGGTTGATCATTTTCAACGTGGTGCTTTTGCCGCAACCCGATGGCCCGAGGAATACGCAGATCTCGCCTTCGTTGACGGTCAGGTTCACCGAGTCGACGGCTTTGACATCTTTGCCGTTGCTTTGGAAGGTTTTGCTGAGGTTTTGAAGTTCGATCATTTGAGCAGTCCTTTTGGAGTCAGCGAGCGTTGCAGCCATTGCAAAAGCAAGTCAGCGATGATGGCCAGCACACTGACCAGCACGGCGCCGACGATCAGCATCGACATATCGCTGCGGCTGATGGCAGCCAGAATAAGTACACCCAGACCGCCGGCGCCGATGGTAGCGGCGATGGTCATTACACCGATGTTCATCACAACAGCGGTGCGTACACCGGCCAGAATCACAGGCACGGCGATGGGCAATTCGACCATGCGCAGGCGCTGGCCGAAGGTCATGCCAATACCGCGAGCGGCCTCACGGATACCCGGCTCAACACCGGTGAGCGCAAGAAAGGTATTGCGCATGATGGGCAGCAGTGAATAAAGGAACACAGCCGTGATGGCTGGCATCGGCCCCAGGCCCTGACCGAACTTGGAGTAGAACGGCAGCAGCAGGCCAAACAGGGCGATGGACGGGATGGTCAGCAATACCGTAGCGCTGGCCTGCATCGGCCCGGCCAACGTCGGGAAGCGGGTCATCAGTACACCCAACGGCACGCCGACCACAATGGCCAAGGTCACGGCGATGCCGACCAAGGTAATGTGCTGCCACGTAAGGTGCAGTACGAGCGTCCAATCCATGTGGGAAAAGGCGTTTAGAAATTCCATGTCTTCTCCTCAGTTGAGCGGGTGTTGGCGCAGGAAGTCGGCGGCCACTTTGGATGGGCTTTCGTGATCCACGTCGACCCGGGCGTTAAGCTGACGCATGGTTTCATCATCAAACAGGTCGGCCAGCGGCTTGAGCAGGCCTTCGAGATCCGGGTGCTGATCCAGATAGGCTTTACGCACAACCGGAGCGGCGGTGTAGTCCGGGAAGTAATGCCGGTCGTCGTCCAGCAGCTTGAGGTTAAAAGCGCTCAGTCGGCCGTCGGTTGTGTAGACCAGCCCGGCAAACACCTGGCTGTTTTTCAGGGCGGTATAGACCAGACCGGCGTCCATCTGGCGGATATTTCTACGGGTCAGGTCCATGTCGTAGAGCTTGACCAGACCTCCAAGACCGTCCGAGCGGTTGGCGAACTCGGTGTCCAGTGCCACCAGCGCTTTTTTGTGCTCGGGTTCGCGCAGGGCTTTGTTGAGGTCGCTGATGGTGTTGATGTGCGGGTATTGCTCAGCCACTTCCTGTGGTAACGCCAGTGCAAAGGTATTGCTGAACTTGGACGGGTGCAGCCAGATCAGGCCTTGCTTGGCGTCGACTTCTTTAACGCGGTCGTAGGATTGCTGACTGTCGAGTTTGTCGGTGATGTGGTTGTACGCCACCAGCGAAACCCCGGTGTACTCCCACACCATGTCCAGCTGTCCCGACTCCTGCGCCGACCGCGCCAGGCTGCTTCCCAACCCGCCAGTCACTTGAGCGTTGTAGCCCTTGGTATTGAGGTATTGCGAGGTGATTTCAGCGAGCAGAGTCTGTTCGGTGAACACCCGCGCCCCGATGCGGATCAAGGGTTTTTCAGCGGCCTGCACAATTCCTGCGCACAGCAGGATGCAGCCTAAAAACAAGCTTATTTTTTTCATGGGTTTTCCTATGCTCAGCCCGACCTTAAACAGGTCGCAGGCCGCGTTCCAACCATTGGCGGCTGATGAGTATCACCAGGCCGTCGAGCAGCAATGCCAGCAGCGCGGTGCATGCGGCGCCCAGGATCAGTTGCGGCTGATTGTTGAGGGCGATGCCAGGGAAAATCAGGCTGCCCAGGCTGTTGGCGCCGATCAGGAACGCCAGTGGCGCGGTCCCGACGTTGATCGCCAGTGCAACCCGCACACCGCCCATTATGATGGGCACGGCATTGGGTAACTCGACTCGCCAAAGCACTTGGCGCGGGGTCATTCCAATGCCGACGGCGGCTTCTTTGAGTGAACCCTGTACGTTTTTCAGGCCTTCGTACGTGTTGCGCACAATGGGCAGCAACGAGGCGAGAAACAGGGCAAAGATGGCGGGACCGCTACCGATCCCCAGAAAGCCCAGTGCAATGGCCAGTACAGCCAGCGGCGGGACGGTGTTGCCGATGTTGAAGACTTGCATGAAGCGTTCCGCACGTCCGACCATTGAAGGTCGGCTGAGGAAAATGCCGGCGGGTATCCCTACAAGGAGAGCGGCGAGCATTGAAACGAGTACGAGGTACAGATGGGCTTGCAGGTAGAACAACAGATCATCTTGATAGTGTTCGATAGTGCTGATGCCGATCCAGTGGACCAACAGGGCCAGGAGGGCGACAACTGCCACGCAACCTATAAGCCCTTTTCCATAGCGATTAGCCACAGGCGGACTCCTTTTTTTTTCAGTCGGCGGACACATTCTCGTGTGGCAATGCCATTCCTGGCTGCCGACAATGTGTTCGCGAAGAGCAACAGGCGGGGGCAGAGTAAACGCCGGCTTCGCCTGTCATTAGCGCAGCCTCGTCAGGCTAACTTGCTGATATTTCAGCTCCTGACGGTTTGTCGTATCAGGAGAGTGGACGCCTCCACCGCTCAAAAGGTTCACATTTTTTACGGCACATTGCCACCCTTGTGATCAAAGCCAAGGCACCAACGGTGGCTGCGGATGCCGGATTTGGGCTATAATCCGCGCCCTTTTTTGAATCAATCGTCAGGCGATTTCCCATGACCCATCAGGCCGCCGAAGTCGCGAAACGCCGCACTTTCGCCATCATTTCCCACCCCGATGCGGGTAAAACCACCATCACCGAGAAACTCTTGCTGATGGGCAAGGCCATTGCCGTTGCCGGTACGGTGAAATCGCGAAAGTCCGACCGCCATGCCACCTCCGACTGGATGGAAATGGAGAAACAACGGGGTATCTCGATTACCACGTCGGTCATGCAGTTCCCGTATCGCGACCACATGATCAACCTGCTCGACACCCCGGGCCACGAAGACTTCTCGGAAGACACCTACCGTACGCTGACCGCTGTCGACTCGGCCTTGATGGTGCTCGATGGCGGTAAAGGTGTTGAGCCACGTACCATCGCGCTGATGGACGTGTGCCGTCTGCGTGACACGCCTATCGTCAGCTTCATTAACAAACTCGACCGCGACATCCGCGACCCGATCGAGCTGCTGGACGAAATCGAAGCCGTACTCAAAATCAAGGCGGCGCCGATCACCTGGCCGATTGGTTGCTACCGCGACTTCAAGGGTGTTTATCACCTGGCGGGCGACTACATCATTGTTTACACCGCGGGTCATGGTCACGAACGCACTGAAGTCAAAATCATTGAGAAGCTTGACTCCGACGAAGCCCGCGCGCACTTGGGTGACGAGTACGACCGTTTTGTCGATCAACTGGAACTGGTTCAAGGCGCGTGCCATGAGTTCAACCAGCAAGAGTTCCTCGACGGCCAACTGACTCCGGTATTCTTCGGTACGGCCTTGGGCAACTTCGGTGTCGACCACGTGCTGGATGCCGTGGTGGATTGGGCGCCGATGCCGCTTGCCCGTGTTGCCAACGAGCGTACGGTCGAGCCCGAAGAAGAGAAGTTCACCGGCTTCGTGTTCAAGATTCAGGCGAACATGGACCCCAAGCACCGGGACCGGATCGCCTTCATGCGTATTTGCTCGGGCAAATATGAAAAAGGCATGAAGATGCGTCACGTACGCACGGGCAAGGATGTGCGCATCGGCGACGCGCTGACGTTCTTCTCCTCCGAACGTGAGCAACTCGAAGAAGCCTATGCGGGCGACATCATCGGCTTGCATAACCACGGCACTATACAAATCGGTGACACCTTCAGCGAAGGCGAGAGCCTGAGCTTCACCGGCATCCCGCACTTTGCCCCGGAATTGTTCCGTCGGGTGCGTCTGCGCGATCCGCTCAAGTCCAAGCAATTGCGCCAAGGCTTGCAGCAACTGGCCGAAGAGGGCGCCACTCAGGTGTTTTTCCCCGAGCGCAGCAACGACATCATTCTGGGCGCCGTGGGTGTGCTGCAGTTTGACGTGGTGGCGAGCCGCCTGAAAGAAGAATACAAAGTGGAATGCTCTTATGAGCCGATCACCGTATGGTCTGCGCGCTGGATCGAATGCAGCGATAAGAAGAAGCTGGAAGAATTCAGCGTCAAGGCTGTGGAAAACCTTGCGCTAGATGGCGGCGGTCACCTGACTTACCTGGCGCCGACCCGGGTTAACCTCGCGTTGATGGAAGAGCGCTGGCCTGATGTGAAGTTCCGCGCGACGCGTGAGCATCACTAAGGTGTGACCCCCTCGGTAACGCAGGTCATGTGCGTTGAATGCCAGTCAGTTCTGCTGACTGGCATTTTTTTGGTCGTTTTTTTTGATTCTGATCTGTAGTGGTCAACTAATCCCGGACACGACGTTAAGTTTTTCTTCGGCCCGGGCTGGCGCCAACCCACCGTTGAATTGGTGGGGTCGAACCCAGTTGTACCGATGCATCAAGAAGTGGCTGATATCGC
>NZ_JAAQWY010000055.1:0-10721 GCF_012985765.1 Pseudomonas sp. WS 5071 | reverse complement strand
CGACTAAAACTGTCGGCGAAGGCGGCGAAATCGTTTACACCGCAACTTTGGTTGATAAAGACGGCAAGCCAGTCACCAACACCACCGGCCCGCTGACCATCACCCTCGATAACAAACAGGTCATCACTATCGGTGTGAACGAGTCGAGCGGTACTGTTTCGGCTGTAGCGCCGGATGATGTGTACAAAGGCGACCAAACTGTTACGACCGGCATCGAAAAAGTTACCGGTGGCGAGCACTTCGAGAACCTGGTTCCAGGTACTGATAAAGTCACCACCGTCGTAACCGACACACCGGGCACCGACAACACCACCACCGTCACCTTGACCGCGCCAGACGCCGTCAACGAAGGCGGAAAAATCACTTACACCGCGACGCTTTCTAATAAAGCGGACACCGACGTCACCCTGACGCTCGACAACAAACAAACCATCACCATCAAGGCCGGCGAAACCGTTGGTACCGTGATTGTTGATGCCCCTGGCGATGACGTGTTCATCGACAAGAGCACCCAGACGGTCAAGATCACCGGTACTGAAGGCGGTAACTTCGAGAAGCTGGTGGTTGCAGGCGACGGTGCGACTACGCAGATCAACGACACCATCGACAAGGTTGATGTAGTCCTGACCGCGACTAAAACCGTGGGTGAAGGCGGCCAGATCGTCTACACCGCCACCTTGGTCGACAAGGCTGGAAACGTGGTGACTAACATCACCAACCCAGTGACCGTGACTCTGGATAACAACCAGGTCATCACCATTGGCGTGAATCAGTCGAGCGGTACTGTTTCGGCTGTAGCGCCGGACGATGTGTACAAAGGCGACCAAACCGTTACTACCGGCATCAAGGAAGTAACTGGCGGCGGGCACTTCGAAAATCTGGTTCCGGGCACTGACAAGGTCACCACGACTGTCACCGACACACCGGGCACCGATAACACCACCACTGTGACCCTGACGGCTCCGACTGAAGTGAGTGAAGGTGGAAAAATCACCTACACCGCGACGCTTTCTAATAAAGCGGATACCGACGTCACCCTGACGCTCGACAACAAGCAAACCATCACCATCAAAGCCGGTGAAACCGTTGGTACCGTGATTGTTGATGCCCCAGGCGATGACGTGTTCATCGATAAGAGCACCCAGACCGTCCAGATCACCGGCACCGAGGGCGGCAACTTCGAGAAGCTTGTGGTTGCTGGCGACGGCGCGACTACGCAGATCAACGACACCATCGACAAGGTCGATGTGGTTCTGACCGCGACTAAAACTGTCGGCGAAGGCGGCGAAATCGTTTACACCGCAACTTTGGTTGATAAAGACGGCAAGCCAGTCACCAACACCACCGGCCCGCTGACCATCACCCTCGATAACAAACAGGTCATCACCATCGGTGTGAACGAGTCGAGCGGTACTGTTTCGGCTGTAGCGCCGGACGATGTGTACAAAGGCGACCAAACTGTTACGACCGGCATCGAAAAAGTTACCGGTGGCGAGCACTTCGAGAACCTGGTCCCTGGTACTGACAAAGTCACCACCGTCGTAACCGACACACCGGGCACCGACAACACCACCACCGTCACCTTGACCGCGCCAGACGCCGTCAACGAAGGCGGGAAAATCACTTACACCGCGACGCTTTCTAATAAAGCGGATACCGACGTCACCCTGACCCTCGACAACAAACAAACCATCACCATCAAGGCCGGCGAAACCGTTGGTACCGTGATTGTTGATGCCCCTGGCGATGACGTGTTCATCGACAAGAGCACCCAGACCGTCCAGATCACCGGCACCGAGGGCGGCAACTTCGAGAAGCTTGTGGTTGCTGGCGACGGCGCGACAACGACTATCAACGACACTATCGACAAAGTTGATGTGGTGCTGACTGCCACCAAAACTGTCGGCGAAGGCGGCGAAATTGTTTACACCGCAACCTTGGTTGATAAAGACGGCAAGCCAGTCACCAATACCACTGGTCCGCTGACCATCACCCTCGATAACAAACAGGTCATCACTATCGGTGTGAACGAGTCGAGCGGTACTGTTTCGGCTGTAGCGCCGGATGATGTGTACAAAGGCGACCAAACTGTTACGACCGGCATCGAAAAAGTTACCGGTGGCGAGCACTTCGAGAACCTGGTTCCAGGTACCGATAAAGTCACCACCGTCGTAACTGACACACCGGGCACCGACAACACCACCACCGTCACCTTGACCGCGCCAGACGCCGTCAACGAAGGCGGCAAGATCACCTACACCGCGACGCTTTCTAATAAAGCGGATACCGACGTCACCCTGACGCTCGATAACAAACAAACCATCACCATCAAGGCCGGCGAAACCGTTGGTACCGTGATTGTTGATGCTCCAGGCGATGACGTGTTCATCGACAAGAGCACCCAGACGGTCAAGATCACCGGTACTGAAGGCGGTAACTTCGAGAAGCTCGTAGTCGCAGGCGACGGCGCAACGACGCAGATCAACGACACCATCGACAAGGTTGATGTGGTGCTGACTGCCACCAAAACTGTCGGCGAAGGCGGCGAGATCGTTTACACCGCGACTTTGGTTGATAAAGACGGCAAGCCAGTTACCAACACCACTGGTCCGCTGACCATCACCCTCGATAACAAACAGGTCATCACCATCGGTGTGAACGAGTCGAGCGGTACTGTTTCGGCTGTAGCGCCGGACGACGTGTACAAAGGCGACCAGACTGTTACGACCGGCATCGAAAAAGTCACCGGTGGCGAGCACTTCGAGAACCTGGTTCCAGGTACCGATAAAGTCACCACCGTCGTAACTGACACACCGGGCACCGACAACACCACCACCGTCACCTTGACCGCGCCAAGCGCCGTCAACGAAGGCGGGAAAATCACCTACACCGCCACCTTGAGCAACAAGGCTGACACTGACGTCACCCTGACACTCGACAACAAGCAAACCATCACCATCAAAGCCGGTGAAACCGTTGGTACCGTGATTGTTGATGCTCCAGGCGATGACGTGTTCATCGACAAGAGCACCCAGACCGTCCAGATCACCGGCACCGCGGGTGGCAACTTCGAGAAGCTCGTAGTCGCTGGCGACGGCGCAACGACGCAGATCAACGACACCATCGACGATGTGAAGGTTGTGCTGACCGCCACCACCAACGTCGCCGAAGGCGGCCAGATCGTCTACACCGCCAGCCTCGTGGATAAGAACGGCGTGGCCGTGACCAACGTGGGTTCGGACCTGGTGATCAAGTTGGACAACGACTTGAACATCACCATCGGCAATGGCAAGACCAGCGGTACTGCCAACTTCACCGCGCCGAATGACTTCTACCTGGGCGCCAAGGACATTTCCGCCAAGATCACCAATGTGGTCAGCGGTGGCGACAAGTATGAAAACCTGATCCCGGTCGGCACGCCAGTAATCACCAAAGTGACGGACGTGACGAGCAACACCGTGATCAGTATTGCGGGCGATACCTCGGTGACCGAAGGCCAGACCGCTCACTACACGTTGAACCTGACCCAGCCGGCGCAAACCGAAGTCACGGTGACCCTGTCGTACAAAGGCGTGGCCCAGGACGGTTCAGACTTCAACGGCGTGTACACCGTGAAGATTCCGGCCGGCCAAAGCAGCGCGACGTTCGATATCAAGACCATCGACGACAAGCTGACCGAGCCTACGGAGAAGTTCGAGATCAGTATCTCGGGCACTTCCGGCGGTAACTTCGAGAACCTGGCTATCAGCACCACCAACGGCAAAATCGAAACGTCGATCATCGATAACGATGCGCCACCGGTTATCGACCTGGATGCCAACAATTCCAGTGGCGCCACCGGCAACGACTACAGGACTACGTTCACCGAAGGCGGCAGTGGCGTGTCGATTGCTGATACCGACATCAAGATCACCGACCCGGACAGCACCCAGCTGACTGGCGCCACGGTAGTCCTGACCAATACTCAGCCGAGCGACACGCTGGACTACAGCAAGGTCACCGGTATGAACGTGACCTCGGTCACGGACCCTGTCACCGGCAAGATCACCCTGACCCTGACCGGTACGGCGTCGCTGGCTGACTACATGCAGCAGATCAAGAACATCACGTTCGGCAACAGCAGCCACGACCCGAGCACCACGCCACGGACCATCACCGTGACGGTGACCGACGGCGGCAATTACTCGAACGTGGCAACCACCACGGTCAACGTAGTGGCGGTCAACGACGCACCGGTTGCCACCGGCGGTGCCGTCACCGGCACTGAAGACACGTCGCTGAAGCTGACCTGGGCCAACTTCGGGGTCAGCGATGTGGATTCGCCGCAGGCCAGCCTCGGGGTGAAAATCACCGAGCTGCCAGTAGCCGGCAAGCTGCAGTTCCTGGCAGCGGATGGCACTACCTGGACCAACGTGACAGCCGGCCAGACCTTCACCAAGGCGCAGATCGACGGCGGCCAGTTGCGCTTCACGCCAAATGCCAACGAATCCGGAGCCGACGGCTACGGCGGCACAGGTGTGGGCAACAAGCAGGCTGATTATGCACAGTTCAAGTTCCAGCCAACCGATGGCAAGGACCTGGGCACCAGCGCCACTGTAAAAGTCGACATCACTCCGGTTGCAGACGCGCCGACCTTGAGCGTTGCCGATAACAACATCGCCTCGGTCGGCCTGACCAAGCAGAGCTGGAACAGCATTGCGAACCTGGGCACCAACGGCAATGGTGCCTCGGCGACCGTGTTGAAAAATGCCATCGACAACGCCGGCACGCCAACCAGCACGACGGTTTCGACCACCGTCCTACCTACTGCAGATGTGCCTGGCGGTGCAGGCTCGAAGACCTCCGGCCTGATCTACCTGGAAGCCGGCAAGTCGTACACCTTCAGCGGCTACGGCGATGACAGCATCCTGGTCAATATCGGCGGCAAAGATGTGGCTAGCGGTACCTGGGGCTCGAACTCCGGCCAGTTCAACGGTACGTTCACCCCAACCAGCAACGGCTACTACAGCATTGATATCTACCATGCCAACCAATCAGGTCCGGGCAGCTTTGATCTCAAGCTGTCGGTCAACGGTGGCACCGCGACCAACCTGAGCAACACCACGATGCCGATCTACACCGGCATCAACGACCTGATCAGCGCCGGCGCGCAAGTGTCGGATCTGCACGGCACAAACGGCCAGGGTTACTACGACGCGTACAAGCTCAACGAAGGGCTGGAAAACGGCACGGTCAAACTGACCAAAGTCACCACCGGCCTGACCGATACCGACGGTTCGGAAACCCTGAGCGTGAAGATTGGCAGCATCCCGGTGGGCGCAGTGCTCAGCGACGGTGCCGGGCATACCTTCACGGCGACCCAGGGCCATACCGAAGTGGACGTCACCGGTTGGAACCTCAACAACCTGAGCCTCAAGCCACTGCCTTACACCAGCGGCCAGTACAACCTGACCGTGACGTCGACCTCCACCGAAAGCCTCGGCGGCTCGGCCACAACCGTGGCCAATCTGCCGGTCAAGGTGTACCCGGCAACCTATAGCGGGAGCACGGCGACTTCGGGCGATGACAACGTCACCGGTACCAGTGGCAACGACATCATCGTGGCGGACGTTTCGGGCCTGAACGTAGTTCAGGGCAAGAACTACAACATTGCGTTCATGATCGATACGTCGGGCAGTATGGGTTCGGACTCGGTAGCGGCGGCGAAAGCCTCGCTGACCACCGTGTTCAACTCACTGAAAAACAGTATCGGCTCCAGCACCTCCGGGGTCGTGAACATCTTCCTCGCGGATTTCAGTGACCAGGTCAATCGCACGGTTACAGTCAACCTGAAAGACCCAGGTGCACTGGAGGCGTTGCAGAAAGTCCTGGATAAGATGGTGTCGACCGGCGGCACCAACTACGAAGACGTGTTCAAGTCTGCATCCAACTTCTTCCAAAGTGCCCAGGCGACTGGCAACAAGGATGCAATCAACACCACGTACTTCATCACCGACGGTGAGCCGACGTTCTACCAGCGCGCCGAGCAGACCAACCCGTACTTGTACGGTAACGTCAGACTCGATGATGTCGTCAACATGAACAACTACACCATAGGTACCGCCACCCGGATCAACATCGAGTCGAATGTCTCCCTTGAGATCAACGCTGCCGGTAAGGTGACCCTCTGGTACTACGGCTCAGGGTACGACCGGGGGATCATCCACGCTCAAGGGGATGGCACCTATGAGACATCCGTTCGTGACGGTTATGGCAACTACACCGACGGGCCCACCACCAGCAACTCCCAGAGCGCGTTTGCATTGCTCAAAGGCCTGTCAACGGGTGGCGTAGAAGCCATCGGTCTTAAAAGCGGGGTCGGCCTGGAGCAGTTGGCACCGTACGACAGCGACAACAAGCCACAAAGCAACATCGATCCGAAGGACCTGGCCAACGCCATCCTCGGTCACAGCGAGGCTACCCTGCCGGGTGCCGACCGTGTCGATGGCGGTGACGGCAACGACATCCTGTTCGGCGACCTGGTGAGCTTCACGGGTGTTACCGGCGAAGGCTACAACGCCATCCAGTCCTACGTGGCAGGGAAAAACGGCGTGGCGGTGTCTGCAGTCACCGGCCAGGATGTGCATAAGTACATCACCGAGCACTACAACGAGTTCAACACCTCGGGTGCCAAGGACGGCAATGACACCCTGCTGGGTGGCTCGGGTGATGACATCCTGTTCGGCCAGGGCGGCAACGACTACCTGGACGGTGGCAAGGGCAACGACATCCTGTTGGGCGGTACCGGCAACGACACGCTGATCGGCGGCCAGGGCAATGACATCCTGATCGGCGGCACCGGTGCCGATACCTTCGTCTGGAGATCCGGTGACGTCGGCAACGATGTGATCAAGGACTTCAAGGCATTGGAAGGCGACCGCATTGACCTGCGTGACCTGCTCAAGGGTGAAACCGACGGCACCATCGACAACTTCCTGAAGTTGACCACGGTGGATAACGTGACAACGCTGCAGATCAGCTCCGAAGGCAAGCTCAACGCCGCCGGCGGCCTGGCCAATGCGGATGTGACGATCAAGCTGGAAGGTAACAACTGGTCCGGCCAGACGATCAATTCGTTGATCAGTGGTGCTGACCCGACCATCAAGGTCGATCACACCTAAGCTGAACCACTGAACCGGCCGCCTCTTGAGGCGGCCGATTCATTTGCGGCCACCGTTCACTGGCATGGGGTCGCGATTGCACGGCATACTCACGCCCAATCGCGCGCCGTTGGCCTATGCTCTGACAGGCTGTCGTCAGTTCTTCTCATGAGGGATGTTCAATGTTCTACGTGCAACGTGATGCACAGGGTGAGCTGATTCGCGCCGAAGCGGTTGCCTTCGCCGAATCGACGGGCACCCTGCCCGCGGATCATCATGAGATCCAGGCCTGGTTTGCCAATGAAGAAGCGGAGCTGAGCCTCAAGCAGCTCAAGCACAGTGACTCGGAGATGATCCGGGTGCTGGAAGACTTGATTCAGGTGCTGATCCAGAAAGGCGTAATCAACCTGACGGACCTGCCGGTCGCCGCGCAAGCCAAGCTCAAGGACCGCAGCAACGCCCGGGAATCACTGGGTGGCCTGAGCCACCTGATCAATGATGATGAGACCGGCCTGATCTGAGGCCGGCCACGGCCTCAGCGCCAGGGCGCCGGCTCACCAAACAGCTGGCCCTGCACGCCAAAAATCCCCATTTCACGAATTACCTGCAACTCACCCTCGGTTTCGACCCGCTCGGCAATCAGCGGCAAGTCGATGCTGTGGGCTGCGCGCTGGATGGCTTCGATGAACAGGCGCTTGTCGCTTTCCTGGTCGATGTCGCGGATGTAGCTGCCATCGATCTTCAAGTAGGCCAGGCCCAGGCGCGCCAGGTTGCCGATCATGCTGAAGCGCCCGCCAAAGCGTTGCAGGCTGAGGGAAAAGTTCAGCTCCCGCAGGCGGTGGGTCAACTGCTCCAGCACCGCCTGTTCGGGCAGTTGCTCTTCACCGATTTCCAGGGTCAGGCGCGGGCCCAGGTTGGCATGTTGGCGTAGCAGGTCGAAGATTCGGTTCAGGGCTTGCGGGTCTGCCAGGGTCGCCGCAGACAGGTTCAGGGCCAGCGAGTGCTCATGGCTGGCCATTTGTTTGAGTACCAGCTCCAACATCACCCGATCCAGGCGCGCCGACCAGCCAAACCGCTCAAGCCAAGGCAGGAAACGGCCGGCCGGGATCGTGTGGCCATGGCCGTCGACCAAGCGCGAGAGCACTTTGTAATGCAGGACCAGTTGCGGATCCTGGCTGGCCACCACCGGTTGGAAGTACAACTCGAAGCGATGTTGGGTCAGCGCCTGGTCCAGCAGTGTGTGCCAGGCATGATGGTCGTCGCCGACGCTGGCAGCTGCGCTGTGGTCCAGGCACACCCAACTGACATCGCCCTGGGTTTCGGCCTGGGCCAGCGCCTGGTCGGCCAGGGTCAACAGGGCTTGCGGCGAATCACCATGATTGAACGGCGCCAGGCCGATACAGGCAACCGGCGAAACGTCACTGGCGCCGGTGGCTTGCAGGCTTTGCAGGGTGCTTTCCAGGTTCTGCGCCAGCTGCAACGCCTCTTCACGCATCAGCCCCGGCGCCAGCACGGCAAACTCGCCACCGCGGATACGGGTGACCAGGTTGTGGGTTTCCGGATACGGCTCGCACTGGCGCAGCAACTGTTCACCGACCGCCTGCAGCAGTTGGTCGGTGCGTTGGCCGCCGAGGCGCTGGTTGAGGCCGGCCAGGTCCTTGACCCGCAACACCAGCAGGTAGCCTGAGCTGGTTTCTTCGGGGTTGCTGACCCGCGCATTGAGTTGCATCTCGAAGTAACGGCGGTTAGCCAGGCCGGTGAGGTTGTCTTGATAGGACTCCACCCGCAGTTTTTCGCTACGCTCGGCCTGTTCCTGGAACAGGGCCTTGAGCTTTTCCACCATCTGGTTCATCGCCTGCACCACGCGGCGCAGTTCCGGGGTGCGCGGCAGATCCGGCAGGCTCAGGAATTCGCGGCGGGCAATGGCGTGGGACTGTTTGACCATGTAGTCCAAAGGCTTGAGTTGCCGGCGCAGCAACAGCGCGCCCAGCACCGCACTCACCGCGCCGCACAGCAATAACCAGCCGAGGCTGCCCAGGGCGCTCTGCCACAGCTTGGCCAGGGCGAACATCGGATGGCTGACCACCTCGACCCGCGCCGCCTGCTCCCAGCCACGGCTGACCAGGGCGTCACCACCGGCCGGTTCCAGGCCGATCAGCTTGACGAACCAGTTGGGCACGCCGTTGTTGTCGGGGATGCCACTGCGTTCGACGATGACCTGGTCGTTGGTCACATCGATCACCCGGATGCTGGCGTAATAACCACTATCGAAAATCGAGCTGACCAGCAGCTCGACCATCGCCGGGTCGTCGATATTGGGTGTCAGGGACAGCGCCAGGGCGGTCGCCGCGTCCTGCGCGTGGGAGCGCAGTTGGTTCACGTACTGGGTACGCGAGCTTTCCAGGCTGACCATGAAGCTGCCGCTGAAGGCGACCACCAGGAACAGACAGATAGCGATCAACAGCTGTTTGAACAGTGACATCTGAACAGTTACTCCTAGTTGGCCGGCTCGGCTGGGAAGCCTTCCGCACGCATTTTTTTCAACACATCCTGCCAGCGCGACAGGCGTTTGGTGTCGCCGACCTTTTTGTTGCCCTTGGCGCCCGGCAGGTACAAGCCCTCGGCGTTGAAGGAGTAGACCGGCAGCAAGTCGGTCCGTTGGCTGGCAGGCTGGATTTCATCGATCAGGCTGTCGAGTACCAGGGGCATGGCCTCTGGCGTCGAATAATAGGTCAAGACCATATGGGCGCGATTCTGCCGCAATGCCTTGACGTAGGTAATGCGCAATTTGTCGCTGGAGACGCCCAGGTGACGCAGGCTGAAATACTTGGCGATGGCATAGTCTTCACAATCACCGGCGCCTTTCCACAGGGCTTCGATGGGCGTTTCCCAATAATCGACCTGGTTCCACAAGTCGATATCTTCGACATAGCGCACGCGCTTGTTGAAGAACAGGTTGACCACCTTGAGCTGCTCCGTCTCGCTGCCTTGTTTTTGCGTGGCCAGCAGTTGCTGCCAGTCATCAATACGCTGCTGACCCGCACCCAACGGCCCGTAGAGCGCGGTGTCGCGCCGGCTGATCTGGGAGAAATCCCAATCGGCATGCAGCCCGCCAGGCAATAAGCCAGCCAGCAGCAGCGCTGAAAACAGCCAGCACAGAAACCGCGAGGGAGTAAAACGTGCCGCCAATGGTTTCAGTCCGTAGAAAGAGACGCAGAATCAATCGATGGTGAAGGGTCGGTCGGCAAAAAACAATGGCACTGTGCAATCACTCAGTCCCCATTACGCTAGAGCAACCGCGCCTTGTAAGACGCCGGCAAGCCATAATGTGCGATGAAAAACCGCGCTGTTGAGTCGCTTACAAAGGGAAACCTTGCCTGTTTGACAAGCTTGCATGCAATCTCTAGGCTCTGTACGTAAACCCAAGAAATACGATTTTCTGTAAAATACACCGCCATTAAAGCCAGGAGGCCAAGATGGCAAAGCGGTATGAACTCCCCGACGCAGCCTGGGATCTGGTTGCAGATATCTTCACCAAAAATCAGCGCACCGGGCGCCCTCGGGCCGATGATCGCCTGATGC
>NZ_JAAQWY010000054.1:0-12176 GCF_012985765.1 Pseudomonas sp. WS 5071 | reverse complement strand
TGGATGCGCAGCATGGTTTCCAGAGGATAGGGTTTTCTACCGCCGCCGGCCTTGGGGTAGAACGGTTCGATCAGCTCCAGCAGGCCTGCCCAGGGCACCACCTGATCCATTTCGGCGAGGAAGCGCTCTCGGCGGGTTTGCTTGCGCTTGCCGGCGTACTCAAAGTCGGAAAAGCTCATCTGGCTCATGGGCGGCTCGGATCAGGTGTTGCGGGGATTCTCGCATAACTGAAGGCTTGTTCGGAGATTCCCTAAGGTTAATGCCATGCAGAGCCTGGAGCGAATCAACGCTTTACTTGATGGATACGAACAAAACGAGTTCAATCGTTTTATTGATAAATTGGCGATGAATCAAACGTCTGACAACGCTGCTCGGATAGCCTGGACTCCCAGCAATGCTTGGCGTAAAGAGGAAATACTGGTTGCCGCCCAGCGGAGCGGACGATTTGAAGGGTTGGCTTAAAATTTAGGGTAAATTTGGGCGCTTGAATGCGCCCTGAGTAAGTTCATCTTAGAGAGGTTGATCAGATTGAATGGAACAGCGGAAACTAAAGCCAGGGGAATAGTATTTTCTAACCGGTTCTTGTGCCCACCGTTTTACGGTGCTTGCACTAAGCAGCGGGTTTTCACCGTACCCAGATCCTCTAAGAACTTTTAGTGTGCTTTTTTCGGGCCCAGCAGGGTTTATCAGCGGGGAAACGCGGTAATAGTCTTTGTCGTACCAGTCATTAACCCAGTCAGTGGCATTGCCGGTGAGGTTGTAAATCCCCAAGGGATTGGGAACCAGGCTATCGACAGCAAAAGTGAGCCTTTTCCATTCACCTGAAACAGGATAATTTCGACCAACGTCCAAACTTCCATTGTCAGTGGCAAACATCACGTATTGACCCCGATTACGAGCGGCATATTCCCACTGTGCTTCGGTGGGCAGGTCCACAGGATAGCCACTCAATTTACCGAGCCAGTCACAATAATCCTTCGCTTCCTGCCAAGTTTTTACCGGAGCAGGAAGTTTGGGTGCGTAAAATTTTTCCTGTAAATCCTCCCGATTGCGATCCTCTGCATCAAACACCGGTTTGCCCTGTGCGATAAAGAACAGATCAAAATCGCCCAGGGTTGTTTGATACTTGGAGAAGGAGTAACTGCTCAACTTGACGGGATGAACAAAGTCATCATTGCCGTACATGCTGATATTACCCATGCGTTCAGGGTCAACGCCGCAAGGCCAGTCACATAGATTTTTGGGATCATCGTCATACGGCCACCCAAAGTCCCCCATCTGAAATTCACCACCCTCGACAAACACCATGTTGTCCAGAGACTTCACCACGGTGTTCAACAGTTGGCCGCGAATTTCAGTGGACAGCTTTGGGTAAGTCCGCTCGATGGTCGCCGCTATTTCAGCGACTTTGTCCGCTGACAGTTTCTGGCTTTTTGGCAGAACGGAAGTTTGTGCCTGGCAACCCATCAGCATGAGCGCTATACACAGAGGCAATACAGTTTTCTTTATCACGGGCATGTTCCTGTTTCAGGCAACGTGAGGGGGCTATAAATACGACCTCATCATATTTATGTCAGAGAGGTTGATTGGACTGAATGGCGCAACGAAAACTATGGCCAGGGTAATACCCATCATTCTCCGGCTTATCACTCCACCGCCTCACAGTACTAGAGCTAAGTACAGGATCTTCAAGAAACCCTGAGCCCCTGTGAATTCGAAGAGTACCCGTATCGGGACCGGTAGGGTTTATCAACGGAGAAACACGGTAATAGTCTTTGTCGTACCAGTCATTAACCCAGTCGGTGGCATTGCCAGTGAGGTTATAGATGCCCAAGGGATTAGGAACAAAGCGATCAACGGAAAAAGTACGGCCTATGCCCGGTTCGGGGTAATTGCGCCCATAGTCCAAACTGCCATTGTCAGTAGGGAACGCCACATACTGGCCACGGTTGCGGGCTGCATATTCCCACTGAGCCTCAGTAGGCAGGTCCACAGGATAGCCACTCAACTTGCCGAGCCAGCCACAATAGTCTTTGGCTTCTTGCCAGCTTTTCACGGGCGCCGGGAGGTTGGGGGAGAAGTACTTCTCCTGTAATTCTTTCCGCTTTCGGTCTTCTGTATCAAACAACGGCTTTCCCTGAGCGATAAAGAACAGATCGAAATCGGCCAGTGTTGTCTGGTATTTGGAGAAGGAGTAACTGCTCAGTTTGACGGGGTGAACAAAATCATCATCGCCATCCATGCTGATGTGGCCCATGCGTTCGGGGTCAACGCCGCAAGGCCAGTCACATAGATTTTTAGGGTCATCGTCATATGGCCAACCAAAATCCCCCATCTGAAACTCACCGCCTTCGACAAACACCATGTTGTCCAGAGACTTCACCACGGTATTCAACAGTTGACCGCGAATTTCAGTGGACAGCTTTGGATAAGTCCGCTCGATGGTTGCGGCTATTTCAGCGACTTTGTCCGCTGACAGTTTCTGGCTTTTTGGCAGAACGGAAGTTTGTGCCTGGCAACCCATCAGCATGAGCGCTATACACAGAGGCAATACAGTTTTCTTTATCACGGGCATGTCCCATGCGTGCCTGGAAGTGGGGGTGATCTTAACACTTATAAGGCGTCGAAGTTATCGTCACGAGCATTGTTGTGTCAGGCGCGCGATGAAGTAGTGTGTAGGTCCTTGATGTACTTGAATAAAAAATCTTTATCCCTTTTTAGATAATTAGTGGGTGATCAGGGTAATAGTAAATAATTGTCTGATTACTAAGTAAGAATTGTCTTATATAGTAATTGTCATCCTTGCTACAGGCTCTGCCTTATTTCCGTTGTGTATTCGTTTAAATACTCACCGGTTAAGTGTGGTTTGGGGGGAAGGCTGTAAGTGTCACGATGATTTGTAGCGCTCGTTAACCCTGTGTAGCCACCGGGACACCACGTCTAACTCGCTGTCAGTAAACCCTTGGATCAGTTTGATATTCAGCAGGCCGATTTGACCATGGGATCTGCCAGTCCGGTTATGACGGGCAGAGGGGGCAGGTCTGGGAGCGGGATGGCGTTCAAGGCTACTCAAGGTGCAGAGCCAACACGTAGACCAACTCCTGGGGGACCTTCCTGTGCCTGCCTGTTGCACGTGTTCAACCTGCGTTCTGTGCCAGGGTTTCGCACAGTTCCACCAGTGCTCGCTTCAACAGATTGCCCGCATGGCTGAGGCCATTTTGGCCGTAGAGTGCCAGAAATACGCCTTGTATATCAGGCAGGCCACTGTCGGCTTCCAGCACGTGATGCTCGGCGCTGATGACCCGCACAGGCAGCAGGCTGACGCCCACTCCCGCCGCCACGGCCGCGCACACACTGGCCAGGCTTGCGCTGGAGTAGTTGATGCGCCAGCGCCACCCGGCGACTTCCAGGTGGTGCAGCATCTCGTTGCGGTACAAACCGCCGACCGGAAATGCCACCAGCGGCAACGGATCACGCCCCAACGCGGGCATGGCCCGACTGTCTACCCAGCACATGGGTTCCGGCCAGCAGGCGAGGCAATCAACCCCTTGCCCCATCTGTTTGACCAGCAGCAGATCGAACTCCCCCTCACGGTAAAGACGCAGCAGCTCGGGGCCTAATCCGCTGGTGACTTCCAGGCGTACGCCAGGATGCTCCCGGCCGAACCGCGAGAGGATGGGCATCAAGCGTTCAGCCGCAAAGTCCTCCGGTACCCCCAGGCGTAAAACGCCTTCGCTTTTAAGGTCCAGAAGCACGTCGCGCGCTTCTTCTTGCAGCGCCAGGATACGGCGAGCATAGGTCAACAACCGTTCACCTTCAGGTGTCGCCCTCACGTGCCGTTGTTCGCGGTCCAGCAACGTGCAGCCCAGGTTGCTTTCAAGGCGGCGAATTTGCTGGCTGACCGTGGATTGGGTGAGGTGCAAACGCTGCGCTGCCCGGGTGAAATTGGCGCAGTCTACGACTGCAACAAAACTGCGCAACAGGATCGGATCGAACATCGCTACCGCCATTCACAATGCCACTGGAGGGCATGTTTATATTTAATTTCAGAATGCCAAGCGGGCTCACCATACTGGTTTTCCCTGCAATTGATAAGAGGCCATGAACATGGGTGTTCAGCCATGTAAATACGGTGCATGGGCCGTGGGAATGCTGATGATGGGTGTCGTGATGGCGAATGAGAACGATCTGTTGGCTGCAGTGAGGGAAGGCGAGCCGGGCAGGGTGCAGCAACTGATCACTGCCGGTGCTGACCTTGGTGCCCCTACAGAGGATGGCAGCAGCGCACTGCTGCTGGCCACTCGCGCAAACCGGATCGAGATTGCCAAGGCGTTAATGGACGCCGGGGCCGACGTTAACCAGAAGAACCTGAGCCAGGACAGCCCCTACCTGTTGGCGGGGGCGAGCGGCCACAACGAGATCTTGCAACTCGCGCTGGTTCACGGGGCAGACCTGAAAAGCACCAACCGGTATGGTGGCACCGCGTTAATCCCGGCGTGCGAGCGTGGCCATGTCGAAACGGTGCGCCTGCTGATTGCGGCGGGTGTTGACCTGAACCATGTCAATCGGCTGGGTTGGACCTGTTTGTTGGAAGCCATTGTGCTGTCCGACGGCGGGCCTGCGCATCAGCACATTGTCAGTCAGTTGATTGATGCTGGCGCCGACCTGAATCTGCCTGACCGCCAGGGGGTGACCCCGTTACAACATGCCCAACAGCGCGGTCAACGCGTTATAGCCCAATTACTGCGCGCGTCTGGCGCGCATTGACTCAGCTCGAGGACTCGCCATGTGTGACGATGATTTTTACCTGCAACGCGCCGTGCAATTGGCCTCCCATAACGTAGCCGCAGGCGGCAGGCCGTTCGGCGCCGTGTTGGTGAAAGACGGTCAAGTGATCAGCGAAGCCACCAATTCAATCCATATCAGTCAGGACCCCACCGCGCATGCCGAATTACTGGCAATACGCGCTGCCAGCCAACACTTGGGCCCACACCTCGCGGGGTGTGTGATGTACGCCAGTGGCCAGCCTTGCCCCATGTGTTTAAGTGCGATGCATTTGTGCGGCGTCTCGAGGGTGGTGTATGCCGCGAGCAACGAACAGGCGCAGCCCTATGGTTTGTCCACTGCGCGCGTTTATGAACAGATGGCGTTGCCGCTGTGTCAGCAGGCCTTGCCGGTTGAGCACGTTGCGCAACCGGCCATGATCGCTATTTATCGTGACTGGCAGGCGCGCCATGCGGCTGGATAAAGCCACGTGGCGGGTGGTTGCCCAGTGGGCTTTGCTGATTGTGCTGGGCCTCAATTTGCGCCCGATCCTCAGTTCAGTCAGCCCGTTGTTGATGGAGATTCGTGCGGCCACGGGCATGAGCTTTCAAAGCAGCGCCTGGCTGACCAGCTTGCCGGTGGTGTGCATGGGCCTCGTGGCCTTGCTCGGAACGCGTCTGCACGCTGGTTTGGGCGAGCGCCATGGGGTGGCGTTGGGCCTGTCAATGATCCTTGGGGCATGCGGCTGGCGTTTCTATGGCCAGCACGCCGAGGTGTTGATCGCCACGGCCTTGTTGGGCGGGTTGGGTGTGGCGCTGATTCAAGTACTGGTGCCGGTACTGATCAAGCGTCAATTCCAGCACCGCGTTTCGCTGGCGTTGGGCGTGTACAGCGCATCGCTGATGGCCGGTGGCGGATTGGCTGCGCTGGTCAGTCCTCGGGTGGCGGGCCACTTCGAGCATTGGCAGAGCGGTTTGGGCATCTGGCTGATCCCGGCAGCGGTGGCCTTGGTCATGTGGTGGCGGCTCCCTTTTGCGGATGCCGTCCAGCCGCTAGCCTCGGCGCCAGCACGTGTGTGGCTTAAGCGCCGGGCGTGGTTGTTGGCGTTGTACTTCGGACTCGTAAACTGCGGTTACATGAGCATGGTCGCCTGGTTGCCCGCGTATTACGTGCAAATGGACTGGAGCGCGACACGCAGCGGCTCGCTGCTGGCGTTCATGACCGTATTCCAGGTTATCGCTGCCTTGGTGATGCCCGCGCTGGCGCACCGCAGCCATGACCGGCGACCGTTATTGATGATCAGCCTGGCAGCCCAACTGTCGGGCTATGCCGGGTTGGTGTTGTGGCCGCTGGGGGCGCCGCATCTTTGGGTTGCCTTGATCGGGTTCGGCTTAGGGGCGTGTTTTGCACTGAGCCTGATTTTGACGCTCGATCATTGCCGCAAGCCGAGCGAAGCCGGACAACTCGGGGGCTTTGTCCAAGGTGCGGGCTTTTTGATCAATGCCGTATCCCCGTGGATGACGGGCTGGCTTCGGCAGCTCACCGGGGAATTTGCCAGTGCCTGGTGGGTGCTGGTGATAGCGGTGTTTTCGATGATGCTGCTGACACGCATTTTCAGGCCGGCCAATATCAGCCAAACGGTGTTTTCTGCACAGCAAACCCCATACAAGGCGTCTGAGGTCGGGAACATGGGGTAGCACAACGCGTTACTTAAACGGTGCGCGAGGCGGCAATCGAGGCCGCCTCGGCTTGCCCCTTACAGTTTTTGCAACTGCCCGATACGGCCCATCATTTCGGTCACGATTTGCAGGTCCAGCATGAACTGCTCAACCGTTTTGAATTCGTTGTCCGTGTGACCGGTGTATTTGACATTGGGCATGGCCAGGCCGAACTGCACGCCGTTTGGCAGCTCATGCACCGACGTAGCGCCTGCGGATGATTCAAATGTGTGTTTCATGCCCAGGTTCTCAGTGGCCACTGCCAGCAGTGCTTGTACCCACTCGCCTTCCGGGTTGCGGTACATCGGTTCGGCAATGGTGTAATCGAAGACCACAGGCGTTTGGGTGGCCTGGCTCCAGGCGCTGAGTTTGTCCGCGATTTCTTTCTTCAGCACCTCAGGCGATTTGCCTTTCGGTACACGCAAGTTAACCGCCAGTTTCAAGCCTTTGTCGTCCAGCCCGACATAGGTTGGCGAAGTGGTCAGCGGGCCCATAAACGCATCGGAAAACCCGACGCCGAGTTTCTTGCCCGTGTAATCCAGCCCCCAGTTATCAGCCCCATAGCGGGCGGCATCGGTGATGAAGTTGGATTTCAGCGCGACGCTGCCGTTCAGGCCATTGATAAAGTCCAGCATGCGGGCCACCGGATTGACGCCGGATTCTGGCTCGGAGGAGTGGGCCGATACCCCGGTAACCGTCAGTTGTACGTCCTTGCCCACGACCTTGGCATTGATGTCAAAATCGCCACCGTTGCGCTTGGCATACGCGGCGCCAGCTTTGTTCAGCTCAGCGGCCACCTGTTCAGGTTGATCGGTGACCAGCGTGGCCACCGAGGTCGAGGGGATCTGGTTGGTGGCCATACCGCCTGTCAGCGAGACAACCTCGGCACCTTTGCCTTGCGCGGCGCGCCGCGCAAAGTTTGCCATCACAGTGCCATAGCCTTTCTCTGCAATGACCACCGGGTAACCGCCGTCCAGTGCAAGGTTGTACTGAGGCGTCGGATTGTGATCGAAGTAATACGGAATGGCGTCGCCAGACGTTTCTTCAGTGGTGTCGACCAGCAGTTTGAAATTGCGTGCCAATGGCAGCTTTTCTTCTTTGATGACCTTCATTGCATACAGCGTGACCACGATGCCGTTCTTGTCATCTTCTGTACCGCGGCCATACATGCGGTCGCCGATCAGCGTGACCTTGAAGGGGTCAAGCCGCGTGCCGTCCTTGAGCACCCAGTTTTCAGGCGTGACCGGCACTACGTCGGCGTGCGCATGGATGCCGACGACCTCGTCGCCCTGGCCGTCGAGGGTAATTTCATAGACGCGGTTATCCACGTTACGAAATTTCAGGTCGAACGCGTGCGCCAGTGTTTTGATCTTGTCGGCAATCTTCAGGAATTCCGGGTTCTGGTGCTGGGGAACACCTTCAACGGTGACGGTCGGGATGGCCACCAGCTCACGCAGGGTTTCGGTCGCGGCCTTACCGTACTTCACCCGTGTGTACAGGCCGAGCAGGCGATGGATTTCATTCTGCTGCTCAGCATTGAGGGGTTTGTTGTCGAGGAAGGTGGTGATCGTGGCGTTCAGGTTGTCCGCCTTGGCCAGATCGCTATCACCCAGGCGGGTGAGGAACTGTCTGAAATCAGTGACGGAGGCGTCACTGAAATTTTTCAGAATCGCCGCGCTTTGCGCGGGAGTGAGATTGGCGTGGGCGACTGTGGTGTATGAAGACAAACTGGCCATGACGAGGGTCGCGGCAGCCAGCTTTTTCAGGGAGAAATCCATTACAGGGGCATTCCTTGGCAGGTGATGGTTCAGTAGAACGTTGACTTGCAACAAAACGTTTCCAAACTAACACTGCATCGCCTGCGCAGGGAGCCCTTAAATGCGATGTGTCCCACAGAAATGCAAACGCGGCGGCCTCCAGACGCGAGCGCAGTGCCCGGGCTTGACCCGTTACGCCCCTCTGTCAGGCCTTTATTTGCCGCTGAGTACCGTGCCTTGCAATGACGTGTAGCGCTTCAACCTGTCAGGGTCTGCTCCGCTGTTTTCCACGAGTGTTCGCTGCCGGTATCAATTGCGAATTTGCGGGCAAACGGGAAGTAATGATCAAAAGCGGTATTCAGATTCTCGAGATACACCGCATCCGCCACGCTTGATTGTTCAAATACGGTTTTTCCTTGAACCGCCTGAAAAGCCGTTTCGTAGCAAACGCGTCGCTCTTTTGACAACACATCGTTGAGCAGCGTGGGACCGGTGAGTCGAAAGTAGGTTTCGAAGTACGCCTGATACTCCTTGCGCGCCTGTTCCAGGGCCTCTGGTGAAAGCTGTTCATCAAGGGTGGGCCGGGGTTTGAGGTAAAACGTCTTATTGGCCATAAAGCGGTTGTGCATCTCGGTACTGATGGCCGTTAGCAGAGGGTTGTTGGGTTGCGTGGCAAAGTGACTGCTGTTGTAACCGTGGAAATTTATATCCGCCAATGTGACGAGGTTGCCTAACAGCAGATCGTCGGGCGCGGCTTTCAACTCGGCAGCGTTTAAAGAACCTTTGATTACGTCATCCAGGTCCATATAGATACCGCCGTAATAGTTGGTCAACGGAAAGCGCACCACATCGCAGGCTGAAGCATACAGCTGACTGGCGGATTCTTTGATGAGCGCATATTGCTCAGCGTTCGGGCTGGTTTTGAATACGGCATAGAACGGTTCGTCCTGAAGTTTTGAAACGATGAGCCCTGGCGCCCGCTCGTTGCACAGCTGTTTGATGGTTTCAAAAAGGGGGGCGCTGACATCCAGGTGCAAGGTTGAAATGAACCCGGGGGAGCGTGTCAGGTTGGTCGCGATATTGCTGATCAAGTGCAGCTCAGGCGCGCGGGTACCGATCCAGATGTAGTGAATATTAGTGGGGATCGCCACGGCATTCTCCGGCACTTTGGGTAAGGTCGGGAACGTGAAGGATTTCAGACGGGTCGGTGTAGGCGTTCGCGATTTATCAGTATTGAAGGCGTCGACCGACCCTTTTTGCCATTGCCCCATGTCACTGCGCCAGACCGGCTCCCCGAGGCTCTTATCCCGCAGATGGCGCCAGGCTTGCAGGTGGGCATCGTAGGCAACCGGCAACACGTACCCCTTGTAGCTCACCATATACGCGCCTTCTATCTCGATGATGCCATCCATGGGAAGGCTGATCTGCCGGGTCAATGGCTGAGTTCGTGCCGGAGAGCCGCCCGCTAGACCGGCCACAACCAGTTCCCATTCTTGAGCAAGGGTGTCAAAACGCACGGCCGGGCCTTTTTGGTCCCCGTTGTAAATATGTGGAACGCGACTGCCTGGCGTATGTGCAAGGGCAAACACATTGCCTTGCATTTTTATGTAGTCCTTACCGGCAAGGTGGTAGGTGTAATCACTGTACGTTGCAGTGGAAAGATCAACGTCAGGTTGGTGAAACCGTTGTTGTTGGCGCACATCCAGTTTTCTGATGCCCCAGGAGAAATCCGGTTTGAACGGATTCACTGCACGTTGCAATGGGCCGAAGCTTGTTGGCTGAATGGAGGACCCCGCGTAGGCAATCGTCAATGCGTGTCCGGGGTCCAGTTGGGTTCTGAGGTGTGCAAGTGCAGGCACGGTCTTTAATTTTTCGCGTAGCAACAATGTGCGTTGCAAGTAACCGAGGCCTTTGAGCCCCCCCTGGAATAACAAGCCGACTAAAGCAAAGGGATTGGCGGCCTGGGCAATGCCTTTGGACAACGAAATGACAAAAGCCCTTGAGCCGTAGGCGGCCCGCATGGACAACAGGGCGGCCCGCGATACGCCGAACGAGGTACTTCTGACCACGATTTTGCCGAGTATCAAGGACGCTCGGTAGCCACTGAACAGGGCTTTGCCGAAGGGCAATACAAAAGCCAATATTTCAAGCAGGGCGCTGAACAGGGTCGCTGCCGTCACCTCGTCGTTTTCGATGTCCCGGTACAGCGAGTAGAACGGAATGATCACTCTGAAAATCAGTTCAGTGCGGGCGGCAAGCTCGTTTTTATAGGCTTCGTAAGGGGTTACATGGGCATACAGCGGGCGGGCAGAGGTGATGGCGAGACTGAACACTTTGTCCACCATTAACTCGCTGAGTCGCTGGACGCGCGTGTTCTGAGGCATATCAGCAGAAGGTTCCCACGTAAAATTCAATGTCAGTCGGGGCCTGTCTCGTGTTGAACCTGTCATGCCTGTGGTGTAGGCGTCCACGTCCAGTTGCGGCAGCCCTTCGATCGTGTGACCGGTCCGGATAATGCCTGAGGGGTCAAACGAGGCATACGTCGCCATGCCTTCCCCGTTAGGCGCCACTTTTCTGATCGTCCCGGAGGGGCAAAACACTTCGTACACATAGGAACCGCTGGGGTGCGTACTGACGGCCAGCAAACCGAAATAGCACGGGGTGTAGTTCCAGTTGTTCTCGACATCAAACTCCAGGCTTAAAAAGTGGTTGGCGCTTAATAATTGAGCACGTTGTTCCGCCGGTAAGTCATTGATCGCATGCCTTAATTTCACTACCAGAGCCTTACGGTGCTCTGCCTGGTAAGTATCGTAGGCCGTGTTGAAGGCCCGGTTGAGCGTGCAGCCGGCGAGTCCCCGGGTATTAAAGCCCAGTACCTGATCATCGAATTCGCTGTCTTGGCCACACGTCATGTATTTCTCCAGCAATGACATGCGCATGTTGCGGCCGCGAGATTTAAACCGGTTGACGAAATAGTGATGGATCTGTGGCTCGGTGAAGGCGCGCCTGACGTCAAGGTCGTGTCTTGGGTGGTGTTGCGCTATTTGCTGCAGCGCCATTTTTTTTCGATCGGGAGGTGGTTGCACCAGCGAGGTCATGGCCCGGGCATGTTCCTCCTCAAGCTCGGTCGTGTACTGGAACGCGGTCATTACATCTTCAGAGGTCACGTCGGCCATCGGCGTAAATGGAATTGCCCCCCTGCACATGGCGAAGTGCAGAACAGGTGTTTTGCGCAATACGCTGATGGCCGTTGTCTGCTCGGAGGTAAGCGTTTGGGAAAGGGTCGACTGGTGCAGTTGCACAAGCCGCGCGTAACCCATATCAATGGCCGCTCCCGCAAAGGCCAACTCAGCCATTGCAACGGCATGCCTGAAGTCGATGGCCTGTTTGCTGTTGGCGTAACGCAAATCATGGGGAGCGTCAAAGATGAGCAGTTCTGGGCAATAACGCGGTGCCAACACGCCCAGCGCGAGATCAACTTCTTGATGAGACGTGCATTTGAGCGTGCTGCGCAGGTGCTCCATCAGTTGCGTGCGCACGGCCTCAAGCGTCAGGTTTCCCAGCCTGGGCGCATTCAGGTTAAAACCGCAAAGATGCCCTTGCCAGTGAGTTGCCGGCGGGTACAGGTAGTCGGTGAGGGTCGAGACCGTTAACGCCCTGATCAGGCTGGGTGTCGCGTTATTTCGTTCAATGTCTGTCCAGGGCGCTGCGCTCAGGAGGGCTGTTTCCAGCCGATGAAACGCGGGTGAATCCACCAGCACGGTCATGCGTTGATTAAGGGTTGCGCCCTGCAGACCCGAGCCCGCTATATGTATGGACCGGGGACATAGCGAACACTTTGTTCGGAGACATAGCGAACAGTTAACGTAGCTTTTTCCCTGATATTACAACCCCGGTCACTCTGTCAATTTGCGCAATACGATGGCTTCCCCAGAAG
>NZ_JAAQWY010000053.1:0-13181 GCF_012985765.1 Pseudomonas sp. WS 5071 | reverse complement strand
GAGTAACTTGTTCAGCAGGGCCGCTTTACGCTCCGGTGAATAGCTCGACATTACAGCTCTCTTTGACGCCCCCGATCTATCGTTTTGATAAATCAGCTCAGGCGACAACTAGCCTGACACCGGGGGCTGGATAGCAGCTTGGCTTTTTGGGTTTCTCGTCTGGGGTTCAAAGTAGCTTATCAACGCCCGGAAGATGGATTTGCATACCTTGATTTGAATGGTGCTCAAGTAATGCTTGAGCAGGTTGATTCGGACGCGGGTCAATGGCTGACTGCGCCGTTGACCAAGCCGTTTGGAAGAGGCATCAACCTACAGATTGATGTTGAGACTGTCGCACCCATCATCCAAAAACTTGATCAGGCTGGATGTCCACTCTATCGAGAATGCAAAGACACCTGGTATCGGGCTGAAAATGTAGAAGTCGGCCAGCGCGAATTCATCGTCCAGGATCCCGACGGTTATCTCGTAAGGTTGGTAGAGAGGTTGGGTGAGCGACCGGCTTGCTCAATGTGAATCTGAATCTGCGCCAAGCCGACCGTCAGCTTTGGGTCGATTGCTGCCCGTCGTAAGAGGAAGCAGACAACCCGATGCTCTTCAAGGAAGAGCAATAGCCACCATCCGAGTACCTCTTACACTTGTGTCAGTACTCCACGGGGCCGAAATGTCCTCTATATCCGACCTGAGTGAGTATCAAGCGATTAATACATTTGATGCTTACTAAGTCATTCTCCAGTGGACGTCCAAACAGGGCAAAATTTTGGATTGTGTATGCTTCTGCATATTTTTCCCGCTCAGGATGATAGCGCCGCAGTGACATACCATAGGTGGTTTCAAAAGGATGGCCACCAGTGCGGATCAAACTAAAGAACGACGGGTAAATTATGCCGTCAAAACCCGTTTCTTTGGCTGCTAATGCGATTGCTCGGGAAATCTCATAGGAGTGAGAGCGTGCCAGGAAGAGCATATGGATAGCTATATCCAAACTTTCGAACTCTGTCACATCCTCTTCGAGTAAATGAGTAAGATCTAGGAGCCGTAGGTTTCGCTTGGGCTCCAGGGTAGCGACGTAGAGGTCGTCATCTGTCGATGCTCGACATTCATGGATGCAAACGTCGATGTCCTGCGATCCGTACATGATAGGAAAGCCTGGCGAGTCGAGTCGCCCCTTTCCAGCGAGTGCAATCGGTGGGCTGTCGTACTCTGTCGGATCAGCTGGACGTTGTGGGCAGATTCGTAGGCGATAAAACTTCTCCCCCATTTCAAGTGTCTTTTCTGGGTATTCCTTCATCACGCGCTTGATGATTTGCGACCGCTTCGATTCATCCTGAAGATCCTTAAGTGGTTCGACTTCGCCAATCATCCATAGCCGTGGGCCGTAGTGGAAGAAGCCAAGCTGAGCAGCCTCCTCAAGAAGTCTGATGTCATCTTCAAGCCAGATCGAGGGCGATATATCGCTCCTCCCAAAGTGATGCTCGTTGCACTGAAGAACAGGCGCTGCGCCGTAGTCGCAACGGACGGTAGTTCCACCCACAAAAAAGCGCCATGCAAGAGATTCAATAAGCTCCTTCGTCAGCTTTCGCCCTTCTTGGCTATGACAATTCGGACATTTCACATGTTCCTCAATGCCGAGCTTGAATGCGTCTATCCGCAGTCCTTCATCCGTGAAGCAATCAGAGCAAAGGAGGGTTTGATTCGTCTCAGCCGTTTCTTCTGCCATAGTCCTCCCGTGAATATTTTTATGGGGTTGAACTCAAACTTTAGACCAAGTGGATCGCTCCGGTTTTGAGCTCACTTCAGCCCGGCTGCTTTTGTCCGCTGTCGGCCGTTTGCAGCCCTTCGCGACAGGCAGCAAACGGCCAGTGCTGCAGGTCACGAAGGGCCGTAATCGACCAGAAGCGGCCTAACCTACGTGACTCGCCCCCCTCTCACTGCTTTTAAGGTCAGTCACCTTTTTTGTGTTTATGTACTTCCAGATCAGGATGTTTGGGTTTATTTTCTTCAGTAACACGACGGCGCTGGTCCTTTTTGCCGGTAGATTCAGCGATCGGTTTGGGGCCGGGTTTAATACTCATTTGTTCAACTCCTTCGAATGATAACGGGTCTGTAAGTAAAGCCGTAAGCATGGACAGTGAAGCTACGGGGCGACCAACTCGGAAAGTTTGGCCCCGATATCTGCAAACGTATCTTCAGAAGTGCTCAGGCCGCTTCTCGAACCGAGTAGAGGACTAACTTCGCGCAGCGATTCGTATGTTGTGTCGTGAATGATAGGAACCAGCAGATCCCTTGCGAGGAGCGCGGAAAGCTCTTTGTCGGCGATGCCTTCGGCTGCTAGGCGGCGCAGCAAAGCAGGGGTGACCAGCACAATTCCTACTCGCGACTTGGCCAATCCCTTATCAATTTCACGCAGTAACGAAGAGCCTAGAAGGACATCTTTCTCGCTGAACCAAACGGAAACACCGAGCGATTCGAGTACATCATGCAGCTCCTTCGCGGATCCTTTCCGGTCGTCCCAGGCGTGACAAAGAAAGACGTCACGTAGATCAGGTACTGTCGCACGCCTTTCGACATTTTCGCGTACCGGCGTGAGTGTCCGTACCTCGGCGGAGGTGTAGTCCACAGAGGAACCGGGTTTCGACCAGCGCGGCTTTGCGCTGCTGGATGAACCGCCGCTACTGCGACCACCCCCTCCATGAGACGGGGACGAATAGGATGGTGCGTAGGACGAGGATGAATACGATCGCGATCCGTACCCGCTATATCCGCTGCCACATGCGGGACACGCTGCTCTTGCGCTTGCCGAACGATGACCATGTACCGGTGCTGTACATCTAGACATATCGTAAACCTTCCGTTTGTAGCTGCTCGCCCAAGAGATGATTAAGCAGCGGGTGTACCGAGCCATCAGCTTTTGAAAACACCGCAGCCCATCCTTAATGGCTCGAAATTACCTGCGCTTCAGATCGCGATTCCAATATGATGGCACAAACGATAGCCCATAGCGCGAATTCCGCTAGCAGGCGGAGCGCGAGTGTTCGCTAGCGGCTTTCGTTACAAATGCCGCCATGGTCTAGAGCTATTTGTGATAGCGGGTAGCTCTCGACCAGGTTTCAGGTCCCTGACGTTCAACGGCCCCAGCCATCGATGCCATTGTTCAATCGACGAACGTCGCCTATGGGGCGGATACCGCCTTTCTGCGACAAGCAGCAATTGGCCAGAAGCGGCCGCCCATGAGCGTCTGCTTCTGGCCGATAGCAGCCCTTAGTCACGGGCAGCTATCGGTTTCAAACTTACCAACCTAAAACAATCCTCCCAAAGCCTCCGGTTCCCAATTCATCACAATCAGCTCCCCCGTCACCTCAGCCCTCCCCTGCCGCTGATTCGTGGTCGTGTACCGAATCTCAGTCGTCTCAAAGTGAAACCCTTCAAACACCCGCCGAATATCCGGATGGTCGTTGATGCTGACCATCACTTTGCCTTTGCAGCGGCGCATAAAGTCGGCCATGCGTTCGTAGTTTTCAAACGGGAAGTCCACGCCGTAGCCAGCGGTCTGCCAGTAAGGCGGGTCCATGTAGTGGAAGGTGTGCGGCCGGTCGTAACGTTCAGCACACTCAAGCCAGGGCAGGTTTTCGACGTAGGTGCCGGACAAACGCTGCCACGCTGCAGACAGGTTTTCTTCAATCCGCAGCAGGTTGATTGCAGGAGCCGTTGTTGCGGTACCGAAGCTTTGACCTGACACCTTGCCACCGAAGGCATGGTGCTGCAGGTAGAAGAATCGGGCGGCGCGCTGGATGTCGGTCAGGGTTTCCGGGCGGGTCATTTTTTGCCACTCGAATATCTGCCTTGAGCTGAGAGCCCACTTGAATTGACGCACGAACTCTTCCAGGTGGTTCTGCACCACGCGGTACAGGGTGACCAGGTCGCCGTTGATGTCGTTGAGCACTTCGACTGGAGCAGGCTGCGGACGCAGGAAGTAGAGCGCACCGCCACCGGCAAACACTTCGACGTAACATTCGTGGGGTGGGAACAGGGGAATAAGGCGGTCGGCCAGGCGGCGTTTGCCGCCCATCCAAGGAATGATGGGTGATGACATTGTTTGCAAGACCTTTACTGTATGGATAGACAGGTGTTAGGCTCGCCCCGCTTTGTGCACGGAGCAGGAGCCTTGACTGGGCTTGCAGGGATGATCTGCGGGTTTGGTGGCCGGGCTGGATGTTGACGCATCCAGCTTCGGCCGCTCCTTTTATTTCGTGTGTGAGACTTCTTTGGCGTAGGCCTGACAGGCTTGCAGCGCGATCAGTCCTTGATCGCCGTCGCCGGTGATTCCGATAATTCGTTGAGCATGCGCTCGGTCAAGTTGGGCTCTCGCAGTTCCATAAACCACGCCGCCGGGGCTGGTGGTGGCTGGCATTCCGTCACTACCAGTTGCGGCGGTGGTGTCGAGTAGGACTGACAGCCGCAGGTCAGCAGTAGCAAGGTGATCACGCAGGCGGGTTTGAGTGGTTTTGGCATCGTTCAGGGCTCGATAGTGGGCTTGGTCACTGGCAGCCAGCCATTGCTCCAGGGCGAGGCGTTTGCCCTGTTCGGCGAGGATCAGCGCTGAGTTGGCATTGGCCAGATGGGTCAGGGTTGTTTGGTGAGCAGCTTCTTGCTTGGCGAGTTTCTTTTCGTAGCCGTTGGCTTGCCACGTCCATGCCGCCCATGCACTGCCCGCCGTAAGGCCGAGTAATAGCAGCAGCACCCCTCCCAACTTCACCGCATCGAGCTTCACGCCAACACCCTCAGCGCACGGGCGTACAGCGCCTGACGATCTGCTGCGCCGTTTTGGCCACCGTTGATGCGTTGCGTGATCTTGTCGAACTGACCCTCATCGGCCAAGGTGTTGAGTCCCCTGCTCGCCCAGAACCATGCCGCTGACATGCAAGCGTGTTGCGGCTTTTCCAGTAGCTCGGGTTGGTTGATCAGATCAAGGGCCAACGCTTCGCCACATGTGATGTAGTTGGCGCGGCCGGTGATCTGGATCAGTCCACGGCCGCGATACTTCTGGCCGTCGCCGTCCGCCTCAGGTGTGTTGCCCAAGCGCTTGGCGAGTGAGCCGGTGTCGTATTTGCTCAGGTACTGATCGCTGCCCAATTCGCGCACGTAGCGAAACTGGCCGGACTCGTGGCCGATCTGGGCGATGAAGGCGGCGACGCGCTTTGTCCCGATGATCTGGAAGCGAACCATTGCGGTGTTCAGGACAGGAACAAAAACGCCGGCGGTTTGGCCGGCGTTGGGGAGGATCTGCTGGAGTTGTTGCTGGGTAATCGACATAGGCTTGCCCTTATGAAAAACCCGCACAAGGCGGCTTGGTGTGGGATTAATCAGCTTGTAGCTGCACGACTTTCAGCGGCACCTTGGGCTTCTTGCCTTTGGCCTTGGCTTTGCCTTTCTTGCCGCCATTGCATTCGACGGTGGTGCTCCAGCCGCTTTGGGTGAAAACCTGCTCCACCGAGTCCACCAGGTACTCGCCATCGAGCCCCACCTTGAAGCCTTGGGCATTGATGGTCCGCTCAGCAAACAAATCAGTTCGCCCGGGCATTTCTAGACGCACTGCGGCGGTCGAGCGGTTGAACGCGGCCAGCCGCGCTTTAGCGGCCTGCTCGGCGGCGGATTTGTTGGGGTAAATGTGGCGGTCTGTATGAACGGGCGGTAGGCCGTCAGGGGCTTCGTCGTTGTCCAAGGTGACGATGGCCAACTTGCCGGTTTTCTTGTCCTGGTGCTTGGTGCTGACCGCCTTATGGGCGCTACGATCACCAAGGCGGAACTGCCAGCGGCTGACGTCACTGCGAGTCAGGGTGATAGCGCCCAAGGCTTTGCCGCTCGCGCTTTGCCCACCTTGGCGCTGCATCACCAGCAGCTTGCCGTCCGCCACTTTGGCGGTGCAGTCGAACTGCTTGGAGAGCCGGGTGATGAAGTTGAAGTCAGACTCGCTGAGCTGGTCAGCACGCGGCACTACCGTGTCGACCGGGCACACCGGCGACCAGCCGTTACGTGCCGCCACGTCCTTGACGATGCTGGCCAGGCTCACCCCTTCCCAACTGCCGCTGCGCGTGGTCTTGCCGCTGCCGCGCATGTCGCTGGCCTTGCCCCGGATCACCAGCGTATCGGGCGGGCCGGACAACTCGACCTCGTCCACGGTGTAGCGCCCGAGGCGGGTTAATGCAGTGCCGCTGTAGCCGAGGAATACTTCGATACTCGCCCCACGGCTTGGCAATGACACGGCGCTATCACGGTCATCGATGCGAAGTTCAAAGTCGTCGGACTCCATCCCGGGTTTATCAGTGGTGCGCAGCAACAGAAGGCGGTCGTTGATCAGCGCGGTGATGTCGGCACCGTCTGCGACGATGCGGAAGGTGGGTGTCATACATTCTCCAAACGGCAAAAGCCCCGCTCTGGACGGGGCTGTAAAGAAACATCACTCGGTTATAAAACGGACTATGCTCAGCGCATTAACCTACTTGCCAAATTAAACCAAGTAGGTTAATTTTCGCCGCATGGAGAAAAAGACCCCGCACTGCAAACTACACACCGTTAAAGCCCTGATTGAAGCGGGCAAGGTGCGCTCTACCCTGTCAGCACTGACCGGTGGCGCGGCTTTAGGCTTCGACTTTGACGGCATCGTCAGCGTGGTAATGGCACTGGCGCCCGCTGACTTTTACAAAAGCATGACCACGCACGCCGACCACAAGGTCTGGCAGGACGTGTACCGGCGTAAAACCCAAGCCGGCGAGGTCTACCTCAAACTCACGGTCATTGATGATGTGCTCATCGTGTCCTTCAAGGAGCTATGAACATGAAATGTCCATCTTGCGTCTCGGCAGAGCTGGTGCATGACACCCGCGACGTGCCTTACACCTACAAGAACGAGTCCACTGTGATCCCTTCGGTCACCGGCGAATTCTGCCCGGCCTGTGGTGAAACCGTGCTGGATGCCAGCGAATCCACCCGCGTCAGTGCTGCAATGCTGGCCTTCAACAAACAAGTGAATGCTTCGATTGTTGATCCAGGCTTCATCACTACTGTGCGTAAAAAACTAGACCTGGACCAGCGTGAAGCGGCCGAGATTTTCGGCGGTGGCGTGAATGCGTTTTCCCGTTATGAGAACGGCAAAACCAAACCACCACTGGCACTGGTGAAGTTACTGAAACTGCTCGATCACCATCCCGAGCTGCTGAATGAAGTGCGTTTAGGCTAACCCCACAACATCACCACTTCATCACTCGGCACGGGCAAATCAGGCAGGTGAATCACCAGCCCGGCCCTAAACGGCTGCACCTCTTCGGCCAGCCCCTGATTGGCATCGAGCACGGCCTCGACCGAGCCATTGAGGTGGCCGTAGTAGTTCTGGCAAATGGTGTCGAGCACGTCGCCGCTAGCCGTTCTGCAGGTCGTCGCCATAGCGCACAAACTCCAAGGTAAAGCCCTGTTTACGCGGGATACCACCTTGTAGCAGGGCACTCTGTTCTTCTTCGATGTTTTTCAAACACCAGTTGCCCAGCACCTCGCCGTAGCCGGTGGTCAGGCCCAGCGGTTGGAGCTGGGCGCCGATGCTGCGCAGGGTATCGAGTTGTTTGATGCCGCCTTTGAACCCGCCAAAAATCGCGCCCGTCAGGGTGATGCGTTCTTCGCCCATGCCCACCGCTTGTTGCGCCGGGCGACGGCTAAGGCGCTCTTGTGAAGCCCAGCGGTATTCGCTGGAGCGCTTGAGTTCGTCGAAGGCGGCGGTGTCCAGGTTGAAGTAGAACGGTGTCGATCCGGGCTTGAGCGGCTGAATGATCAAAAGGTGCGGGAACGGTTTCACCGCTTCGGCGGCCGGTGTCGCGTCTGCGCCCAGCGCGCCGGTGGGCACGATGTTGGCCAGTGACGGGCTGACTTTGCCTGCGATTTTGTTGATCGCAGTCGCCGCCTTGCCCGCCTGTTCTTTCAGCACGCCGAGGCGTTCCTCAATCTGCGAAGCCGCCCGGGTGGCTTTGTTGTAGGTGGCCACCACCGCGCCGACCTTGGCCTGCGCGGCGTTGACCCCACGCATCAGCCGTTGCACCTTGGCCCCGACCGCAGGACCAATGAACGGCAAGTCGCTCAGTTCGGAGGCGGCGCCGGTGATTTCCCCAATGGCGCCGTTCACCGGCCCAAGCATGCCGTCCAGGCTACGACGTCCGGTTTCCCCGGCCGCAGTCAGGTACTTCAACCCCGACTGCAGTTGTTCCATGTAGGTCATGGTTTGCCCCTTCTGTTTAAAGATGCGGTTGGTCGTACAGATTCCGGCTCGACATCTGCTGGTTGATTTGCTCGATCTGACGTTGCAGGTGCGGCTGTAGCTCCCGAGCCAGTGCGGCCGGGTCTTTCACGTCGCCTTGCACGGTGATGGACAGCGCCGCATTGACGTCGATCTTCTGATCGATCTTCGGCGGTTCGACCTTGAGCACCGGTTCTGCTTTGGGCGGCATGGCCAGAGGCCCGGCAGGTGCCGTGGCGGCGAACGAGCGCACCACATCGCCCATATTCACCGCCCCGGGAAGCTCGCGTGATGCGCTGGCACCGAGTGAGCCTTCAGGCGGTAAAGACTTGGGCCGCACCAGATCCGCGCCCGGGAAGCGCGGTTTGTTAGCAAAGTGCGGTAACAGGAACGGGTTTTTAGAGTCCGGATCAGCCGGGTCATACGACACTGGTTTGACCACCGGCGCCGGTGATGCTGTCGGCGGCGGCAACGAATCCGGGCGCACCAGGTCCGCACCGGGAAAGCGCGGCTTGTTGGCAAAGTGCGGCAACAGGAACGGGTCTTTCGAGTCCGGATCAGTCGGGTCATATGACACCGGCTTGACCACTGGAGCCAGTGGCTCGCCTGCTGCTTTGGCTTCGGGCTTCGGCTGTTCAGCGGGTTTTTCATCGTCCGACCCGAACCATGATTTACCGAGGCTGCCCCCGATTGATTCGCCGCCCATGCTGCCGAGGATGCCGCCGATCAAGCCACCGACCGCCGTGCCCAAAATCGGCACCACAGAACCGATGGCCGCACCGGCCGCAGCCCCTGCCAGCGCACCGGCCATGTTGCCCGCAGCGGCGCCGTAGCCTTCGGCCTTTTCGTCCTTGGTTTCGGCGTTCTGGTAGGTGTCGATGGCACGCATGCCGCCTTCCAGCAACGACGCCCCGGGGAGCAATTTGCCGACTTTGCCCACCTTACCGGCCAGACCCATGACCCGGCCAAGACGCCCCGGCGGTGCTGGGGGTGGAGCAGGCGGCACGGGCGGACGCGGCGGCCGAGGCCCACCACCACCCGCACGGCGTCGGCCGTTGCGATTGCCCGCGCGACGTCGACCGCCACGACCACCGGCACCGCCTCCACCGCCTCCACCCATGGCGGCGGCGTTGACCACAAACACCTTTTGCGGCCCCGAGTCTTCGCCGCCGTCTTCGTCCTTTTTCGCTTCGCGGAACACGTCCAACAGCTTGAGTCCGGTATCAATCGGGTCAAAGCCTTTGCTCTCGCCGCCTTCCTCGCTGTCGCCGTCATCGTCCTTTTTGCCGCCAAAGGCTTTCAGGCCGATCTCCGCGAGGGCCAGCACTTTGGAGCCCTTGCCGTCGTCCTTGTCGTCATCACCGGCGTTGGTGACAAAGACCTTTTGCACGCCCTTGGCATCGCGTCCGCCTATGGCGCCGCGTGCGAGGTTGAACAGGCCCTTGCCGATCTTGAACGAGCCCAGCAGCCCTTGCAGGGTCAGCGCTCCACCGGCCAACACCGTCAGCCCCATGGCCAACCCGGGCGTGCGGTCACTGAGCGAGGTAATGCCCTTCGGCCACGCCGTCGGTGATCGGCCGGATCGCATCGCCCACCGAGCGCATGGCGTCGTCCATCGACTGCGCCATTTCCTTCCATTTCTGCGACGAGGTCTCGCGGCGCTCAGCCAGGTTCTTGTCGAGGATGCCGCTGGCTTCGCGCGATTCGCGCTTGAGCTGGCCGTACAGTTCCTTGTTTTGCATGTAGGCCGTGAGCGCGGCCTTGACCTGCATGTCGGAAAAAATATCGCCAGTGCGCAGGGCCTGCTCCAGTGACGCGAGCATGGCCTTGGCTTTTTCCGGGTTCGATTCCTTGCTGATCTGCGCCGTGGCTTCGGCCATCTTGGCGGCGCGTTTGGGGTCGGTTTTCTCGATGTACTTCTTGGCCAGTGCCATGCTCGACTCAAGCGTCGACATGCCCTGTTGAATGCCGGTTTGCATGGAGGCTTCGTAATCGATCCCGGCCTTGCCGTAGGCATCCACAGTCTGCGATGAACTGATCTTGTCCATCCAGTTTTTGAGGTTGTTGGCCGCCTCGTCGGAGCTGCCCGCCGTTTTCATCTGCACTTGCAGCATGGCTCCCAGCTGGGTCACGGCGTCCAGGCCGGTGATGCCCAGCTTGCCCATGTTGGCCAGCAGTTCGGGAAACCACTTGGCCATGTCGCTGGCCTCAAAGCTGCCCGCCTGCCCTTGAAACGCAATGGCTTCCAGCGCCTGCTGCATTTCCTTGGCGCTGGTGATCTTGGCGTTCTGGCCGAGGGCGTTGATCATCTTGGCGGTTTCGCCACCGTCCGAGCCCTGCCCAACCACAAACTTGGCCGCTACCGGCGCGTATTCCAGCGCCTTGGCCAAGTCCATACCGGCACCCACCAGCTCGTTGACCACGGTGGCCACCTCGTTACGGGCCAAGCCGGTGTCACGTGAGGTGTCGATGATGGTGCGCGACATCTGCTTTTCTTCGGGGGCATTGGCGATGCCCGCCTTGATCGCGATGTCGCGGATGATGGCGTTGTAATCGGCGCTGACTTTGGTCGGCACCGCCAGTGCTGCCGCCCCCACCGCTGCCCGGCCAACCGCGCTTTTGACACTGGCCCGGCCTTCGTTGATTTGTGCGTGACCCTTGGCTTTCAGATCCGCCTGCCGCGCCGTTCGGCCGAGCATTTGATAGGCCCGGTCGAGTCGCCCGACCTCGATCCCCTGCTTGCGCAAACTGTCGAGGTTGGCATTGAGTTTGTTCCGCAACGCGTATGCCCCGGCCGAACCGCTGTCGTAGGCCTTTTTCCATTCGTTGCGCAGGCGGATGGTGTCGCCGATCTGGCGTTGCATGACCCGGGCTTTGGCCCCGGTCGCTTCCAGCTTCTTGATCCGGCCCTCAACGTCCTTGAACGCTGAACCCACGGAGGAGCTGACCGCCCCGCCGATCACCAGCCCGAGCGCGAGTTTGTTTGCCATCTGTTCGCCCTGCCCTGTGGTTGCGCGTCAGGCGGCTCAATCCGTGAGCCACCAGACCATTTCCGAAAACGGCATGGCCATGATCTCGGCGGCAGAAAAACTCGTTTCTGCCGCCAAGCGCTTGGCCAGTTGTTTCAGGGTTGCGGGGTTACAGTTCGCCTTCGTCGACCAGACGAAAATAGCCTTCCTGCACGCGGCTGTAGTCCACCACCTTGAGCCCTTCCAGATCGCCGGGCGGGATTTCGGTCAGGCTGGAGAACAGTTGCAATTCGCGCTTTTCAGCATCGCCGCCCGAGACCGCGCCCGCTGCCCGCACATCGCGAACGGTCGGCGCGCGCATGACCACCTTGTCGGTTTTGACATGGTTAAGTTCAGTCGGGTAACGCAGGGTGATGGTGACGCCTTCGTCGGTCAGGGTGAGCCAGGACGGGAGTTTCTTTTCAGTAATGATAGTCATGCGGGAATTCCTTAAAGGCCCAGGGCGCTGCGTTCGGCAGCCAGTTGATCGACGCCGTCAATCACGCGCACCGCGTTGACCATGTCGATTTCGTACATCACGCGACCGTCGATCTCCAACTTGTAGTAGGTGACCGCCATGGCGTATTTCATTTCAGCTTTGTCGCCCGCCTTCCAGTCGCCCGGGTCGACTTCCTTGAGCATGCCGCGCAGGGTGGCAATCACCGGGGTGATCTGGCCCTTGAGCCCCTTGAAGGCCCCGCGAAACACCGCGTTGCAGCCGGTCTGGTCCGACAGGCCGAAGTACTTCATCATCTCGCGGCGTACCCCGGTGCTGGTCCAGCTGGCTTCCAGCTTTTCCAGCCCCATGTCCATCTCGATCTCACCGGCCATCCCGCCGCCGCGATGCGCTTCGGTTTTAACCGTGAGCTTGGGCAGGGTCAGCGACGGCACGTCACCGGCGAAGCTGACCCCGTCCACGAACAGGTTGGTGTTGCTGAGCATTTGCGGAATCATTGAGCGGCCTCCTTAGGCGGCGGTTTCCAGCACTTCGGTCAACCACTGGTTGGTGACCTCCACGCGGAAAATAGGGTTCTCGGCAGGCGGCACGTCGGTGAAACGGATGTTCCAGTACACCTTGCCCTCCTCCAGCTGGCTGGCCGTGTTCAGTTCGGTGTCTGCAAACACTTCAAAGTTGATCACCGCACCCTGATTTTTCAGGTCGCGCATAAAGGCTTCGAGGCCGTCCGTGACGTCCTTGACGTAGGTCTTGGTGATCGAGCGGTCCACGGCCCATTTGTGCCCGGCCAGAATCGCGTCCATCACGATGTCGAGGGTGCGCACGCGGGTGACAAACGACCATTTCGAATCGGCCGACAGCGTGCGGTTGCCCCACAGGCGATAGCCGCCGTCGCGGATGATGGTGGTAATGTTGGCGTTGTTGAGCAGGTTGGCGCGGCAGGTTTCGTCGCCGTCCAGGAACTCAATCGGGCGCGTGGTGCCGGTGATGCCGACAAACTCCTTGTTCGACGGCGAGGCCCAGAAGCCGTACTCGGTGTCAGTCCAGGCGAACAGGCCAGCGGTGAACGCCGAGGCCGGGGCGTCGATGGTTTTGCTGGTGATCGTGTCCCATTGCTGAACGCCCGGGTCGACCATGTAAATGCGCTTGCTGCCGAACTCCTGCGCGTAGGCCAGCACCGCCTCGTCGGTGGTGTTGGGGCCGTCGACGATGGCGATGGCGCGCAACTTGCCCGCCAGTGCATCCATGGCCGTGGCCACCGCTTGCGTGGCGGAATGCTTGGGCGCGATCAACAGCCGCGGCTGGGCGTTGAAGCGGCTTTTGCCGTCGAGCAAGGCTTGCAGGCCGGTACGCTGACCCGAGGCCAAAACACCGCCGATGATGGCCGAGGTTTGCAGCGCTTCATCTTCCAGTTCGGCCACGCCGCACGCGACGATCACGG
>NZ_JAAQWY010000052.1:0-13240 GCF_012985765.1 Pseudomonas sp. WS 5071 | reverse complement strand
AACACGGAGAACCGGTCGAAAAAGCTCTCCGTACATGATTTTTCGGTCACTTTTCGTCCAATGACGCTGTAGGTGCCTGGAAAATTGCAACTTGCCGCGGCTGCACGACAAGTTGATCGGAGCATCCCTAAGGGAGCGACGGAACCCGCTCACATAAAACTTTGAATCAACACCACTGTTTTTGAAAACTCACCGGCTTGTGCGCCGTTGTCCGTCAGCGTTGAGGCAATGGTCAGGCTCGAAGTGCCCGCTGGCAGCTTTATCATGTCACCTGCTTTCACGCCGTTTACCGTCAACGTTGTACTGACGCCCAGCCCTACAGCAACTGGATTGCCTTCAGACACGAGATAGCGCACATTCGCTGATTGCGTACACGTCACCTGTCGTGTCGCCTGGGCTGTAGAGCCGGTGATTTCTCCAACTTTCAACACGCCGTGATTCAGATCCACGCTGGCGCCCAGAACATCGCACTGATTGGGCTGTATGGGTGGCGTGGCACAAGAATCTGTCCCGGGCATCATGAAATAGGCGGCGCCATAGGTGCCCCAAGCGGCGCAAATTTGCGTCGTCCATCCCGTCGCGGTTGAGTAGGCATAGGCGTGAGTTCGGGTGACACTCGTTCCATGCTTGTCGACCCACGCTTTAATTGCCTCTTCCCAGGTCATGCCTGTGTTTACCGTCACATTGGTGTCGGTAATCTGCCCGCCGCAGTTGTAATACGAGGTGCAGCCCATCACCGTCATTGTTCGCTGACTGTTGTAGAGCCTGCTGGCAGAAATTGGCCCGAACTGACACGTCGTGGCATTCAGGCATATAACGTTTCCCGGATACGGGTTGCCTGCTGTCGGATAGGCACTCGCGGTACCGGATGCTACCGAGACAAGGGTTTCGGCGCCTGGCAGGCCACGAGCGTCAGCGTTGACCTTGCTGACAAGGTTCCACGCGCCGATTGAAGGCGCATTCAGGCCTAACAAAAACGCTAAAAAAATGTTCAGTTTCATCTGGTTGAACACGCTCTGTTTGTCGTGCGCCAAAGATCCAGACAGTGCTTCTTTTAAAGCAGTGAAGACCACTCGATCTTATTAATAAGCTAAACAACTGCTTAGGCTTCTGTATTTAAAATGTCTGAATACAATAGCTCGTCGGTGCCGAACCATTGCCACGCAGCGCACTGTTTAGACTATAGAAGCACACGATACTCGCGCCAACCATTACGGTAAGTATTTTTACTCACCCCTGCACTACACTTTCAACCCGCTGCATAAACTTCCGATAAATCTGTCTGAAACTTCATACATAAGCAGTGAGCAAGGCATAAACGTTGCTGACGTCAGTAAACAGATCAACCCGCTTTCAAATAAAGAGTGTGCGACAACCCCGCCATGACAGCTTTACAAAAAACTTTGAATCAAGACGACCGTTTTGGAAAACGCACCGGGGATAGCCCCTTTATCCGTCAGTGTTGAAGCAATCCGCAGTGAAGATGATCCCCCGGGCAGCGTAATGGACTGCCCCGCCGCAACCCCGTTGACGGTAATTAAACTGCTGATGCCATTCCCCAAATCAACCGGATTACCGAGCGAAACCGTGTATTTAATCGAGGTGCGCCGCGTGCAGCTAACTTGTCGGGCAACTTCTACGTTTTTACCTGTAATTTCGCCCGTATTTAAAAGCCCATGATTCAAATCCACGGCACCACCGCTGACCGTGCACTGATTAGGGAGTGAGGGGATACCGCCACAACTCATTGAGCCGGACGTGACATTTATATACGCCGTTGAATAATTGCCCCACAGCGTGCAGAGCGACTTTGAAAACGTGTAGTAGGCGTAAGCATTTGGTCGAGACACTGTCGAACCAAAACGCTTGCTCCACGCACTGATTGCCTCGTCCCAAGGTATGCCATTTTTTACGATGACACCGGTGTCAGCATTGTTATAACAAGCCGGCCCACCCCCCGAGACAGGTTCACAGCCTAAAGGAAAGTAAGAACCCGGCAAACTGAGGATCATTGGCCCAAACCTGCACTGCGAATAACCTGAGCCACAGTTCACATTGCCCACATATTGATTGGGCACGCCATTATCAAAGACGCTGGCGGAGCCTGAAATGCTGATGAAATCCCATGCAATAGGATGCGGATCGGAATTGGCTTTGCTCACCAAGTTCCAGGCATTCGAGAACGGTGTTATGCCCAGCAAGCACACAGCCCCCAAGCACCGGATCGTGACGTTATTTATCTTCATTTGAACCAACAGCATGCGTGATTAGAAAGTTAAGGGTAAACCAGCATAAAGGTTGAAACAGCGCTGTAGCGCCCTGCCCGGATCGTGTGGTTGGCTATCGCTTTGGGCTCGCCGCGCACATACGCCTGAAAGCTCATGACGTTATCGCCATCGGCCAACACAAACGGATCGCTGGTCACATTTAACGGCAACAACTGGCCTGCAGCGCTTTCAAGCCCGATTGCAATGCCGCGCGCGCGGCTGCCTGTTGCAAGCGCCAGCAGGCCGGGTAATTCAGTGTTTTCAACCCCGCTAAAAAGGGCAGTGACGGTGTTGGCAATGCTGGTATCACAGCCGACAAGGTGAATGTAAAACGGCACGCTTTGGGTACGGGTATTGATGTAGAGGTATTGGCTGGACTGGTCATCGAACAACAGTTCAATCGCCTCGTCTCCGGGCCGAATCGAACACGCTTGTGCCACCAGATTGCCAACGAAGTTCAGGTTATCCGCCGCGGGCGTTTTATCGGCCATCATCATAGACAGCCCCCACACCCATGCAGCAGCAACCCGCCGCCAACCGCTGGCCGGGCGTACAAACACCATGCTCCTTCCCCTCACTGGTATTCAGCCAGCAACGTGGCCGCTGCGCTGAAACCGCCTGCGCTCAATGTCGTGCCGGGGCGTTTGACCGGCACGGCTTCCAGTGCGGGCGGTGAAGCAGGATTGATGACCATGGGCGTGTTGAGTGTAAAGGGCTGGCCATTTTGCAGAAGTTGCACACCAAGGTCTGTCACGCTGGTTTGCACCGCTGAGGGTTCAAATGAGGTGGCGGTCCCTTTGACGGTCAAAATCATTTCCCAGGGCAGTGTGCTGCCCGCACAGGTGATGGTGTAGTTCACCGGTTGCCGATAATTGATGCCATCGACTTTATTGACGCCTACATCCTTGAAGTCGATGGTCAGGGTGTTCCCGTTATTGATGGTGCACAGCGGAGGCTCAACCAAGGTGCCGGTGAAGGCGAGGTTGGCTGAGGCACCGGCGTTAAACCCGGCGGCGCAGACCACCAAGAGTGAAAGTTGTTTGCAGATTCTCATCACACATTCCTTCTCATTGCTGCGCGACCACCAAGGTTGCCACCGCAGAAAACGCCCCGCCCTTAAGCGTGCTGTTGGTCTTTTTGACAGGCACTGCTTCCATCACGGGCAGGGTCGGGTAGGTAAATTTCACACTTGTATTGAGCGGCCAGGACGCGCCATTGATGTACAGCCTGATCGCCAGATCCGGGTTGTTGGACGCCAAGGACTGCGCATCAAATGCGGCGCCTGAACCGGTGAGTGTCAGCGTCATGGCATTTGAAGGGCTGCCCGTACAGGTCACGGTGTACGGCACCGCGCGGCGATACTCGATGCCGTCGATCCGGGTGGTGAGCAAGTTGTCGCCAAACGGCACGGTCAACGTGCTACCGCCGTTGATCACACAGGACGGCGGGGCCACGATGGTGCCTCGAATGGTCACATTGACGTCCGCCCTCACCGCTTGCCCACAGGTCAATAAAAGTGCGCTGCACATTAACAATGCACAGGCGGATGCGGCGTTAGGCATCAGGGGTCGATTAGTCATAGTTGAGCCTGAAATCGGCCACAGCCTTGAAGGCGCCATTGGTCAAGGGGGCGGAGGTTCGAGTGGGTTGTACATGCCAGGTCACGACATCGCTGCCATGGGTCAGGAACAACGGCGCGCCCCAAGCGCCCAAGCGCACGTCGCGGCCGCGTTCATCGGTCAGGCGTAACCCCATGCCCGTGACGCCGTTTACCTGCACGAGTGTTGGATTGTCCGGGTCGGCGGGCGCGACAAATGCCACGGACAGCACCGGCTCATAGGGGCTCCAGACCAATGTGGAGGTGCGGGCATCGGGCAGCCCCCCGGCAATGCGGCGACACTCCATAAAACGCAGCTGAAACGCAACGGGCGGCGCCATGTCTCCAGGGCGTTGCAGGTAGCTGCGCGGGACGTTTCCCAAATCCACGGTTTGATAGGCCGATGACATTTCCAAAATGCAGGGGGCATGGTGCAAAGACCCCCGAATGTCCAACATGCCGTCGAAGGTCATCGCGGGTTCTTCATCAACGGCCTGAACCTGTGCGCTCAGCGCCAGGCTCACCCAGGCCATGATTGAACAAGGTCTCATGAGGGGCTCCTGTCGCTGCGGTTATTCATTGCCCGGCGACGCTTTGAGGTCGACCGCGCAATTATTGCCATTACAGGAAAACGCCAGTGTGGGGCGACCGCCATAGTCATTGATGTAGGTCAGATAGGGGGTCGCGCCAAGCGCAGTCGCACTTGGCCCCAGCGTCAATGAACCCTTGGGCGGCACCATGATCGGTTCAAAGTTTTCCGCGGTTTTACCCTCTTTACTGCTGCGCGCATCCACCAGGGTGACGTAGTAAGGCGTCGGGTTATTGACCTGATACTGGTTGCCTTGGCGAGTCAGGGTCAGTTTTTCCTGCCAGGGGTTGGCCAGTTCTTGCTGGCTCGGAATGATGGCCGCGGGGCGATAAAACAGTTTGATGCGCGTCTGTAACGCTATTTGCAACGTATTGGCTTTATCGCTGCGCGGTGGAATCTCTCGCAGGTTGAAGTAGTAAACCGTTTCCCGGTCCTGAGCGAGCAACTTGGCCCCCGGCAACGCCTGCACTTTGACCTGACTGTGCTTGCCCGGCTCCAGACGCTGCACAGGCGGCAGTACTGTCAGGGGCGACGTGATCTTGTTGCCCTGTTCATCTTCGATCCAACCCTGCGCCAGATAGGGCAGCTCGGTGTTGTTATTGGCAATGTTCATGCTCACCGCATCTTTGGCCCCGTCAAAAATCACCCGGGTTCGGTCAAGACCAATGGCAGCCTGCGCCGGGAGCGTCAAACACCCGGTCAGAACGGCCAGAGCCAGCGGCATATAGCTTGTTGGGTTACTCATGAGTTTTTCTTCTCCATGTCGTCAGGGGTGCCCACGGTAGGGGGAGGCGCAACAGCGTTCTTGGCGGTGCCGGTCTGGCAGAGCAACTTCAGTTCAGAACTCAGGCTGTCCGTTGGAAGAGATGCCGGAAGCGTGAGCGTGCATTGCTCGTCCGCTCCCCAACTGACGATCATCTGATCGCCCGGCTGAATGCCGCTCAGGTAGACGCTGCCGCCGTCATTCACAATACCGGTGTCTTGTTGGCGGGCGTTCTTCACCGTGGCGCCGAAAGGCGGCGCCTTGCCATCGGGCATGCGCAGTACGGCCATGGCTTTCTCGCCGGCGATTACATCCAGCGAGCGGTAGCCGATCGCCCCTTCGGTCAGGGTGAGTTGGGTCACGGACTGCGTGGCTTCGACATTCTTGGGCAGGTTTTCCAGGTCAACGCTGGCACCGGTTCGGTAGTAACTGCTGATGTCCGCTATCACGGCTTTACCGTAGGCATTGGTGCGCGTCGGGCTGCCGTAACCGCGAACCGGTACGCCTGGCACGCCTTGGGTGTCCACCATCAAGCGTGTGCCGCCCATGCTGCTGCTACGATGCAGCGCTCCACCGTTGGCAGTGACTGTCGCTCCGCCCCGTGCGGAAAGGCTGAAGCTGGTGTAGTTATCTTCCTCAAGACCGACGGTGAGATCGACATCGGAAAGATCACCCGTATGGCTCAAATACCCACCGACCGACGTGTTACTGGCCGAGAGCTGATAGTGGGTGCGGTCATTCAGGCGATCACTGAAGCGCGCCGAATAACTGTTTTTGTTTTGTGACCGGTTGGCACTTGTGGACAGCGACCCCGTGCGCCCCAACGGCAGGCTGAGTGAGAGGTAAACCCCGTCACTGCTGGGCTGATCGCGCTCCTGGGTACGAAACATGTTCAGCGAGAAACTGACATTTTTGATCGCGCCCACATTGAAATAGCGCGCCAGTGACAGGTTCCAGCGTTTCTGGTCAGGGCGGTCCCAATAGGACTGATTGCTGTAGTTGAGAAATACCGATACGCCCGCGTCCCGGAACTGCTTGTTGAACGTCGCGGTGTACAGCGACTTGCTGCCACCGACCGGACCACCGTAATGACGCGCGTCCAGGTATTCGCTCATGCTCATGTAGTTCTTTTCGGAAAAGCGGTAGCCGGCAAACGTGATCTGGCTGTCGTATTCGGCAAAGCTTTTGGAGTAACTCAGGCGATAGGACGCACCCGACAGCGTTTCATCCTGCAATTGGGTGCTAGCACGGGTGGCATCCAGCGACACGGCCCCAAACGCCAATAAATCACGGCCGAGCCCCAGTGAAAGAGCCCGGTAGCTGTTGTCGCCCAGTGCACCGCCGTACAGTGACCAACCGTTACTGATCCCCCATGAAAACTCCCCTGTGCCAAAGAAGTCGCCTTCGTTGCCGCCGTGCAGCGCAGACGGCCGCCCGCTGGCCAACTTGTAGCGCACGGTGCCGGGACGCGTCAGGTAGGGAATGCTGGCCGAGTCCACCTTGAAGGTGTGCACCGACCCGTCCTGCTCCTCGACGCGTACATCGAGTGAGCCCGTGACGGCATCGTTCAAGTCCTGAATGCGAAACGGCCCGGCCGCTACCAGCGTTTCATACAGCACGCGGCCTTGCTGGCTGATGATGACTTTGGCGTTGGTTTTAGCCACACCGACCACTTCCGGGGCGTATCCCCGCAAATTGGGAGGTAGTTGGCTGTCATCAGAGGTCAGGGCCACGCCGGTAAAACGGAAACTGTCGAACACATCCGAATAGAGGTAGTTTTCACCCACCGTCAGGCGCGCCTGGAGTGCAGGCAATGCCCGGTAGGCATAAAAGCGGCTCCATTCCAGATTCTGAGTGCGCCGGGTGCTGTCGTTATCGACCCTTCCCTGCCAGTCGGCACGTAGCCGCCATGGGCCCGCATTGGCTCCCACGGTGCCGTTACCGCTCAAGCCCATGCGCGACTCGCTGTCGTCCTGATGAATGGATTGCGCGGTGAGGTTGTAATCCACCAACAGGCCGGGCACGCCTTCATCCCAACGCGAGGGCGGGTCCCAGTTTTGGTGGGTGTATTGCAAATACGCCTGGGGCAAAGAGACATGCAAGGTTGAGGTGCTCAGGTCGCCACTGACTTCCAGGCCGGGCAAGCTGCTGAGGTCCAGGCACTTGGCCGTTTTCCACCACGTGAGTTGGGCCAGTTTTTCTTCTTTGAGGCCAAACTGATCCAGCAACTCGGGCGTCAGGCATGCTGCGCTGCCTTTGAGGTCATCGTCGGGCGGTAAAAACTCCACGCGTTGCTCGGGCAGGTGTTGCGCGTTCACTTGCACAGTCATCGGGTACACACCCGGCAAGATGAAGCCACTGCGGGAAAACTGGGACAAGTCGATATTGGTGCGATCGTTCAAGTCCAGAATATCGGTATTGAATTGAATCTCCGCAGCCAACGCTGCGCTTGTTATCGACATCAGGCCGCCCACAAAACCCGGGCGCAACAATGCCTTGACTGCTGAAGGACTCAGCAGGGCATACAACCCATTCATTCAGTAATACTCCAGCCTGAAACGCACCGCCGCGCTGTGGCTACCCACAGACATGGGTTGGTCATTGCCGACCAAGCGAAGGGTGTAATGAAGCACCTGATCTTTGGTGGCAGAGAATGGAACCAGCGGCATCGGCACGCCTGGCAAACTTTCGCGGCCCTGCGCATCGATGATGTGCAGCGCACCCCCTTGCGAGGTCCCTGTCGCCGCAAACGAACGCCCTTCTCGATCGGGCTCGCCTTCAAAAGTCACCCTGACATGCTGCCAGTCGGGCAGCCGCTCACCGATGTGATCGGGGTCGTAGCGGGTCAGCGAGCAGCCCACCAAGCGCAAGGTAAACGGATGCGGATCGCCTTCACCTTCACGAATAAGTCGCCCTACAGGTGCCGGGTCCATTTCTATAACTTGAAAGGCACTGCCGGTATCCAGGGTGCAGGCCGTATCAATGATTTCTCCACCCAACCTGACAATACCGCTGCCTTGTCCTGCGGCGAGCACCGTATTAACAGACAGCGTTAAAAGAACAAGTGACGTTGCAAGAGCTGCCGGTGAAAGTGCTTTCACGTTGTTGATCCCATTAACTTAGCCCTGCCACCTTGCGGTGGCAGGGCAAGTACTTATTGGTAAGCCAATGAGAAGTTAGTAACGGCTGTGAACTTGCCAGGTTTGACAGCATCCGTTGCGGTGCTGCCTTGCAAGTAAGCGCCGAAGGACAATTGGTTGTCTCCATCCTGCAGGGCTTGTGGCTTGGTCGCTGTACCGAGCACGATTTGCGTACCGGTACCGTCGCGCATCATGATGCCTGCGCCACTGGCTGTACCGACAATCCCCAGCGCGCCAGGAACCGCAGCTGACTCGGCACCGGTAAAGGTGGTGCTCACGGTTTTAAGGGTGCTGGTGTCACAGCCTACAAGCTTGATGTAGAAGGGTTCTGGATCAGCGTAACCGCCATCTGCCAACTGCGATCTGGCGACCTGACCCAGGCCGACGGTCTGATCAACGCTTTCTGGCTTGATAGAGCACGCCGCTTCAATGATCGCCCCCTCGAACGTGACAGTGCCCGACCCCGCGCCTGCTGCTTGTGCAATGGAGGCCGAGCCCGCCAGCAAGACCATAGAAGCCAAAGCAGATTTAAGTACGTACTTCATTCGTGTATTCCCATTTAATTAATAAAAGAACCGAAACAGCTCTTATTGAAAGGCCGGCCTTTTACCCGTAGTCTCCTTACTTATTAATACCGGGCAAAAATATAACGCACTTCAGATTAAACAACCGTGAAGTTGCTCACCCAGACCTGCGAGTTTTACCGCACTTCTAAAACAAAGGAAAAACACAAGAACTCCGTTTCTTTATATTCCCAAGTTAAAACCCCCGTCGGTGAAAACTGATATGAAGTTACCGCACCGTACTTAAATCTGACGTAGGAATTCTCTGAACAATTTCAAATAGGTAGAGGAAGCAGCAGACAGCAGGAAACGCACAATGCAAAAAGGCCGCGATCATCGAATGATCGCGGCCTTTTGGAGGGAGCCTAGTTAAACGGCGAGCTTATAAGGTCACTTTGCGAGCGGTATTTTGGGGGCCCACTGCAGCCATTCCTCTTCAAATTTGTCGAAGAGCGGGAAAGTCTGTTGCGGGCGGGCCTGGCTGCCCATTTTGTCATCGTCCGGCGTGGCAAACGCGATACCACCCTGTACGAGGGTTTCGAGCGATTCCGTACGAATCGTTGCCCCTTTGAACAGCCCGAAGTCGACACCGAACCCACTGCTGTTCCAGAACCGGCTGCCGCTGCGCACCAACGGTGCATAACGGGGCTCAATCAGGATATGAACCAGCACGCGGTCTGCCGTGTTGCCCAGCTCATAGCCCGTGACTTTGCCCACGGTGACTTCCCGGTAGGTGACGGGCACGCCTTCTTTGAGGGAGCCTCGACGTGCGGCACTCAACACCAGGCGCAACCCGGCTTCAGGCACGGTGGCGTCAGGCGCCTGATCGAGGGCGACGAAATGACTTTGCGGGCCACGGTCTTTCGGCGCGGGTTGCACCTCAAGGTATTGGCCTGTCACCAGGGTTTCGAGGTTGGCGGTTTTCATGAGGCCCAACTCGGGTTTGACCACCCAGAATTGGGTCCCCACCCGTGCAATGCGCTCGGGCACTTCAGTAATGCGGGCCTGAAGCAGGACTGACTGCAAGTCATCACTCAGGTCGACACTTTCAATTTTACCCACGGTGAGGCCTTTGAAACGAATGGGCGAGCCGCTGCTCAAGCCGTCTGCCCGCGCGACTTTGATGGTGACCGGCACACCTTGCTCCATGGCCGCGTCGCGATCTTTGAACAGGCGGAAACGCGGGATACGTTTCTGCAGGGGGGCCGCGGCTTTAGGGGTTTCGAAGGCAATGCCACCTGCCATCAAGCTTTGCAGGGACTCACTTTTAACCTGAATGCCGCCGGTAAAGCCCCCTGTCAAGGTGACCCCGCTGGCGTTCCAAAAACGGGTGGAGCCGTTGACCAGGCCTTCATATTCCTTCTCGATGTGCACGCCAATGATCAGCTGCTTTTTCGTGCGCGAGAACTGGTAGCTTTGCACCGAACCGACTTTGACTTGCTTGTAGAGGATCGGGCTGCCTACATCGAGTGAGCCGAGGTTATCGGTGAACAGCACCATGTGCAGGCCCGGTGAGCGCAGGTCCAGGGGCGGCGCTTTGGGACGTGCAACAAACTCACGCTCCGGCTTGCTGCCTTTGTCGCCCGGCCGAATCGCGATGTAGTTACCTTTGACTAAGGCTTCAAGCCCGGTGATACCGGCCAGCGAAATCGAAGGTTTGACGACCCAGAACTGAGTGCCTTCGACCAAATAGTCTTCGGCCAGCGGATCCAGGGCCAGTTCTGCGCTTGCGCTAGTGAGATCTGGGTCGACCTTCAGGCCTTTCAGGCTGCCCACCTGGATACCTTTGTACATAACGGGCGTGCGGCCAGCTTGCAGGCCTTCAAAGTCACTGAGTTTAACTTTGACCTTGATACCGGCCTGAGCGGCGTCGAAGTCTTCATACAAACGGAACGACAGGTTGGGATCCGTTGGCGGGCTGTCCTGGCGGTTTTCAGGGGTGGCGAAGGCAATCCCGCCGGCGACGATGCTGGCCAGCGATTCGCTGCGCAGCTTCAGCCCGGACAAGTTGGCGTCAATGCTGATGCCACTGGCGTTCCAAAAACGCGTGTGTTTGCGCACCAGATTGGCGTAGGTCGGTTCAATGTAAACCTTGACCTCCACGGTGCTCTGGTCTTCAGACAGCACGTAGCTTTTGACCTGGCCGACCTGAATCTGCTTGTAGAACACTGGGCTGCCACGGTTCAGCGACCCGAGTCGTTCGGCTTTAAGGGTCAAGTGCAGACCCGGCTTGGCATCCGACAGAGGCGGTTCTTGCGACAGGGCCTTGAACTTGCGTGTGGGCTCGCCATCGGCGGGGCTGACAGCGATGTAGTTACCCGATACCAGGGTTTCAAGGCCCGTAATACCAGCCAATGTGACGCTGGGTTTGACCAGCCAGAAACGGGTATTGGTTCTCAGGTAACGCTCAACATCCTTGTCCATCTCAACGGTGGCAATCACCCCTTTGCTAGGACCATCCTCATCGAGCGCCAAGGTTTTTACCTTACCCACAGGCATGCCTTTGTAGACCACTTCGGTCTTATTGGCGACGATCCCTTCCCCGCTTTCGAATCGCACCTGGATGTTGATGCCGGTTTCACTGTAGGCACGCCATCCCAACCAGCCGCCGATAACCAGCGCGATCAGGGGAAGAATCCAGATGGCCGACCAGTTAGAAGCCGGGCGGGTTTTTGCGATAGGTAAATCACTCATGGTCGTCGTCCGACTCCGTGTTATCCCAAATCAGTCGGGGATCAAAAGTAACAGCAGCAAGCATTGTTAATATCACCACACTGGCAAAGGCCACAGCGCCGAGATTGGCCTCGACGCTGGCTATTCGCCCAAAGTTGACCACCGCCACCAGGATGGCGATGACGAAAATATCCAGCATCGACCAACGGCCAATGAATTCGATAAACCGGTACATGATGATGCGTTGGCGGGCCGATAAAGGCTGGCGGCGCTGCACCGAGAACAGCAGCAAGGCAATGCCCACCAGTTTGAACGTTGGCACCAGAATACTGGCGATAAAGACCACAGCGGCAATCGGGATCATGCCGTGCTGCACCAACTCTATGACGCCGGACATGATGGTGCTCGGAGATCCCTGACCGAGCGAACTGACGGTCATGATGGGCAGCAGGTTGGCAGGGATGTACAGAATGGCGGACGTCAGCAGTAGCGCCCAGGTGCGCATCAGGCTGTCTGGGCGACGTGCATGCACCCATGCCCCGCAACGGGTACAGGTTTGCTCGTCAGCTTGCGCGTCTTGCCGATTCAACTCGTGGCACTCGGCGCATATCAAAATGCCCGCATCAATCGCACGCATGAGTGTCCTCCCCTGAAAGGGCCTGCCAGATCTGATGAGGTGACATGACAACCTCCAACCAGACCTGTACCAGCAAAAGACTCACAAAGCACGTCAAGCCAAGGCCCAGGCTTAACTCTGCCATGTCAGCCAACTTCACAATGGCCACCAACACGCCCATCAGGTACACCTCGAGCATGCCCCAGTCTTTCAAGTGGTGATAAATCCTGTAGATCAGCAATCCGTAGGAGCGACCGATATTCAAGCGAATGCTGAGTAAGACTGCCAGTTGGCACAGCAGCTTGAGCAACGGAATCCCCATGCTGCATAAGAACACAACCACGGCGATGCCTTGCATGCCTGTGTCGAACAGGCCGACCACACCGCTCCAGACAGTGTCTTGAGTCGCTTGGCCCAACAGATTGAGTTGCATGATGGGCAAAAAGTTCGCGGGGACGTACAACAGCAATGCGGCGATAACGAGTGCAAGGCTGCGTTCTACGACGTTATGGCGATGGGCGTAGAGCTCATAACCACAGCGCGGGCATTGAGCTTTTTCACCGAGGGCGAGATGCGGCTTACGCATCAACAGATCGCACTCATGGCAGGCCACTAACTCGTCCAGCGGTAAATCTGACACCCTGCGGGCGTCAACCGGATCTGGCATATAAGGAGTCTCTGGCTTGAAAATGAATGCGCCTATTCTAGTGTGCGAACTACGAAATGACGCTGCCTATTTGTAGGACTTTAGGTGGAGGGGGACGAAACTAGCCGGGAAGCCGGGAAGCGTGCAGGATTGGGGATGAGGGAGTCCAGCAGAGATAACCTGAAGGCTCTTTTTCAGGCACAAAAACAAAATCCCCATCTGCGTGAGCAGACAGGGATTTCGGAATTTAATCTTGACGATGACCTACTCTCACATGGGGAAACCCCACACTACCATCGGCGATGCATCGTTTCACTGCTGAGTTCGGGATGGGATCAGGTGGTTCCAATGCTCTATGGTCGTCAAGAAATTCGGTAGCCGGTGCG
>NZ_JAAQWY010000051.1:0-13827 GCF_012985765.1 Pseudomonas sp. WS 5071 | reverse complement strand
CTTCTGGGGAAGCCATCGTATTGCGCAAATTGACAGAGTGACCGGGGTTGTAATATCAGGGAAAAAGCTACGTTAACTGTTCGCTATGTCTCCGAACAAAGTGTTCGCTATGTCCCCGGTCCATACACCTGTGGGAGAGGGGCAGGATGAACCGCGATCGTTAAACGGGATTGACCGGCCGCAACCGGTACTGCGGCGGCAATTGGTCAAGCCCACTGATGGTCGTGTTCAGGCTCTTCCAGCGACCATCCTTGATCCCGTAGATGCACCCGTGAACCGACAGGCTCTGCCCGCGGTGCCAGGCATTTTGCACAATGTTGGTGTGACCCACGTTGGCCACCTGCTGGATGACGTTGAGTTCGCACAAACGATCTACGCGTTCTTCTTCGGTGGGCAACAGCGCCAGCACGTCGCGATTTTCGTAATACAGGTCGCGGATCGAGCGCAGCCAGCCGTCGATCAGCCCCAACTGCTGGTCCTTCATCGAAGCACGCACGCCGCCACAGCCGTAGTGGCCAGTGACCAGAATGTGTTTGACCTTCAATACATCCACGGCGTACTGAATCACCGACAAACAGTTCAAATCGGTGTGCAGCACGACATTGGCCACGTTGCGGTGCACAAACAGATCGCCGGGCAACATGCCGACGATCTCATTGGCCGGTACACGGGCATCCGAACAACCAATCCATAGGTATTCCGGCGTTTGCTGGCGGGCCAGCTTGGCGAAAAATTCGGGATCTTCCTGCTTGATCGCATCGGCCCAGCGCGCGTTGTTATCAATCAGGTCTTGTAGTTCGTTCATGCGGTAAGGCCTCAAGAGTTGATGCTCAGCTTTGACAGCCGACCGGCGGTCGACGTCACGTGGGCAAATGCCAAATCCGGCGATCAATCGGGTGGAATCTTCACGCTTGACTACAGTCCACCCTAGGGTCTGTTGCCGTTTCATAGTAGCCGCGATGAAACCCCACGGGGTTTGGGTGTTGCTCTGAACCTTGCCCGGCTATCTGTAACCCAGCAACGCGGCATGCAATGCAACGCGAACAGCCCCTGGCAAGGCCCCACAGTATGAGGATTTACCATGACCGATTCACGTCGCCCGTTCGGGGCAGAAGAACCATTGGACATCGACGACACCGAAGACCGCATGGGCTCGGTGGAACCGCTCGACTTTGACGACCCTGTGGACACACATGAATCACTGGACGATCTGGTGACCGATGAAGAGTACACGCGCCATGTGGGCGAGCATCGACCGCGCAACCGCGAAATCAGTGGCGCGGCGCTGCCGGGGCGTGATTCCAGCCCGGACGATCTGGACGCCGACATGCTAATACCTGAAGACGGTGCCCGGGATGCCTACGAAGCCCTTGAAGAAGAGGGTGGCGCGGCAGACTGGGATTTGAGCGTCGTCAATGAAGACGAGATCGGCGCAGGTCGTGGCCTGGATGAAGCTGAGCTGGCGGATATTGATCCGGTGGGCCGCAAGGAATAAACGCCCCTCGGCTGACCCTCTCCCCAAGGGAGAGGGGGCATTGCTCCCGTGAACAGGCGGTTGACGCCGGGTCTTGTACGGGGGCTTTTATGGAACGGGTTGTTGCCAGGGCGATGCCGTCAGTCAACCAGCGTACACGCCATGACCACGGCATCTTCGCGCCCGCCCACGGCCGGGTAATAGTCGCGGCGGCGGCCGATTTCGTTGAAGCCATAACGTTCGTACAACTTGAACGCGGCGGTGTTGCTGTCGCGCAGCTCAAGGAAACACTCGCGGGCGTCATGCTGGTAAGCAATGGACATCAAGTGCTCCAGCAATTTAAGCCCAAGGCCGCGGCCCTGGCTTTCGGGTTTGACCGTGATATTGAGCAGGTGCGCTTCATCGAGAATGATTTGCACCACACCGTGCCCCACTTGCTGCTCGCCTTCAAACATCAACCAGATGTGGTACTTGCCCAGCCCGTCGAGGAATATCCCGCGCGTCCAGGGGTGGCTGAAGGCGGCGTATTCAATTTTCAACACGGCATCGAGGTCCGCCTCGGTCATCGGGCGGAAAGTTACAGCGTCACTCATTGATTGGTTTCCAGCGCGCCATCAGCCGGCGCATGGCTTGCCACACATCCGCTTTGCGGTGTGGCTCATCCATTAATAATTCAAGACCCGGCAGCGCCCAGACGCAGCCCAGCCCTTCAATGTCCAGATCGCGGTGATAGGCTTCGGCATTGGCTTGGCCCGCAAAACGCACGGCAGGCAGCCCGATCAGCCATAAACACGCACACTCGATGTCTTCAAGGCGCGCCATCAAAAAACCCTGCACAAATTCCCGTGCGGCCTCCGGGCCCTGATCGACATTGCCCCGGCGCAGCAACGGCCAGCGAATCGGCTCGCCAATGATTTGCGGGCTGTCCGGCAGTCCGGCAGCGCGCAGCATGTCTTTGAGCAACAGGTAAGCCGGGTCGCGGCTCTGGAACGCGCCGCCTGTGGGTAACTCCACCAGCACCAGGCAGCGACCGGCGCGCAGCAATTGCAACGCAAAACGCGGCGCCGGCAAGGGCACTACTTTGGCCACCACGGGCGCAGCGTCGGCTTCGGCGACCGGTTTGCTCGCTGCACGCGGGGTGACGGACGGGCGTGGCACTTCGATCTTCGGGCGTTCGGCAGGCTTGCTCGGCACCGCCGCCACCTGGGCAACAGGCGGCGCCATGACCGGCGCTGCGGGCGGCTCGGGGACCACCAGCAGTTCAGGCCGCGACGGGGCGGCGAACGGCAATTCGGTGCGCGGTAACCAGGTGACCACCTGCATGGCAGTCAAATAAGCGCGGCGGCGGGACTCGTTCAACAAGGGTCGGCCATCTGTGGATAACAAAAGAACGGGGATTCTACCGCCCTTCTGCCCTTCCCGCCCGCAGTTGATCGCTAAACGGTGGGCAGGCGCTCGGGCGGCAGATCGCCAAGGGAAGATGTGCGCAGTACAATCGCCGCCTTTCATTGCCAATCGACCGGCCTTCCCATGATCGAACCCAAGCGCGTTTTACGTGCCCTCGCCGAGCACTGGGCACTCCTTGAGCCCTTGTGCGAACACTTCGACCAAGGCACGTTGAGCCTCAGCGAACTGCGCCTGCAATTGGCGGCGCATCAGTTGGATAGCACCCCTCAAGACATCACCAACGTGCTCGACAGCTGGATCCGGCTCGACATTCTGGTGCCGGTCGCCAAAAGCCCGAACCGCTTCGAGCTGAATGCGCAAATCCATGACTTCCTGGCCTATTTGCGGCGCGAACACCGCCTCGGCCTGTGCCTGGAAATCGAAGCCTACCTGCGCCACCTTGAGCGTCTGGCGGGGTATATCCAGGATGCGTTCGACATCCGCGACGGCAACGATCTGGCGCGTCAACTGCGTCTGCTGGACATGCGCGTGCGCGACGTACTGAAAAAACTGGCCAACGATGAGCAGGCGCTGGTGGCCGTGGCAGAACGTGCCAAGACCAGCGACCGGCAAATCCCGTTGCGCCAGCGGTATGCCGAAGTGCTGGCGACGTGGGATGAATACGTTGAGCCGATGATTCAATTGGTCAACGCCGACGGCGCCTTCGAGCAAGGTGTGCGCAAGGTTGAAAACGTGCTGCTGCGCATGCTCAGCGAACAGCAGCGCCTCGGCCACCTGGTCGACGACGACATGCTGCTGCGTACCCACGCGCGGATCCTCGAAATGCAAACCAGCGCTCAACTCACCCTGCGCCATGCGCGCGAGCTGTTGTTGCCGTTGCGCGAAGAAGCCCGCCGCCACAATGCCGTGACCCGCGGCGCGGCGCTGGCACTGGCCGCGATCCGCCGTAAAGGGCTGGACGCCGTGCCACAAGCGGCGATGCCGATGTTCACCCGCCCGCAAAGCACCTTTCTGGGCAGCGCCAGCCAAGTGGAAGCGTACGTGTATGCGTTGGCGCGCTTCGAGCCAAAACCTGCGCGGTTCCCCAAGGCGCACAAAACCCAAAAAGGCGGCGAAGCCCCGAAGGCGCCGCGCACGGTCAAAGAAATGCTCGACCGCTGCAGCGATGCACTGCCCATGCCGGACTTGATGAGCTGGTTGCTGGCACAAGAGCCCGACGGCGACACCGACGAATTGCTGTACTGGTTCTCGCGCCTGTCGCGGGAAAAACGCTTCGTGCGCGAGCGTCTCGAACGCCGCGAGTATCACACCCACGAACACGTGGTCAGCTTGCGCTCTTTCGCCCTGCTGTCACGTAGCGAAGCCGCAACCGAGCCTACTGCGAGCCCTCTCCATGCATCTTGATCTGTCTGAACTGTCCCAACTGGCACCGATTTTTCGCGAACTGTTCAAGGGCTATCACGTCAGCCGGCGCGACCCCGAGCTGTACGCGCAGTTGTCGAATTTCCAGGATCAATACCGCGCGCTGTTCAAGGCGTTGGGCTTTGAGTTGGTGTGTGACACCCGCGGTTTTTATTACTTCGTCCCCGACACGGCCACCGCCCAGGTGAACAAGACCGCACAGCGTCTGGCGCTGTTCACGTTCATCATTGTCGAGCACCTGGCCGATCAGGGCCGCGACCCGATTGCCGTGCTCGATGGCGGCAGCTTGGGCCGCGACGAACTGCCCGCGCTGCTGGAAAAATACCGCGACCTGTTCGTACAGGCCGAGGTCACCACTCAGGACGAGCTGGAAGAGAAGATCATGCGCCGCATGACCCAGCTCGGCTTTGCCGGTGAAGAAAACGGCATTTACCGCTTTCTGCCGCCGATGCACCGCTTTCTGGATGTGTGCCTGTCGGTGCAGCAGGACCGCGATCTGGCCGCCAGCCTGCACAGCATCTTGCCGCTGCCGACGCCCGTACTGGCCGGTGACGACCCCGAGGTCGAGGAAGAAGACGAAGAAGCCGCACTGGCGCGTGCCATTGCCGCCGAGCAACAGGAGATGGATGCATGAGCCAGGAACGCTACGGAATACGCCGTTTTGCCTTGTTGAACACTGCCGGTTACAGCCTCGGGCTGTTCCCGCTGGAGCACCCGCTGTCGGTGTACGGGGCCAACAACCTGGGCAAATCGGCCTCGATCAACGCCTTGCAGTTCCCGATTCTGGCGCGCATGTCGGACATGAGCTTCGGCAAGTACAGCCTCGAACAATCGCGGCGTTTTTACTTTGCCTCCGACACCAGCTACATCCTCGTCGAAGTGTCGCTGCCCCATGGCCCGCACGTGATTGGCGTGGTCGGCCGTGGCCCGGGCGGCGGTTTCGGGCACCAGTTTTTTGCCTACGCCGGTCAACTGGACCTGGCGCATTACCAAAAAGACGACACCTGCCTGCGGCAAAAAGAGCTGTTCAACAACCTTGAGCGCAACGGCCTTAAAGCCTATGAACTCAAACCCGATGAACTGCGGCGCCTGTTGGTGGGCGGCCACACGTCCATCCCGCTCGACCTCACACTGATCCCGCTGCGCTCCACCAGCGAGCAAAGCCTGAAGACCTTCCGCGCGCTGTTTATCAACCTGCTGCACATGCGCGAAATCACCGCCGCCAAACTCAAGCAGCTGTTCCTCGATGCCTTCGAGCACAGCCTGCGCTCGGGCAGTGTGGATTACATTGCCGCTTGTGAAGAGGCCTTCCGCGACGTACGCCGCATGGAGCAGGACTACAACGCCCTGGTCGGTGCCGGGCCATTGGTTGAGTCGCTGGCGGCCGGGGTGCGCCAGCGCGATCTGCTGCGCGGCAAGTTGCACCGCCTGTCTCCCCTGCTCGACTCATTGCTCGGTACATGGCAGGACTATTCGGGGGCCCGCAAAGAAGAGCTGCTGGCCCAGTCCGAGCACTACCGTCACGAGCAAGACGCGCTGCAAAACGATCAGCGCAGCAGCACTCAGGAATTGATGCGCCTGGAGCGTGAAATCTCCGGCATCCAGCGCTGGTTGGGCGAGCTGTCCGTGCTCAAGCACCGGTTTGCCCTGGTGGACGATGTGAAGGTGCTGGAGCAGCAGTTGCTCGCCGCCAAGGACGCCCACGACGAACTGGCCGGTGCCCTGGCGCAATCGCGGCAGTTCAGCGCCGAGGACCTGGACGAACGGGTCCGGGATCTGGAAAAACGCCTGAAGTCGGTCAAGCAGCAACTCGATCACGCCGACAACAACAGCTATGCACGACTGCGCGAAGAGTTTTCGCAGCAGGATGTCGAGCGCCTGATGCGCCTGTTCAACAGCGCCCTGTTCAGCCTGCCGCTGGGCGAACACGGGATTGCACTGGACGACAGCGACGCCTGGGTCAAATCACTGGAGATGATCCTCGACGGCTTCAAAGGCGAGCGCTTTGAAGCACCGGGGTTGTCGATTGACCTCAGCCACATCGAGCCACCTGCCTTGCAGGCCTTGGCAGACCGGGCCGCGTTACGCGATCAAAAAGAGCGTCTGGACAAAGAACTCAAGCAGCTCAAAACCCAGCAAGCCGTGACGTCTGATCGGGCGGCGAGCAAGAGTGAAGCCGAGTCGCTTTACCAACAGGTACTGGACGCGCAAAAAGCGCTGGAAGACTTCCGCCGCAGCCAGACGCTGAGTGCCGAGGAAGGCGAGAAACTGGAACAACTGGCTCAGGCCGAAGCCGCCCAGGACGAGTTGAAGCGCTCCAGCGATGCGTTCACCGAGCGCGTTCAACAGCTGTCGGCCAAGCTGCAACTGGTCGCCCGTCAACTGGGCGACATGGAAGCCAAACAGCGCACGCTGGATGACAGCCTGCGCCGCCGTCAATTATTGCCCGCCGACCTGCCGTTCGGTACGCCGTTCATGGACCCGGTCGACGACTCCATGGACAACCTGCTGCCGCTGCTCAACGACTACCAGGACACGTGGCAAAGCCTGCTGCGCTGTGATGGCCAGATCGAAGCCCTTTATGCCCAAGTGCGCTTGAAGGGCGTGGCCAAGTTCGACAGCGAAGACGACATGGAGCGCCGCCTGCAACTGTTGATTAACGCTTACGCGCACCGTACCGAAGAAGCCCTGACCCTGGGCAAAGCGCGTCGTGCGGCGGTGACCGATATCGCCCGCACGTTGCGCAACATTCGCAGTGACTACGACAGCCTTGAGCATCAACTGGCGCTGTTCAACCGCGAGATCAACAAGCGCCAGGTGTCCAACCTGCAAAGTTTCCGCATCGTGCTGGCCCCCAACAAGGAAGCCCTCAAGCACATCGATCAAATTATCCACAGCGCTGGCCAGTACGAAGAAGGCGAAACCCTTTCGGTATTCGACCTCAGCCAAAGCGCCGAACAGGACACAAAAAACGAGGAAGCCAAGGAGTATCTGGCTCGCCTCGTGGCCGCCAACCATAACCAGTTGGGCCTCAAGGACTTGTTCGAACTGGCGTTCGAGATCACCAAGGTCAACGGCCAGCCGGTGATCCATACCGACATTGACGGCGCTGCGTCCAACGGCACCACCATGACCATCAAGGCGCTGACCAACATGTATTTGTTGCTGCACTTGATGGACCGCGAGCAGGCCGGGCGCATCCGTTTGCCGTACTACCTGGATGAGGCGGCGGACATCGATGAAAAGAACCAGACCGCGCTGCTCGAAACCAGCTTGCAGTTGGGGTTTGTACCGATTCTGGCGAGCGTGAAACCGCAGGTCTGTGCGCATGTGGCCATCGACCTTGAGGGCGGCAGCGGGCCTAACGGTATTTATATCGATGAGGACGACTGGAAGTACATTCGCCGCCATGACGAAGTACAGCCTGCCAAGGCGATTGACACGGCATTGCCCGAGCTGGACGAAGCCTGACCCCAAGCGTTAACCCCTGAAAACCGCGATCACCGATCGCGGTTTTTTTATGCCCGCCCGTAGTAATCGGGCGCAAACCTAGCGCCCTTAAACCGTCTTTTAGATCAGTCTTGAGGCAAATAAAAAATATATTTTAAATTTCAGAAAACTCCTACCAACTACATCGCAATCAAACGGCAAACTCTAAAAAATCATTAAGAAGTCTCTGAAACACAAAGGAAAAACAACAACTGGAAACTCGCCTGCCAACGCATTCACCCACAGGCCAGCGCACGCTCAAAATGGCATCTCACGAATATTAACTATGTTTATGATTTGAAATAACGTTTAAACTTTGCAACATTAAAAAGCGCTTTGCTTTCACAACTTGTGAGCATTGAAGACAAAAGCCTACAAGGAACTCTTGAGAAGTTGTAGGAGAAATCATGCGTAAAGCCCTTATCGTAGACGACCATCCCTTTATTCGAAGAATAGTCAGATTGGTACTTGAAAAAGCCAACTTCCAGATCGCTGCTGAGACCGACAATGGTGCAACAGCATTAGACCTGGCGCGCTCTCATGTACCGCACTTGATCGTGCTTGATCTGTCGATGCCCAAGCTCGATGGGCTCGAAGTGTTGAAGCGATTAAATATTCTCGGCTTGCCCATCAAAGTATTGGTTCTGACGTCCAAGGGCTCTGCGTTTTTCGCAGATCGGTGTATACGCGCGGGGGCCATCGGCTTCATTGAAAAAACAGAAGATGTCGATGCGCTGACCCAGGCCATCAATCATGTGATGAGTGGCCGTATTTATTTAAATGACCCGGATGCCAATGTCGCAACTGCTGACAATGACAAACCCAGCGACCTACAACTTATAAAAAAACTGTCTGACCGTGAACTGCGCACACTTCAATATTTAGTGTCGGGTTACTCGAATAAAAAAATCTCTGAAACCATGTTGTTGAGCGAAAAAACGGTCAGTACGTATAAGACCCGCGTCCTGAACAAACTCAACATTAAATCGGTGGTGTACCTGGCCGAGTTTGCCAAGCGCAATAACTTGGTCGAATGAAAACCGTGTCAGCCCGGCGATATGCTTTGTTCTGTTTGTCGCTGTGCATAACGTCTGTCTGCCAGGCCGATCCTGTTGATTTGCAGTTATTGGCCCGCTCGCACATCGACGTCCTGCCGCTGGACCTGAGCGAAGGCGACCGGCAATGGTTAACCGGTAAAGCGGCACTGACGCTGGGCACTTCCGCCCCGGACTACGCCCCCTTCGATATCTCCACCGGCAGTGATTACTTTGAAGGGGTGACAGCGGACTATGCCGGCCTGCTCAGCCACTTGCTGCAAGTCCCGTTCAAGGTGCGTCGCTACGCGTCCCGGGGCGACGTGATCTCGGCGTTGAAACGGGGTGAAATCGACCTGCTGGGGACCGCCAACGGGTATGAAATGGCTGATCCACAACTGGTCTTTTCTTCCTCGTATGCGCTGGACACGCCAGTATTGGTCACCCGGATGGGCGATGACCCGAGGACCAAAGCGCTGCCCAATGGCCTGCGGCTGGCCATGCTGTATCACTACCAGCCGGTTGAGGAGGTCAAAGCCGCTTACCCGCAAGCCGACGTGCAGTTATACGCCTCAACCCTCAGCGCCATCGGCGCCGTGGCGTTTGGTCAGGCCGACCTGTATCTGGGGGACGCGATCAGTACCAATTACCTGATCAACAAAAACTACTTGAACAACGTGTACCTCAAGGATTTCTCCAGCCTTGAAGGCCATCCCTTTTCGTTTGCCGTGCATCACCCCAACCCGCGTTTGCTGCGGCTGATCAATGCGGCCATGGCGCGCATCCCCAGCGATGAGCAGTACGCGATTCTGAGCCGCTGGGGCGTCAGCGGCATGAAATTCGAGGGCCGCGGGCCGCTGCACTTTTCACCCGCCGAACAACGCTGGATTGACCAAAACCCGCGCCTGAAAGTCGCCGTTACAGAGGATTTTCTGCCGTTTAATTTTTATGACGAACATGGCATGTTCAGCGGCCTGGCGGCGGACTTGCTGGCCAAGATCAGTGTGCGCACCGGGCTCAAGTTTGATCTGGTGCGCAGCCCTTCCGTCAGCCAGTTGACCGAACTGATCAGCCGGGGTGAAGCCGATCTGACACCGGCCTTTACCCCCAGCAGCAACCGGCAAGATGTGCTGCGCTTTACCAAACCCTATCTCACCACGCCGTTTGTATTGGTCACGCCATTGAAACCCGGGAGCCCTGCCACCCTCGATGAGCTGCAAGGCAAACGCGTGGCGCTGGTGACCGATAGCCTGATGCAGACCTACCTTGAGCAAAATTTTCCCAAGGTCAATCTGGTGTCCGCGCCCAACTCGGCGCACGCGCTGGCCATGGCCGCCAAAGGTGAGGTGGACGGAGCCATCAACTCATTGATCAGTGCCCGCTATTTGATCAAGCAGCAGTACAGCGGACGCCTGCGCATCCGCAGCACCGTCGGGGTCGCCCCTGCCCAGTTCGCCCTGGCCATCCACCCCGAAGCGCACGCGCTGTACTCGATTCTGGGCAAAGCACTGACCAGTATCTCCCCCGAGGAAATGGACACCCTGACCAATCGCTGGCAAAGCGCTGTGGTGCTGGACAATCGCTACTGGGTACGCAATCGCTCGACGGTGATCAAAGTGACGCTGATGCTGTTGGGCGTGCTGACTGTGGGGGTGGTGTGGATTGCCTACTTGCGGGGGTTGGTGCAAAAACGCGATCAGGCCGAGCGTGCCCTCAATGACCAACTGGCGTTCATGCGCACCTTGATCGACGGCACCCCGCACCCGATCTATGTGCGCGACCGCGAGGGACGCTTGCTGATTTGCAATGAGGTGTACCTGCAAGCCTTTGGCGTGAGCCGCGAAGCCGTGATCGGCAAAAACCTGCTGGAGTCCACCTTCAACCCCGAAGACCAGCGCCGGGTTTACCACACCGACTACCTGGAGGTGATGCAAGAGGGGCGCCCGGTGCTGCGTGATCATTCGCTGACCCTGCCCGACGGTAAGGTGCTGACCATTTATCACTGGGTGTTGCCCTACCGCGGCAGCGATGGTGCGGTCATGGGCATCATCGGCGGTTGGATCGACATCAGTGAGCGCCAGCAATTGGTCGAACAACTCAAAGAAGCGAAGAACCATGCCGACCAGGCGAACCTGGCCAAAAGCGATTTTCTGACCACCATGAGCCACGAGATCCGCACACCGATGAACGCTGTGATCGGCATGCTGGAGCTGGCCATGAAAAAAGCCGAACAAGGCGTGGCGGACAAAGCGTCCATCAATGTGGCTTCCGAAGCCGCACACGGCTTGCTTGAGCTGATCGGAGACATTCTGGACATCGCGCAAATCGAATCCGGACGAATGTCGCTCAACCAGCAACGCACGCAGTTGATGACGCTGGTGCAATCCACCGTGCGCGTGTTTGAGGGCATGGCGCAACAAAAAGGGATACAGATGAGTGCCGAGCTGGACCCCAAAATCAACCTCGACGTATTGATTGATCCGCTGCGTTTCCGACAGATTCTGTCCAACCTGCTGAGCAACGCCATCAAGTTCACCGATGCCGGTCAGGTACGCCTGAGCGTACGGGCCAGAGGATCGGAGGACGGCGAGCGGCTGCGACTCAATGTGCAAGTTGAAGACACCGGCATCGGCATTTCCATCAGCGATCAAAAACGCCTGTTCAGCCCCTTTTCCCAAGTCAACACCCGCGCGCAAAAACCGGGCGGGTCGGGGCTCGGGCTCATGATCAGCCGTCAACTTTGCGACTTGATGGGCGGCACCTTGTCGCTCAACAGCACCGTGGGCAAAGGCACGTGCATCACGATGCAGTTCGACATTGTGACGCTGCTGTCGCAAACACCTGTCGCGCCAGCCCCGCGCTTGCCGTCAAGCAATGCGCGGCCGCTCAACGTCTTGGTGGTCGATGACTACCCGCCCAACCGCAAGTTACTGACCCAACAACTGGGGTATTTGGGCCACTCGGCGATAGAAGCCGAAGACGGCGCGCAAGCCTTGAAAATCTGGCGCAGCCGTCATTTCGACATGATCATGACCGACTGCGCCATGCCCGTCATGGATGGTTACGAGATGACCCGTTCCATCCGGGCCGAAGAAGCGGCAGCCAATAACGCTCCCATCTTGATTGTCGGCTTCACCGCCAACGCCCAGATTGGAGAAGCCGAACGTTGTCTGGCGGCGGGTATGAATGACTGCCTGTTCAAACCCATCAGTTTGCACAGCCTGGAGGCCCGTCTGGCCAGCGCTGAGCGGGCGCCCATCAATGTGCAGAACGAGCAGGATGATGCGGGGGTTACACCGCTCATTGACCTTGAAGCGCTGGAGCATTTGACCGGCGGAGATGCCAACGCCCTGAAAAACTTGCTTGAGCCTTTGATCGACAGCCTGGAAGACGACATGGGCGGGCTATTGAATGCGTTCACCAAAAACGATCTGCCGGGCATGAGCGAAATTGCGCACAAAGTTAAAAGTGGCGCCCGCATGATCAAGGCCACCCACCTGGCCCACTGCTGCGAGCAGCTGGAAAAGGCCTGCCTCAGCCCTGAATGGAGCCAGTTGGCCCAACGGGTGGATGAACAATACGAGGCCATGGCCCAGGTGCTGGAAGTGATCGAGGTGTATCGGGTTTGAGGCGCCTGTCAGGGCAACCCCATCACCAGTGTGGCGCTGCCGGTGAAGTTCCCGCTGGCCGGGGTGGTGGCACTTTTACGCACCAGGGCGAAGGTCACATCGTCCGCGCCTGAACTGTTGTAGAGGTTGGTTCGGAAAGCTTGATTGGGCCCTATTTGCACGCCGCCCCGTAACAAGCCCGTCGCCAGATTCGGGTTGCTCATGTGCAGCAGCCCGGAATTGAACGCCGATGAAACCCCTTTGAATGTGATGGTGATGGGCATTGTTATGCCTGGGTTGGGGCAAGAGTAATTTAAACGCACGACTCTGGTGACCGATGTGCTGGCAGAACTTTCACCGATGGCGGCGGGGTCCACTTGATTAAAGTTCACATCAATTGCCCGATTGCCATTGATCGTACACGTTGAGGGCTCAATGATCAGGCTGTTGTTCGCAATCAAATTAATGCGCACCACCGGCACCGGAGGCTTACCCGTATTATTGGTTTGTCTCAAGAGTATGGTTCCGATGAGATCGTTATATCGAATATTAATGGGATTAGAGGGGTCACCCCGGTTGAGAATGTACATATACGTGCGCATATTGGCGGGCACATGATTGTTATACATGATCGCAATATGAATCCCCGGCCGAACGGGGGCATCGTAGTCGACGTTATGAATATTAAGTCCTAATGTATGGCCCATTAGTTTTGGGCCCGGCTCAACGCCATTCAAGGTGGTATGCCAATAATCCCTGGCCGAAGCGGGAAGACCACTGTCATAAGAAAAGATGCACTCCAGAGTATAGCCATCCAACAGAATGCGCCTTGAACCGGGAGTGATTTTAACGGGCACGCGCACGTCGACGACTTTGTGGGTCGGTATCCATATCCACCGGCCGCCGTCGACTCGACAATCCGAGGCCAAGAGTGTTTGCATGAAAAACGTCAAACATACACCGATTATATATTTCATCGTTGCTCCTGCTGGCCGCTCACCCAAGGTGAACCGCTGTAGATAAATCGTAAATACCGCGTGAAAGACCCCATCAAGATTATGAGCAGCGATATACGTCTGACCTTGATAAGCGCCCTTCTTTGAAAGCATCCAGCATTGCGCCAGATTATGTGACGCGCCCTAAGGAATCTCCGAACAAGCCTTCAGTTATGCGAGAATCCCCGCAACACCTGATCCGAGCCGCCCATGAGCCAGATGAGCTTTTCCGACTTTGAGTACGCCGGCAAGCGCAAGCAAACCCGCCGAGAGCGCTTCCTCGCCGAAATGGATCAGGTGGTGCCCTGGGCAGGCCTGCTGGAGCTGATCGAACCGTTCTACCCCAAGGCCGGCGGCGGTAGAAAACCCTATCCTCTGGAAACCATGCTGCGCATCCA
>NZ_JAAQWY010000050.1:0-14711 GCF_012985765.1 Pseudomonas sp. WS 5071 | reverse complement strand
AACACGGAGAACCGGTCGAAAAAGCTCTCCGTACATGATTTTTCGGTCACTTTTCGTCCAATGACGCTGTAGGTGCCTGGAAAATTGCAACTTGCCGCGGCTGCACGACAAGTTGATCGGAGCATCCCTTGAGGATCAGCACCTGCAATCAAGGATGCAAAATCTCGTTGCGCCCGGCCAATGCCACTGCTCTCGGTATATCCCCATCCACCTGTCACATTCAAAGCCAAGGCAGCAATTTTATTCACCGCCTCAACAGCCTGGTATTTTGCGGACGAAGAGACTGAATCCCAATAGGGATCGGACTCCGCTCGGTCTTGCCGATGCAAGGCGTAAAAGACTGACGTTCTGGCAGACTCAAGCAAGATGTACATTTCCCCCACCAAGGCTTGCACATGCTGAAGATCAATCAAGGGGCGCTGATGGCGCACAGTGGTGTGAAGATATGCCAGTGTCGCCTCAATGACTGCGCGCGCCCGCCCTAGAAATAAAGTGGTTTGTAAAGCGCGTCGACAATTGAGGAAGTAACGCTGAGCAAAGCTTAGACCATCCGTTGCAATCAGCAATCGACTCTTATGTACCCTGACATTGACCATTTCCACTGTGGCAATCCCCGTGGAACGGCAGCCGTGCATGGCACGAGGCGTTATTGCAACACCCGGGTCATCAGCGCGCACTAAAAACACCTGGATATCCGCAGTCTCTGCACGGACAAACATTAAAAAAATATCTGCAGTTTCTGCGCCCGTGACAATTGCTTTCAATCCATTTAACACGTAGTACTCAGCACCCTTTTCAGGCACTGCACATGATAAAAATGAAAATGCATCTGCGTTCTCTGTGTAAGCAAACGCGCCCGCTTTTTTTCCCTCTATCAAATCCTTTATATACACGTCATTGATATCAGCACGCTGAACAGCTAATAATGCCGTGATGAATGACATCCTGACAGATATTAGAAAAGGGAAAGAGACGTCCAGAGACAAATAACCTATCTTTTCTAACACGTGCCCCCACGGAGCATATTTCCACCCCAAACCACCCCATGCTTCTGGCAGGTTATAGGTATAAATCCCAAGCTCGGCAAACTTTTGCATTTGCGCGTGTGTAATCACAGCCGATGCCTGATCGCGAGCCTCAACTGAAACATTCAATTCAGTATCTATAAGGCATCCGTAAATATCTTTTATATCCTGAGCACCTTGCCACTCTATATTCATCGCAGCTCCTTCCACGGCGAATAGCACAACCTGCCCTTGCGGGCACACAAACAACCAACTTCCAATTTTGGCTCACGACGCACGCAACCCAAGGCCAAGCTTAGGCGACAAAAAAAAATCCGCAACCTTCTTTTTATGCAAAATTTTCTGACACACAACAATCAACACATGGTTCGCCTTAAGCGGCCACACATGCAATCGGCAGCAACCCGAACGACTACAACAAACAAAGCAACCTGAAAAACAGACTTAGAAACACCCCCACAAACACACATACACCATCAAGTTTAAAATAATTTATCACCGTACGCATACGCCACCTTCCTGTAAAAATACCCACCATGTCGAAACGCGAGTTTATTCAGATTGACTCAGGTTAATCCATGATAACGCACGGACAGTTACAGCTGATAATGATAGATCGAACCACCCAAGTGGGCTACATAACAAGGGACAAGGCGAGGAAGTACGTTAATCGCTTATATCACTCAACACGACTCGATAATTACAAACTGCCCATCACATTGATGGCAGGTGTAATAGCCTGATAGTTTCAAATAACAATACTGAAAAACCTGTCATGCAGCAGCGTATGTACCGATGGGTGAAAATGATCTGACGCAAGATCAGGCCATAGAAGTTATGACGGTACTAGGCGCCCCCATCAACAGTGAATTGATGTATCTCTTAGGCTTTGCAGCTAGAAATTTGTCGCGGGTACGAACTCATACCCGCGACACCCTCACATCAAAACAACATCCCAAGCGCTTCCGGCGTCCAATTCATAACCACCAACTCACCGATAACCTCAGCCTTCCGCTGCCGCTGATTCGCGGTGCTGCACCGAATATCCACCGTCTCAAAGTGAAAGCCCTCGATCACCCGCCGTATATCCGGGTGGTCGTTAATGCTGACCCTCACCTTGCCTTTACAGCGGCGCATGAAGTCGGCCATCCGCCCATAGTTATCTAACGGAAAGTCCACGCCGTACCCTGCCGTCTGCCAACAAGGCGGGCCCATATAGTGGAAGGTATGGGCCCGGTCATAACGTACGGCGCACTCAAGCCAGGGCATGTTTTTCTACGTAGGTGGGGCACACCAGCACGAACATGATCCGCCAGCACTACGGGACAAGGATTAACGAGGATGGGCCGGACGTCATCGGCATCCTTCAACACGCCCTGAATATGTAGCCAAAAGTGCTGTTTTAGCCCTGGTATTCAGGGGCAGAACACGGGCAGTTCAGCAGCCCGTATTCCCATGGATGTCCCCAGATCGCCTTTTTCCAGACGCCAGAAACCACAAACCCCCGACTTTCTCTAGGAAAATCAGGGGTTTGTGTTTACTTAATGTGGCGGTGAAGGAGAGATTCGAACTCTCGATACAATTTCTTGTATACACACTTTCCAGGCGTGCTCCTTAAGCCACTCGGACACTTCACCGTATCTCTTCAAACATGTTCTGTCTGTCGAGGCGCGCTAATGTAGTCGAAACCTTTCGATATGACAAATGTTTTTTTCAGAATTTTCATGCGCTTACGCCCATCAGGTTTTTTAAGGCGTCTAAAAGGAAGCATTTCGGCCAATCCCTGTCTGCGCACGTGTCTGCCCGATCCAGCGCAGCACGCCGTCTATATCGAAGAAGCGTTCATAACAGCTGACTCATCAGTCAGTCACGACGCTTTACCTGTCGCACGCAGCTGGGTAACGTCTGCTCCACTTCAATACAAGGAATTGCGCCATGAGTGACCTGATTGCTTATCACCTGGAAGACGGGATTGCCACGCTGACCCTGAGCAACGGCAAGGTCAATGCCATTTCCCCGGAGGTTATCGCCGCCTTTAATGCAGCGCTGGATCGCGCTGAACAAGATCGTGCAGTGGTGATCATCACCGGGCAGCCGGGCATTCTTTCCGGCGGGTATGACTTGAAGGTGATGACGGCCGGTCCTGAACAAGCGGTCAGTCTGGTTACTCAGGGTTCAACCCTGGCGCGCCGGCTGTTGGCCCATCCATTCCCTGTGGTGGTGGCCTGTCCGGGTCACGCAGTCGCCAAAGGCGCCTTTCTCTTATTGTCGGTGGATTATCGGATTGGCGTCGACGGCCCGTTCAGCATTGGCCTCAATGAAGTGCAAATCGGCATGACCATGCATCACGCGGGCATTGAGCTGGCCCGTGACCGTCTGCGAAAGTCGGCATTCCATCGCTCGGTGATCAACGGTGAAATGTTTAACCCTCAAACCGCAGTGGATGCAGGCTTCCTCGACAAGGTGGTACAACCCGAGGAGCTGCAGGCGGCGGCACTCGAAGCAGCTCGTCAGTTGAAAAAAATCAACATGAAAGCGCACAAGAACACCAAGCTTAAGGTTCGCAAGGCACTGCTGGACACACTCGATAACGCAATCAAACTCGATCAGGCTCACCTGATTTGAGGCTCGGGCATCTCGACTGACCCTGCCGTCGAGATGCCCTTCGTTGTTTCCTACTTGTTTTGGTGATCGTTCCGAAAACGCTCTATCCCGCCCCCACGCTCCCGCGTTGAAACATGTGCTTAAACATCAGCCATCTCCTACATGTATCTGAGTAATTGCCGAATACAGTGCACGTCCGTACACTGCGCCACCTTTTGTTTTGACGAGCCTGTAAATGCTACTTTCGTTCCGTATGTTGTTGATGAGTGTGCATTTTCTGATGGCCGGTGTTCTCGGTGTTTTGCTCGGCCTGTGTCGGCCCTTCAACCCTGACAATAGCCGCCTCTGCGCGCGCCTCTACGCACTACCGTCCAAATGGATCATGGGCTATAAGCTGAAAACCGAAGTCGGCCCACTGATGGATAAGCCGCAAAGCTGCGTCATCATTGCCAACCACCAGTCCAATTACGATTTGTTTGTATTTGGCAATGTCGTGCCTCGCCGCACGGTATGCATCGGTAAAAAAAGCCTGAAATGGGTTCCGCTTTTCGGGCAATTGTTCTGGCTGGCGGGCAACGTCTTGATTGATCGTGGCAATGCGCAGAAAGCGCGTAAATCGATGCTGACCACAACCCGCACGCTTCAGGAAAAAGACACCTCGATCTGGGTTTTCCCTGAGGGCACTCGGAACTTGGGCAAAACGTTGCTGCCTTTCAAGAAAGGCGCCTTTCAAATGGCGATTACTGCCGGAGTACCGATTGTGCCGGTGTGTGTCAGCACTTACAGCCAACACCTGAAGCTCAACCGCTGGCACAGCGCAGATATACAGATTAGGTCTCTGCCCGCCATCCCGACGTCCGGTTTGACGCTGGACGACATGCCAAGGCTGATGGAAATGTGCCGCGAACAGATGCGCGACTGTATCGAGGCCATGGATCGCGAAGTGATGGCCCAGCAAAGCCAGCACCCATCAGCTCTGCGCGACAGGAAGAGCAAGCAAGCCGCATCCAACCCAAACCTCTGAATGTTTGTTGACTCAAAGTGGAGCATTGCACGCTAAGCTGCATCTTCGTGCCCTAACCCTTTGAAGAAGAAGCGATTAAAACTATGGGGAGAGTTGTTGCTGCCGCGGTGTACAACGCTGGCAAGAAAATCAGCAATATCACGCTCGACGAAGGCAGCGATTGGGCCAAAAAGCCCGGTCATTTCGTCTGGATTGGCCTTGAGCAGCCTGACGCACAAGAAATCAGCAATTTGCAGCGCCAGTTCAACCTGCACGAACTGGCCATTGAAGATGCTCTGGAGCAGCACAGCCGCCCCAAACTGGAAACCTTCGGCGACGCGCTGTTTATCGTGATTTATTCACCGATTCGTCATGAGGGCAAACTGGAGTTTGTCGAAACCCATATCTTCGCGGGTAACGGTTACATCATCACCTGCCGCAATGGTCATTCAGCTTCATACAAGGCCGTGCGCCAACGTTGTGAGGCGCGCCCCTTGCTGCTGGATCACGGCGAAGATTTTGTGCTGTATGCGCTATTGGACTTTGTCACTGAAAGCTATCAACCCGTGAGCGAGGCGATTCACGCCGAGATCGAAGCACTTGAAAAAAGCATCATGGGCAACTCGCTTAAAGAGGCGGATATCGTGCATCTGCACAGCCTGCGTCGCGATGTACTGCGATTGCGCCGCTATGTGGCGCCCATGGTGGAAATCAGTGAAGAACTGCAACGCCTGACCTTCCCGTTTATCGACAAGAACATGCGCCCCTATTTTCGGGACGTGCAAATTCATGTCACCCGTCAGATGGAAGACCTTTCGACGCTACGGGACATCGCCAGCCAGACAATTGAAGTGGTTGTGCTGCTGGAGTCTTCAAGGCAAAGCACTGTGCAGCGAAAATTCGCCGCATGGGCGGCGATCCTTGCGTTTCCAACTGCCGTGGCCGGCATTTACGGGATGAACTTCCAGAACATGCCGGAGCTGAGCTGGCATTACGGATACTTTGGGGTGCTGGGGTTTATTGGTGTGGGCGTAACGGCGTTGTGGGCCAGTTTCAAGCGTTCGGGCTGGCTATAAATACGCGGGCAGACAAGTGCCCGCCCACGTCACCTGCGCTCGGCCCTCACACGGTTTGGGATTCAGGCTTGTGCGCCACGAAACGCATCATCCACTCTGCTACGGTCTGACCGTGATGCTCCTTGGCAAGGCTGGCAATGCCCGAGCCGTAGACGTCAGCCCCCAACGCATCCTGACGCAGGTTCAGCAACGCACGAGAGTAGTCGTGAATGAATTCGGGGTGCCCCTGGAAGCACAGCACCTGATCGTTGATGTGGTAGGCGGCAAACGGGCAGAAATCGCTGGACGCAATCACGGTGGCGTTTTCGGGCAATGCGGTGACCTGATCCTGATGACTGATCAGCAATGTCAGGTCTTCCACGGCCGGGCTCATCCACGGTGCCTTGGTTGCCAACGTGTATTGGTGAGTGCCTACGCCCCACCCCTGGCTCGCGCGCTCACTCTTGCCGCCTAACAACAGCGCCAGCAATTGATGGCCGAAGCACACGCCCAGCAACTTGTCGCCACGCTCATAGCGGGTCAGCAAATAACGCTTAAGGGCTTCAATCCACGGGTCAGTAGCAAACGAGTCGGCCTTGCTGCCCGTTACCAGATACGCATCGTAAGCCTCATCATCTGCAGGGTATTCACCCTGCATGACATTGAACACCGTAAATTCTGCGGGAATAGGTTGTTGAGTAAACAGACGCTTAAACATCTGCCCATAGCCCTGGTATTGATCCACAAACTCAGGACGCAGAACGTCGGTTTCCAGAATGCAAATGCGTAACGACATAAAAGTACCTGGCGCGATGAATACAGAAGTGATGAAAACGATGCATAGAGCCTGCCTTGAAACGGTAATTCAAGGCAAGCACTGCACGCGTTGAAACGGTTCCGTAGGCCGCTGGGCGTTGCATGACCTATAGAAAAGGACCGTCCGTCCACGGGCTGACGAACGGTAGCTCACTAAGTACTCTCACCCTTTGATTATCCGTTGCGTCTAGCAACGGGCTATCAGACATAACGCGTGACAGCTAATAGCGTTTTAGAAACGTTCTTCACTTACATGATGTGAAAGGGTTCTAAGCGACGTGGAATACCGGCTCTAAGGTAAACCTGTCAGCCGCAGCGAAACGCAAGGACATGCCGTTACTGTCGCGCGGTGCCGTTTTTCAGGAATAACAATAAAGGCAGATAGCCATGCTCAAGCACACTAAACTCCGCCAGGCTGGACTTATCCTTTTCGCCACCACCTTGCTATTGATCGTGCCGAACCTGACCAAAGTCATCGGCTAGCAGCTCATTATTCAGGCTCCCGCACTTATTTATAGCGGCGACTTTCGAGGTTGGCACTTGTGTGCCAATCTCAATGCTCGTCCAGATGGAGGGAACCCTATGCACCGGTGGTTTGCAGCCGCTCTGCTGCTCATCTGCAGCACCGCTCAGGCAGGCATCATTGACGTCAACCGTGCAGTGGATGAAATCAATGATGGCGCGCTGATTTTGGACCTGCGCACCAACAGCGATTTTGCGGCGGGCAATCTGCATAACTCTTTGCAAGTCGATCTCACCCTGGAAGACGGCACCGGCATTAGCGCAGAAGGTCTCGCCTATCAATTGAGCCTGGTCGTTCTGGACCCCAACAACACCATTGTGATTTACAGTGACACGAACCAACATGCCCTCGAGGCCGAAGATACGCTAATCAAACATGGGTATTTCGGCGTCGTGAACGGCGGCAATTATGAGGAGTTGCGCGATGCACTTTTCGATCACGTCTCGCTGACCGAGAACGTGTTGCCCGGCGACGAACCCACTGACGACGACATTACAGCCATCAATTGAAATTTCTCAGCCTGCTTTTTACCGCCCTGTTCAGCCTGCCATCATTTGCCGCCCAACTCAGGCTTGAGCTGGGTGACGTCAGCCGTACATGGCAAACTGCCGAGTTGCTGCAACATCCCGCTGTGCAGGAGGTACGCATTACTGACGATGTGTCGTACAAGCGCGAAATGACTTATCGGGCAATTCCTTTAGCCACGCTGCTGGACGGGATCAAGCCTGACGACCATCTGCAAGCTGTCGCACAGGACGGCTTTGCCGCGGAGCTCAGTGCTGCCCCCTTGCTGAATCAACAGGGGGCAAAAGCCTGGCTCGCCATTGAAGACCCTGAACACCCGTGGCCCTCCCTGGGTAAAGGCAAGCCCAGCGCCGGGCCGTTTTATCTGGTCTGGACAGACCCGCAAGCAGGTCATATCAGCCCGGAACAATGGCCGTTTCAAGTCGTACGCTTTACACGTCAGTTGCCGGTAGCCGAGCGTTTCCCGGCCATGCGCCCCGACCCGTCACTGGCGGCCGACGCTCCCGCCAATCAGGGCTTTGTTGTTTTTCAAAAGAACTGCATGGCATGCCATCGCCTTAACGGCGCAGGTGACGCCCAGTTTGGCCCTGACTTGAACATGCCTTACAACCCGACCGAATATTTCGGCACGGACTTCCTCACGCGCTACATTCGCGACCCGCAAAGCCTGCGCCATTGGCCTCAAGCCCGCATGCCTGGCTTTTCGCGTGACGTGTTACCCGATGCAGAATTGGCGCAACTCGTCGAGTACCTCAAGCACATGGCCACGCGCAAAGTGTCGACACCTGAGCGCCAGCCATAAGTTTCTGACTATCAACGACATAGGCAGTGATGATTTCACCCGCCGTACCGGTCCGCGGATACTTGCAGCCATTGTCGAACTTCCCTTTAGCCACCCGCCTGCGGTGGCTTTTTTTTGGCGCCTGTAAAGCAAAACGGCCAGCCCGAAGGCCAGCCGTCAGTAACTCGTTTGAATTCAATTCAGAAGGCCACGCACCTCCTGCTTCACGCCCCAGCCTTCAATAATCCCGCCAAGCGGAACCACCACGGCCTCAAAGTTCTGCTCGAAATCACCAATTCCCCCATAGGTGGCGTACATGACTTTGCTCAATTCCAGATTCCAGGCTCCGTCATCACGAACGTTTATTTGCGCATTCAGTGACTCACCACAAAATTTTTCTGCAGCACGACGCGCCCGCTCCTCATCCGGGAAGATGGCGTAAAACTCGATGGGATGAATACGTGAAAAATCAAAACCGCCTTCTTTCATGCGGCGCAGCACATAGCTGCTGAGGTCTTCTTGATGGGCTGTGCTCATGAAACGTCCTCCTCGCAATGGATAGACTTTCAACGCTCCCCGAAATGCAACCGTCAATTCGTTGCGGGGATCAAGCATGTAGCGAACAAGATCAGAGCCAGTCGAACACTTCGCTGGTCTGGCTGCAGATTAGCTCCGTCGCACAGCGCATGCCAAGCGCGGCGTTAAAAAAAGAGTGGTTTATAAAAACCGTCCTGGTGCTTGGCTGCCGTCTGACGCCTAACAGATGCGCTGCACAGCGTCAGGCAGCCTGCAGAGTGCTTACTGCTTCTCTGCGCGCTCCTTGAGCGCTTTCAGGGTGTTAAACGGGGCGTCCACGACAAACTTGTTCGCCAACCAAGATGGCACGCTGCCGCCTGGCTCCGTGTGAACCTGATAAGTGACTTCAGTCTGATCGGCCCCTTTGGGAACCATCTTCCAGAAACCATCGACCTGACTCACGCGCACAAAGCCATTCTCTTCAGGCTGGTACGTGGGCACCCCTTTCAGGTTGCGTGTCACGGTACCGTCAGCCCCGACTGTGGTGGTGACTTCCAGAATAGAGTCGCGCGGCGTCACGGGCCAAGGGGTGCTGAACTGCGTGTACGTCCAGCTCTTGTCGCCTTCGGTTTTAAGCAGCTTTTGCGACTTGCACTCGTGAATCCACTTGCACGCCCCCGCTACGTCTTCCTGCAAACCACGGACCTTGGCGATAGGCGCCTTGATCGTGGTCACACCTTGATAGGCCTTGTATTTCGAATCTTTGACTTCACTAAGCGACACTTTTATGCCGTCTTCATTCTTCGCCACTTGCCAGTTTTCTGCGTGAGCTGCGCTCACCATTAACACGCTCAAGCCACATGCAATTGCTACTCGATGCAACGAACCCATGGTCTTATTCCTTATTGTTGATGGTTTGTTCACTGGACATGAACACACTATGCCGCCGTCACCTGTTCCCACCACCCAATCAGGTTGATGGCTTCTTCCCGCGTGCTGCCACACACCTCGATGTCGGCCTTGAACGAACCGCACACGGCGGGCCTTTCAGGACGTCCGAACAAATCGCACAGGTTATCGACCGACAGATGCAGGCAGCGTTCCCCTGCGGGCTTGCCCTGGGGCATGCCGGGGATTGGTGTGCTGATGGAAGGGGCTATACAACAAGCGCCACAGCCTTCACGGCAATTCATGACGTTAGCTCCTTTAACGGGGCAAAGTGCGTTGATGACAAGGGATAGTACTCGCTGGAACGGGCGTTTGAAATTGACCGTTCAGCCGAATGTGCTGATTAATGACAGTGACTGAACAGTCAGTTTAGAAGCCTGTTTTTGGGCATTCGGCACTTATTGTTTGAACTGGAAATCCAGCGCCGCACCTTCGATTTGCCGGTCGCGGGCTTCGTTGCGCAATTGCAGCTCCATTTCATTGCTTAACAAACGACCGTTTAACTGGAACGGGCTGTCTTGTTCGGGCTTCTCACCGAACATGTTTGGCAACAATGGTTTGTGTTTGGGCATGGGGACAGTGCCCAAAGGTTGCAGTTGTTTGACCATCTCGGGCGGCAGGCTCAAATCCAGCTTGGCACTGGGCAAGCGCTTCTTGGCAATTTCGCGGGCCGATTTTGACTTGCTTGCGACAGGCGCGCGTTTCTTGGTAGTTTTTTTTGCACTGGCAGCAGGTTTTTCCGGCGATTTGACGGACTGGGTGGCAGGCGGTTGAGGTTGTGTCGCGCCGTGCACCGCGACAGCGCTGAACGCGGTTAACACCCCCACCAACGCCAGTCTCACACAATAGGTCGCTTTCATAACTCCCACAGCTTTAACGATTTAGGGGCCTATGCTCGCGCTTTAGACACACCGTTACAAGTCGCCATTAGGCAAATTGCCATACCTTGATGTCGCATGGCCTTCAGTACAGGCCAGTGACCTCCTGACACAACTGACTGGCGAGCATACCCAGCGTCATCAATGCGCGTTCGGCCTCACGGTTCCAGGCTGTGCCGCAATTGAGCCGGATGCAATGGTTGAACTGCTCGGTATTACTGAAGATCAACCCCGGTGCAATGCTGATGCCCTGCTGTAGCGCTCGCACATGCAACTCTTGCGTATTGACCCGGCCCGGCAAGCTAACCCACAGAATGAAGCCGCCGCTGGGTCGGGACATTTGCGTCCCTTCCGGAAAGTACTGCTGAACAGCCAGCTGAAAAGCGCTCAGGTTTTTTCGGTATTCCTGCCGGATATGCCTCAGATGACGGTCATAGCCGCCGTTTTCAAGGTAGGCCGCCACCCCCATCTGCGTCACGCTGCAGGCTGAATGGGTGGTGAAGGTCTGTAAGCGCTGAATTTCAGACTGATATTTGCCCGCGATCATCCAGCCAATGCGCACACCGGGCGATAACGTTTTGGAAAAACTCGAACAGTAGATGACCCGATCCAGCCGGTCATAGGCTTTAAGTGCCTTGGTGCGCCCCACCTCGAACATCAGTTCGCCATAAATATCGTCTTCGACGATCTGGATATCGAAATCAGATGCCAGGCGCAGCAATTGCTTCTGCCGTTCTTCTGGCATGGTGCCACCCAACGGATTGCTCAAGCGCGTGGTCAGGACCAAGGCTTTGATCGACCATTGATTGGCGGCCAATTGCAACGCTTCGAGGCTCATGCCAGTGGCAGGATCACTGGGGATCTCGATCACTTTCAAACCCAGCAAATCAGCCAGCTGCAAAAGCCCGTAATACGTCGGGGATTCAGCAGCGATCAGGTCCCCGGGGCGCGTGAGGGTCCGTAATGACATTTGCAGGGCATCGACGCAGCCGTGGGTGATGATCACTTCCGACGGGTCGACGACCACGCCGGCATCTCGCATGCGTATCGCCACCTGACGACGCAACGGCTCAAAACCTGGGCTGAACATGTAACTGAACGCACGCGGGCTGTGGAAGCGCGTGACTTTGGCCAACTGCTGATGCAACGCTCGCACGGGCAAATAATCGACGCTGGGCACCGCAGCACCCAGCGGGAACACACCTTCACGTCGCGATTCAACCAACACTTGCTGGATGATGCTGCTGCGCGTCACCAGACCCGGCCGTTCAACGCGCGCGATATCAGGTGTAGGCGCTGTCAGGGCAGGCGTTTGGTGGACGTAATAGCCTGACTGCGGGCGGGCGCGGATCAACCCTTGATCTTCAAGGTTGGCATACGCCTGCAGCACCGTGGCATGACTGACATTGAGCTGCGAGCTCATTTTGCGCACAGACGGTACGCGCTCGCCGGGCTGATAAACGCCGCGCCGAATATCCTCAGCCAATTGCTGGGCTATACGTTGATAAAGCAAAAGGTTGGTCATGGCACAGCACTCGATGTTCAGGCGTTTTTTTTGTTGTGAAGAACAATACCGGAACAGTTTAGAAGTGTACGGGCACAGTTGTCATCCATCTGAGCCGTACAGTGCCGGGCTGGGTGTAACTGTATGGGTACAGACTGAATTTGTACGCCTGTAGTCGCCGCCCGGCAGCGACTACCTGTGATGTATTGAGGAGAGGGATTAACGGGCGGCGCTCAATTGACCTTTTTCGTCAGAAAACACGATTTCCACACGACGATTCTGCGCCCGACCACGCTCCGTGGCGTTTACATCCACCGGGTATTCGTCGCCATAGCCTTCAACCTGAATCCGTTTTTCATCAATACCCAAGTCAATCAGTACGTCAGCAACGGCTTGAGCACGGTCGCGAGACAACTTGAGGTTATCTTCTTTACCGCCCGTGCTGTCGGTGTAGCCCTCAATGCGCACAACACGCTTGGGGTTCAACTGAAGAAACTGCACCAGTTTGAGCACTGTGCGATTGGCCGAGTTCTTCAGGTCCGCTTCGCCAGTGTCGAACAGTACGTCGCCCAGGGTCATTACCAGGCCACGATCCGATTCGTTGGTCGCCAAGTTCAGGATTTGCTCTTCCAGCCATTGTCCCTGCTGTTGAACACTCAACAGTTTGGCCTCCCGCAAGGCCAGTTGCAGGCGTTGACGTTCCAGTTCAAGTTTGGCGGCGCGCTCCTGATTGAGTACCTGCTGGGTGTGCTCCCGCGCGATATCGCTGTAGCGCTGGCTCAAATAGGCGTAGTGGGCAACATCTTCACCACTGCCCCAGTAACTGGACAGACGCTCGGCACGGGCCAGCGATTCACCGGCCCTGATCACGTCTTTGGGCGCGATACGCAACACGTTGGTGTCTTCTTTTACCGACTGAAAATCGCTGGCCGCCTGTTGCAGTGCCTGTTCGCTGGCGTGATGCCCCGCACAGCCGGTAAGCCCCGCGCCGGTGATCAGTAACGCACCATACATGACTGACTTAATGCTCATTGGGCCTCCGCCAGTTGTTTGCGCAAACGTGCGATACGCGTGTTGAGCACGTTCAATTGCTCCTGACTTTTGAGCGTCAGCACACTGGCCTCTGCCAGACGCGCATCCAGTTCGGCCTGTTCAGCCTGCATACGGGCATCTTTATAAGCGCTTTCGGTCATCTCGGCCGACGCGCGGGCCAACTTGTCTTCGGCTTGTTTGAGCTCGGCACTGTCGTCGGCATTGGCGCCCACAGCACGGGCTTGTTCCAGCGCCTGCTCGGTCAGACGCATTTGTTCATTCGGCGCAGGATCAGCTGCACAGCCCGCCAAAGCCACAACGGCCAGGGCAGCAAAAAGTGGTCGAATTGTCACTGGGAATTCCTACTGTTTTGGAGCGTTGACCGGCTGTTGCAGCTGGTTTTTCCACCGCTTCAGGTTGCGTTGCAGTGCCGCCTCACTCAGGCCGGACGCCGGCAATTCTGTCATCTTTTTGGCGAGCTGTCCGCGCAACCACGGCTCATTGCAGGCCGAGTCATGGGAAATCGCCAGAAACAGCCCCGGCTGGTCTATTGGCTGCGCATGGGCCAGCACATCGTCACTGATCCCGAGCGTCTGAACGGTGGCCATCCCCGCATAGCGCCCGGCCAGTACGTACTCGACCTGCCCCAGCAGCAACTTCTGGAAGGCTTGAGTCAAGCCGGGTTGTCGCTCCAGCGTAAGCTGGTGCCGGGCAAAGGAGTCGAAAGCTTCAGTCATACGGGCTTTTTCGGAAAGCGCACCGGTATGGCCAAGCAGGTCATCCGGCGTTTCATAAATAAGGGGCGAATCCTTGCGGGTCCAGACCAGGTAGTCATTACGTACCAGCGGCGGGTGAATGTAGTCCTGCGCAGTCAACCCTGCCAGGGTCAGCGGTGCATCCACCAACATGTCCATACGGCCCGTACGGACCTCGTTCTGCGCCTCGGAACGCTTGCCGCCATAGAGCACCTCAACCTTGATACCGAGGTCTTGCGCCACCTGCTGCAACAGGTCGGCACTGGCACCGATCAAATGCACGGGATCGGCCGGGTCGCGCCAGAGGTATGGCGGCGCATCCGGGCTGCCCGTCACGATCAGGCGCTCGCATTTGCCTGCCGCCACTGACACGAGGGGCAGCAAGATCAGCCCCGTCAACCACCCGCTTAAATGCCGCACACCCATGCCTCACACTCCGTTAAGCCAAATCAGACACACTAAAAAGCCCGATCACATAGGCCATGAAGAATTTGCCAGAACACCCGCGTTCCGCCTTTCTCCACGGCCCGGATGACCGGGCTCTTTATAAGTGAAGCGACTGGATTAAACCAGCTTCTCCAGCTCAGGTACGGCTTCGAACAAGTCCGCCACCAGGCCATAATCGGCCACCTGGAAGATCGGCGCTTCTTCGTCCTTGTTGATCGCAACGATCACTTTGGAGTCTTTCATGCCCGCCAGGTGCTGGATCGCGCCGGAAATACCGACCGCGATGTACAGCTGTGGCG
>NZ_JAAQWY010000004.1:0-202771 GCF_012985765.1 Pseudomonas sp. WS 5071 | reverse complement strand
ACCACGGAGAACCGGTCGAAAAAGCTCTCCGTACATGATTTTTCGGTCACTTTTCGTCCAATGACGCTGTAGGTGCCTGGAAAATTGCAACTTGCCGCGGCTGCACGACAAGTTGATCGGAGCATCCCTAGCAAATCGCAGACAACCATAAAAAAACCCATCCGAAGATGGGTTTTTCAGTGCGTCACGGATTACTTCATCAACGAGGGCGTTGGGCCTTCAGCCACACCCAGGTCGTCTTCCGGACGGGTTTCTTCCAGCGGACGACCGCCGGAAGCCAGTTCAACTTGCAGTTTGTCTTCGTCCAGCTCTTTGACCCACTTGGCAACCACCAGGGTCGCCACAGCGTTACCTACGAGGTTGGTCAAGGCCCGGGCTTCGGACATGAAGCGGTCAATACCCAGAATCAGCGCCAGACCGGCAACCGGCAGGTGGCCTACCGCCGACAAGGTCGCGGCCAGTACGATAAAACCACTACCGGTCACGCCCGCAGCGCCCTTGGACGACAGCAGCAGCACCAACAACAGGGTGATCTGGTGCGTGATGTCCATGTGCGTGTCGGTGGCTTGCGCGATGAACACGGCAGCCATGGTCAGGTAGATCGAGGTACCGTCGAGGTTAAACGAGTAACCGGTCGGGATCACCAGGCCAACCACTGACTTCTTGGCGCCCAGACGCTCCATTTTCACCAGCATGCGTGGCAGCGCGGACTCGGACGAAGACGTGCCCAGTACGATCAGCAGCTCTTCACGGATGTAGCGAATCAGCTTGATCACGCTGAAACCGTGAGCGCGCGCGATACCGCCCAGCACCACCAGTACGAACAGCACGCAGGTGATGTAGAAACAGATCATCAACTGGCCCAACTGCACCAGCGAACCCACGCCATAGGCGCCGATGGTGAAGGCCATGGCACCCAGTGCACCCAACGGGGCCAGCTTCATGATCATGTTGATGATGTTGAACATCACGTGGGCGAAACGGTCGATGAAGTCCAGCACCGGCTTGCCGTAGGCGCCCAGGCGATGCAGGGCGAATCCGAACAGCACCGAGAACATCAGCACTTGCAGGATGTCACCGTTGGCGAAGGCGCCGACGATGGTGGAAGGGATCACGTTGAGGATGAAGCCGACGATGCTTTGGTCTGCGCCTGCGGTCACATAAGCCGCGACTTTCGAGGCGTCCAGCGTAGACGCGTCGATGTGCATGCCAGCGCCCGGCTGCACCACGTTGACCACGACCAGGCCGATCAACAGGGCAATGGTCGATACGATTTCGAAGTAGAGCAGCGCATAACCGCCGGTCTTTCCGACCGACTTCATGCTCTGCATACCGGCGATACCGCTCACCACCGTACAGAAAATGATCGGCGCAATGACCATCTTGATCAGTTTGATAAAGCCGTCACCCAAAGGTTTGAGTGCTACACCGGTTTCCGGGTAGTAGTGGCCCAACAAGATACCGATAGCGATCGCTAAGATCACTTGCACATACAGGGATTTGTACAGTGGCTGACGAGTCGTCATTGCAAAGTTCCTCAAGTGCATCACTCGGCCATCATTCCATCTGAGACCGGCAACGCCTAAAGCGCGAACCCTCCTGTACTTGGAGGGATTTGTTGTGTCGAGCTGCTCTATCGGCAGACCTCTCGCACTTATTGCAAGCCACGGGCCAACGTTGTCAAAACACGCTCAAAGCCCGATAGCACATAGCCTTGTAGGAAATTAAAGTCAGTTTTTTGTAGGACAACTTTGGCGGGTTTCCGCCCATTTGCCGGGAACGATGGGAAGAGATGGCGGATTTCCGCCTGCTTCACGTGACTGGAAAACGTATACGGAATGCCGCGCCGCCCAAAGGCGAATCATCGAGGGTCAGCTGCGCGTCGTAGCTTTCGATGATGTCCTTGACCACCGCCAGGCCAATCCCCTGCCCCGGATGCTGGCGATCCAGGCGTTCGCCGCGTTGCAGGATGCGCGCCCGTTGATCGGCAGGCACGCCAGGGCCGTCGTCTTCCACGCACACGTCAATCCCGGCCGCCGTGCGGTGCAGGCTGATGCGTACTTGGCTCAAACACAGGCGGTAGGCGTTTTCGAGTAGGTTGCCGAGCAATTCCAGCAATGCGTTTTGCTCGATCGGTACATGGCTGAGGGGGGCAATGTCGAAACTGACTTTGACCCGTTTGTCGCGGTAGACCTTGTCCAGGGTGTTGCACAGGCTTTCAACCACCGGAATCAGTTCCACCTGATGGCGTACCAGGCCACTTTTGCGCAGGCTGGCACGCTGCAACTGGTAGCTGATTTGCTGGTTCATGCGTTCGATCTGGGTTTGTAGCACCCACGCCTGCTCGCGGTCTTGCGGGCGCTGGGCCATGCTTTCACTGACGCCCTGCAACACCGCCAGCGGGGTTTTCAGGCTGTGCGCCAAATCATCCAGCGAGTCGCGGTAGCGGGTGCGCTGTTCACGCTCACTTTGCAGCAAGCGGTTCAAGGAGCCGGTCAAGCGCAGCAACTCACGGGGGTGCTGCTCGCTGAGGCTGTCACGCTCGCCAGCTTCGATCTGGTCCAGTTCCTGACTTAAACGTCGCAAGGCACGCAACCCCCACGTCAATCCAATCCATAGCAGCGCCAGCAACACGACTAACGCCGCGCCAAATCCCAGGTAAAGATTTTCACGCAACCCGGCGAGGGTGATGTTGTATTCGCGCATGGGCTGCAACGCCACGAAGCTGAAGGCCGCGCTTTTGCCGCCGAGCAGCTTGACCTCCACGTCATAGACGAAGAACTCTTCGCCGCTGTCCTCACGAATACTTGCGAACTCGTTACCGCGCCCGTCGTAGCGCGGCTTGTAGTTGATGGATTCTTCTTGAGTGGCCCGCGAGCGCCACACCAGGCGGCCCTCTCGGTCATAGATGTAGCCGAGCAGGCGACTGTCCGGCAGGTTGAATTGTTCATCCGGCAGCAAGGCCGGCATTTTTAGGTGATTTTTTTCGACCCGTGCCGCCGAAATCAAGGTGTTTACATCCGATGCCAAACGCTGCTCGATGGCGCCCTTGAGCGCCAGACTGAATGCACCTTGCATAGCCGGTAACAGCGCCAGCATGAACAGCACGGCCAGCAAGGTGGCCGCGAGCATCAGTCGAACGCGCAGCGAACGAATCATCGGCAGCGCTCAGTAAACAGATACCCCATGCCGCGCACCGTATCGATTGGCTTAAAGCCGTTTGCCCCCTCCAACTTGCGTCGCAAGCGCCCGACCAGCACCTCGATCACATTCGGATCACGCTCCTCGTCATCCGGGTACAGCTGCTCCATCAGTCGGTCCTTGGCCACCACCTGCTGGTGATGGCGCATCAGGTATTCCAGAATCCGGTATTCATAAGCCGTGAGCGCCAGTGGTTCGCCCTCCAGCACCGCCTGCTTGCGATTGATGTCGAGCACCAGTTCGCCCGCCACGATGGTGGACTGGGTAAAACCGCTGGAACGGCGCAACAAGGCATTCAAGCGTGCTTCCAGCTCTTCGAACTGGAACGGCTTGACCACATAGTCGTCAGCGCCTGCGGCCAGCCCTTCGACCTTGTCTTGCCAATTGCCGCGGGCCGTCAGAATCAGGATCGGGAACGTCTTGCCACGCTGGCGCAACTCGCGAATCAGCTCAAGCCCGCCGAGCCCCGGCAGCCCCAGGTCAATCATCGCCAGGTCGTAGTTGAACTGCCCGGCCTGGTACAGCGCTTCCTCGGCGTTGGCCACTGCCTCGACCACATGCCCCCCTTCCCTGAGGCGGGTTTGCAAGTGATGACGCAACAGCGCCTCATCTTCAACCACCAGCAATTTCATCGCGCTCTCCCAAGCCTGATCGCGCCTCCAAAGGCGTTAAACACGTGGCCACTCTATCGTTGCGGCCCTGAACACACTCTGAACAATAGCCCAACCGTTTCAAGCGACTACCCAGCACGGCGCGGACCCGGCAAAATGCGCGGCATGACTCGACTCCCCGCCCTGCCCGCCTGCTGCACCCCGTTGCGTGCCGACTGGCCCTTGCCTCACGCGCTGCCCGGCAGTGCATGGTGCAGTACCGATTTCACGCCTGCTCAACTGTCGATTGACGACTTTGGGTGCAGTGCAATCGAAATGCCCGCCAGTATTCAACGCTCTGTTGCCAAACGCCAAACCGAATTTCTCGCCGGACGCCTGTGCGCGCGAGCGGCCGTGCTGCAGCTGGATGGCACCCTCGCTACGCCCGGCATCGGTGAAGACCGCGCCCCGGTGTGGCCCGACCACATCGCGGGGACCATCACCCACAGCAACGGCCGGGCCGCCGCGCTGGTGGCACTCAAAAGTGAATGGCAAGGGTTAGGCATCGACCTTGAGAACCTGCTCAGTGACGAGCGCGCCCGGCGTCTGGCCAAAGAAATCCTGACCCCGGATGAGCTGCAGCGCATGGCCGCAGGCTGCGCCGAGGATCTCGCCCTCCTCGTCACGTTGACGTTTTCACTCAAGGAAAGCCTGTTCAAGGCGCTGTTTCCGCTGGTGCAAAAACGCTTTTACTTTGAGCATGCCGAGCTCCTCAGTTGGAGCAAAGACGGCCATGTACGCCTGCGCCTGCTCACTGAACTGTCGGCGCAGTGGCACCACGGGAAAGAAATCGAAGGGCAATTTGCAGTGTGGGAAGGTCAGTTGCTGAGTGCAATTGCCATCAAGGCCTGATCGGCGGCTCTGCCACACCTCCGTCCTGACAGGACGGCGTCAGGGCGGTGGTGATTATCACGTGCGCGGTAACGGTCAGAAGGTCGTGCTTTCCAGTTCGCGGTTGGCTGCCGCTTGCTCAAAGCGCGTCAACTCATCAAACAATGCTTCTCGGGCCTGTTTGTGCTCAGCCGCCGCCGCCTCCCCCAGCCTGATGTATTCCTGTTCGCCCAGGCGTTCGCTTTGGCTGGATAAGGCATCGCATTTTTTATCGTACTCGTCGCGAATGGCAGTAAAGCGCTGCGCATATTGCCGCTTGAGAAACCTGCGCCAAAATTTTTCACGGGTGATGGAATATTGCAGCGCAGGCGTGGCCTCCAGGCTCAAGATGTAGTGTTTGGCATCGTCCAGTTTGTTCGGCGTGACCCCGGCAATTTGTTCATGGTGCATGCCACGGGTTTGTGTCGGCAGATCGAGCTCTTCGGCTAGGTGAACACGATAAAACAGCTGGATTTCTGCATCGTCCGGGTGGCCACCTGCCTGGTAGCGTTCCCTGATGTCCTGGTTCGCAAGCTGGTCCACCTGACGCATCCGGAACATGCCTTTGGCCAGTTTTAACAAGTTCGCGGCAATGGTTTGCTCATTGCTGGTGCGCTCGACCTTGTGGACCCAGGTCAACACTTCGAGGTTGCCGAAGATGACCATGACGCCGTCGGCACAGGTCACTTCCATGTTTATTTCGTTAAAAACGTCCCGGCGCAGTGCCGTGGATTCGAGCATCAGGTCGATCATCTCCCATACCCGGTCTTGAATCTGCTGCCGGGTAGATGACGTCATATAGTCCTTGGACCCGGTCATGTCGCGGATCAGGCGGAAAAAGTCCTCCGCCACCCGGCCTTCGCGTTGAAGCAAGTTCCATTGCCGCGTTCGGCGGGTTCGTTCGCTGCGTGGCAGGTCACGCGATAACCAGGCTGCCACGTCCTGCACCGGGTCATCGCGCACCTCGACCGGCCTGCGACGCAGGAGCACGCCAAAATTCAAGCCTGAACGCCTCTGATACTCGGCCATGCGCTCACGGGTTTCGCCGTTTAACGGATTGCCGTGCAAGTGAGTATTGCGGTTGACCGGGCTGGCGTCCGGCACATCGAACACCGCTTGCGGGATGACGGTGATCATATTGAAGTCCAGGCGCACCGTTTCAATGTTTGTCAGGCCGAGCAACCCCGTTGGCCACACCATCATTTGATTGCCGCGCAGGTGCAATTGGCGCAGTTCTCTCATGTGCGTGACGTCGGGCACCGGCGCGAACCCCGGCAGCGGTAAAGCGCTTTGTCCGATGAGGTTGAAATTAAGATTCAACACCCTGAGCGAGGTCAGTGCGCTGAGTTTTTGCACACTCTCAGGCGTCAATTCGATGCGATTTCCACTCAGGTTAAGTTTCGTCAGCCCGGTCAGGTCCAATGCAGCGGCGGGAAGGGTTCGCAAGAGGTTGTTGGCCATCGAAAGCCAACGCAGCCCGGTAAAACGACTCAAAAACTCATTCGAGCCATTGAACAGCCGCATGCCGTCCATGGACAACGCCCCGACGTGACTGAAATCTCCGCTCAGCGCAGGCAAGTCACCGACGGGAAGGTTTGAAAGGTCCAGGCTGTAGCCCAGGAACTGGCCATCGTCTGAATACGCCCTGTCGGTTTCTTTGCGCCATGCACTTAAAATCCGCTGCATGATGTCGCGGCGTTCGGGGTTGGGCACTGCATGGTCGGCACCTTGGGCGACCACTGACTGGGCTGCCCAGGCCTCCAGCTGCTCACGGGTGGTCTGATACTCAACCCGCAAGCGCTCAAGTTCCCGGTGCCGAGCGGCCTCGTTTTCGCCCAATCCATTCAGAAATCCATTGATCTCTTCGCCACTTAGCCTGGGATAAAGAAGAACGGTCTTGCGGATCAAATCGTTGGAATGCGCCCCTTGCCCGGAAGGCGGGTACACGGGATAAGCCATAAACGAGGCATCGACCTTGATCGCGGGTTCCATCCACGGCTTGTCAGTGTCCAGCCCCAACAAGGTTTTGACACTTGCGCGGTGGGCAAAAGCCCGTTCGCTGATTTTTGCCGCCAGCGTCCGGTTGTCGTGAACCCCCTCAAGCCCGAGCGCACTGCGTTCCTCGTCGCTCAGCACATGCAGGATGGAAGACAACAGGTTATTGCCCGTTTCAGGCACGCTGTTTAAAGGCTGGCCCTCGGACGAATATGCCCGGTAGCCGTGTTCCTCTTTAACCAGCAAGCGATAACGACCGGGCTCGGCCGTACCGATACTGTCCAGCCTCTCTCCGTCGACTGTCTGGCTGCGCACTTCGATTGCCACGTTCGCCGGCCAGCCAGGCAAAGCTTGCAGCATATGCAACGTGAGCTTTTCACTGTCCGGAGTGGCCGTGGCCTCCAGGTACAGGCCTTCATAGGCACGGGTCAGGCGCACCTCACGTGCGGACGCGAGCATGTGTTCCGAGAGTCGCGGGGCGATATCGCCTTTGTCCAGGTATTCGGTCTTCTCATGGCCGGTGGCGTGGCTGAGCAGGTGTTTGATAACACTGAGGGGCAGTTGATCGGCGCCTTTGTGCAACACGTGCACATGTGGGTCAGCGCTTTTCTCCTCTTTTTCGTAGAGCGACTTGAACAGTTCCGGCATACGCGCCTGGGCATGGGCGCCAATTTTTTTGGCCAGGGCCAGCATGCGCTGCTCAATGATCGGGTCGTACTCGCCGAGCAACTGTTGAGTCTGCGACCGGTCCAGTCGCATCAGCAACGCTCGCAGCAAGCTGCCATTACTGGCATCTTCACGCGAAAGCCTGACCCGGGGAAGCTCGCTGCTCAGATCAGCCCCGTACTCGGCCAGGGTATTGCCCTGCGCATCCACCACTTGCAGGACTTTATCGCGAGGCCAGCCCGGCAGGCTTTGCAGCAATAACAGCTGAATGTCAGCACGGGCCGTGCGCAGGGAATAGTGCTCTTGCATGGAATTGACGAAGCGCTGAATCTCGGCCTCGATTTCAAAGCGTTTCCAGGTGTCCATCAACAACGGCGGAGCTACCCGATTATTCATGTGCACCTGACGCAATACCCCTTCGTCCGTATGACTGACCTGCAGGATCTGTTTGCCCACCGCGTCTTCAAACGACACAGGGGCCGCCCGCAAGCGGCGCAAAAGCGTCAGCCCCTGCCATTGCAAGGGATTTTCCGTGCTGGCCCGCCATGCCCCGTCATAGTTGTGCTCCAGAACCGGGGCATCGACCCCGACCTTGGAGGGGTGTTTCATTCGCCACTTAGGCCGCACCGGGTCGCGTTCGACGTGAAACACCGAGCCGTAAAGCGGCAGGTACTTTTTACCGTTCAGGTCGTACAGCCCCAAGCTGTCAGCCTTCAGGTCGCGGGGCAGCCGCACGTCCTGCACAAATTGACTGGCCGAGTTGTCCCACAGGCGGACTTCACCCGCCGGTTGTCGCATGGCAGACATCGCATCCCCCAGGGTCTTGCGCAGCCCCTCGGCATCTGTCGCATGGCTCATGCCCAGAATCGTGCGCTCATGGGGCTGTAAAACCGACGCCAGCGCCAGGTAGAAGCTGTCACGGGTAGCAGGCACCGGGATGACACCGCCGTTACGAAAGTCATACGCCTCGTAGACACCGTTTCCGTAATGACGCAATTCCACCGCTGTATCGTCTGGCCCCAGAGGGATAAACGGTTTGATGTTCTGCGGGTCGCCATACTCGGTAATCGCCAGATGGCGGTCCAGTTTGTCGTTGAGCAAGCCTCTGGCAAATTCACGGGTCCATTGATCTATATCGGGGTTAAAGGCGCGGGCGTGATAAATCCCGTCGAGCGCCTGATCGATGCGCAGCTGTACTTTGAGGCGATCGGCTGCCTCGGAAAACGGAATGGGCTGAAGATTGCTCTGCAGCGCTTGAGCGGCCTGACTGGCAGTGAACGGGTGCTGCGTCAGCAATTGTTCAATGCACTCAACGGACAGCGCGGGATTGAGGCCATGTAATTTGGCCACCAGCGCCGAAGCCCTCGTCGTAAAGGGTGGGCACACGCGCGGCAGGAACTGATTGGCCGGGTTGCGGCTGGCCACCGGGTCTGAACGCTGATGGCCTTCAAGCACGGTTAACGCCTGAAATAACAAGGCGTGTTCCGTTTTGGCCAATTGGGCGATCTGTTCACGGATAGTGGCAATGCGGCTGATTTTGCCGGCTGCGGGGTTGTGCTCGCGGCCCAGCACGGAATCATCTGGCAACTGATCCACTATCAATGTGAACAGGTGCTCGGCACTGGCCGCCCCTTGCGTCACATCATCGCGGGCAACGTAACGGCCCGTGTCCAGCCGTTTGATTTCAATGGTGTGCACGTCCTGGCCGGGGCGCACGTCCGGCCCGTAAGACATCATGTTTTCACCGTGCTGATCAAACACATTGAGCACGGTATCCGCGGGCCAGTGTGGCAGCCGGGTGAGCAGGGCGAACACGGCGGGTTCGGCATGGGCGGGCATTTCTGCGCGCAAGGGCAGCACCTCGATAATGTGGTTGATCTGCTGTTCAACCCGTAACCGGCGCACCCCGTCCGCCAAAGGCCCCGGCATGGGGTGCCCCTGCCAGACGGCTTCCAGTTGCAAACGCGTGGTGGCGGTAATGCGCAGCATCAGCTCGATTTCCGGGAGCAGGACGCGCGTCGCGTCAAAGGGCAGCATGCGTTGCACCATTTGCGCGTCACTGAGGGTATCGACATCGTCCAATACCAGCCGCCACATCTGCTTGGCCGGATCGAACTTCACCGCTGGCCGGTACGCGTGGGCATCCGCGGTATTGAGCACGTAATGCTTGCCAACCGGGTCGTAGACGATTTCGGCAGCGCGGTGCAGGTCGCCCTCGTAGACCTTGACGTACAGCCTGTCGTTGATCTCGTAAATCCCTTCAATTGTGGGCGTCAGGCTATCCAGCGTACTGGCTTGCACCTGCGTATAGGGCTCCAGACCGGGGCGCCACAGTTCAGTTTTGCCGTCAGCAAACGTGACTTTTCGCGGTTCCCCTAACTGTTGCCACAACGTATTCATGCGCTGGCGATGAAGGTTACCGCCCAGTCCGATCAGCCATCCGCTAAGTAACAGATCAGCCGTGTCGGCCAAAGCACTGGCGAATTCGCTGGATTCTCCTTGGCTCGCGTCGATCACACCTTTGACGACGCTGTAGCCAAGCGAGCCAAACACCACCCCTTGCATCACCCGATTCAGCCCTGTCACCCCGCCTGGCACCGGGGTCGTCAGCAAGCTCAATACTTCTTGGCCTATAGCCAGCATGGCCTCCTTCAGCGCCTGCCAATCGGCCTCGGAGCGAGTGGTAGCCAGCAGGTTGAGGTTGGTGGTGTAACGGTTGACCTGATACCGGCTCAACACCTCGACCAGCTTCTGGCGGGGATACGCCACCGGCTCAACGTCAAAGACCAGGGAGTCCAGCGTGGGCTCCGGGAACGCTAAATGGAAACCGTCATATAACGCCCCCGCTAACCAGCTTAAGTCCGCAGGACGAGGTTCATCACTCAACAGCTTCTGAAAGCTGCCCAAGGCAGGCAACGGCAGTTGGCCGGCGAACCACCCGAGGTTCTTTGCCTTATGGCTTTGTTTGAGTTGCTGCCGAAAATGCGCTTTGAAATCGGTCCCTGACGGATGGTAGAGCAGCGCCCCGCCCGGCCGGTTCGGGAAATAGCTGTACACGCCGGTTTCGCCTTCGAAATGCAACACCAGCAGGGGCATGGTCATGCGATGTTCAAACAGCCCTCGTGCCGAGCGCGCCATGGAAACCGGGTGAATTTCACACGCTATTTCATCATTGAACACGTTGAGCAACCGGTGGTAAGCCACGCGTGTGACCCCACTGACCGCCATATTTCGATAGGCCTCGAGCACCTCAAACTCAAAACGGGCCCTGACACTTTGAACCAACAACGTATTCAATACGCCTTCAGGCCCCGCAGCGTCTAAAAGGCTGTGGGCTAACGCCGAGCCCATGTCGAGGTTACGCACAATGGCGATAAAGCCCCTGACATCCATGGCCTTGCGGGCGGGTCCATAACGGATAAAGCTGGCCTCGACGAAGCTGAACGGCTTGAGAAAGATCGAGTCGGTAGTGAAACCGAAATTGGCACAAGCGGCCTCCCACAACGTCATTGAACGCACGTGTTCAACGACCTTGGACTCGTCCAGGGCACGACGCCACCTGCGCGGGTTCTCCTGCTGTTTCGGCGCGGGTTCAAGCCACTCACTCAGCAGGTCCAGGGGGGTGCGGCCTTCTTTGGTTTCCAGGTAGCGGGTGTAGATTCTGGCCTGTTCCGGGTCGACATCATCACCGGTCAGGGTTTTCAGTGCGTCTTTCAACCGGGCCATCTGAGCGGATTTGAACGCCTCCCTGAAGCGGGCATTTTCGGTTTCGGCTGCCTTGATCGATGCTTGGGCCTCACGCTGCAAGGCGATGTAGTGTTTGATCTGCGCCTTGTCGAACCCGGCGAAGTGGGTCTGCATGTTAGCCGCCATAAAGGCCAGCGCTTGCTGCTGCGCCCATTGCTTGCCCGACAGCAATGTGGGTGCGCGCTCAGGCACTTTCGAGAAAAAACGCATGTCTGGTATTTCCGTGAATGAAAAGCGCACCCTAAACAGGATCAAAGCGTGGCATGCGGTAGTTATTTAATGCCGCGCAGGCGCTGACGAATGCAACCACGCGTGGGTATTACCCCGGCCGGACATAGACCTGCGTCATGCTTTGTGCGCCTTTGCACAAACGCCATTACTGACCCGACAGCCCCGCATGCTATGGTTTGCGCCCCATAATCGAGCGTATTGCCACTATGCCCGTGACGTCCCGTTATCTGCGTTTGGCGCTGTATACCGTATTGATTCTGGCCGGGGCGGTGGTTGCCGGCGGCTGGGCCATGCAGCAGGCCAGGCAACATGCATTGGAAGAAAGCGCCCGGCGCGGGCCCGAGCAACTGAGCTTGTATGCCAATTCGCTGCACACCCTGATCGAACGTTACCGCGCCCTGCCCGCCGTGCTGGCGCAAGACCCGGAGCTGATTGCCGCGCTGGCAGGGCACGTCACCCCAGACGTGCAAGACCTGCTCAATCGCAAGCTGGAATGCATCAACGGTGCCGCGCAATCGTCCACGCTGGAACTGCTCGACAGCACCGGGCTGGCGGTGGCTGCCAGCAACTGGAACACATCCAACAGTTACGTGGGCCATAACTACGGATTCCGCCCCTATTTCAGCCAGACCCGCAGTCAGGGTACCGGCCGGTTTTATGCCGTGGGCGTGACCAGCGGAATCCCGGGCTACTTTTTGTCCAGCGCCGTCACGGATGCCGACGGACGCTTTCTGGGCGCCATTGTGGTCAAACTTGAGTTTCCCGAACTGGAGCGCGAATGGAGCCAGGGCAACGACACCCTGCTGGTCAGCGATGCACGCGGCATCGTGTTTATCGCCAATCAACCCGGCTGGCGTTATCGCCACCTGCGCACGCTCAATGACAGTGACCGTGACAGCATCACCGTGACCCGACAGTACGATAAACAGCCCCTGACCCTGATGCCGACCCGCACCCTGCGCAGCTTTGAAGACAACAGCTTCTTGACCCGCGTGGAAGGTCCCGACGGCCCGGCTGATTATCTGTGGGGGACATTGCCTCTGAAAGCCGAAGGCTGGACCCTGCATTTGTTACGCAAACCACCCACCGCCACTGACGACGAACGCAATGCAGCACTGGCGGCCGTCGGCTTATGGCTGACGCTGGTGTTTCTGGGGTTGTTCCTGTTCCAGCGCTGGCGCATTGGCCGTTTGCGCCAACGCAATCGTGAAGAACTTGAGCAACTGGTCGAAGCCCGCACGCGGGACTTGCGCACCGCCCAAGATGGCCTAGTGCAGTCGGCCAAACTCGCGGCGCTGGGGCAAATGTCGGCGGCGCTGGCACATGAGATCAATCAACCGCTTACTGCCCAGCGCATGCAGTTGGCGACCTTGCGTCTTTTGCTCGACCATGGCCGCATCGAAGACGCGTATAAAGCCCTTACGCCTCTGGAGCACATGCTGACACGCATGGCTGCGCTCACCGGGCACCTTAAAACCTACGCCCGACAAAGCCCCAGCGGCCTGCGCGAGCGCCTGGATCTGGCCAGCGTGGTGGATCAGGCTTTGCAGTTGGTGGAGCCGCGTCTGAAAGACGAAGGGGTTGAGCTGCAGACCCGGCTGAGTCGTCCGGCCTGGGTGCGCGGCGATGCAATTCGTCTGGAGCAGGTCATGATCAACCTGCTGCGCAATGCGCTGGACGCCATGCGCGACAAACCGCGCAAGCACCTGGAGATCCGTATCGAAGCCGATCAGCAGTTATGGCATTTAACCGTCAGCGACAGCGGTGGCGGGATCGACGACGAAAATCTGGGTAAAATTTTCGACCCTTTTTTCACCACTAAACCCGTGGGCGACGGTTTGGGGTTGGGGCTGGCAGTGTCATACGCAATCGTTCACGAACTCGGCGGTCGACTGACAGCGTGTAACCACGCCGATGGCGCACTGTTCACACTGACGTTGCCCATCGCACAGGACACTTGAGACATGTTTGATTCGGTCATCGTGGTCGATGATGAGGCCAGTATTCGAACCGCAGTTGAGCAATGGCTGAGCCTCAGCGGCTTTGACGTGCAACTCTACAGTTGTGCCGAAGATTGCCTGCATCACTTGCCCGCGCAGTTTGCCGGGGTAATTGTGAGCGACGTGCGCATGCCCGGCATGGGAGGGCTGGCCCTGCTCAAACGCTTGCAACAACTGGATGCCGACTTGCCGGTGATCCTGCTGACCGGGCATGGCGATGTGCCCATGGCGGTCGAGGCCATGCGTGAAGGCGCGTATGACTTCCTCGAAAAACCTTTTAGCCCCGAAGCCCTGCTCAGCAGCTTGCGCCGCGCGCTGGAGAAACGTCGTCTGGTACTGGAAAACCGCCGCCTGCATGAACAGGTCGATGTGCGCGAACAGCTCGACCGCCGTTTGCTGGGCGTGTCCCGCAGCCTGCAGACCTTGCGCAGGCAGGTGATGGAGTTGGCCCCGTTGCCGGTCAACGTCCTGATCCGCGGCGAAACCGGCAGCGGTAAAGAGCTAGTGGCCCGCTGCCTGCACGATTGCGGGCCGCGTGCCGCCCAGCCCTTTGTGGCACTCAACTGTGCAGCCATCCCCGAGCAACTGTTCGAAGCCGAACTGTTTGGCCACGAAAGCGGCGCTTTTACCGGCGCCCAGGGCAAACGCATCGGCAAGCTGGAATACGCCGACGGCGGCACGTTGTTCCTCGATGAAATCGAAAGCATGCCACTGGCCCAACAAGCGAAACTGCTGCGGGTGTTGCAAGAGCAAAAACTTGAACGCCTGGGCTCCAACCAAAGCATTGAGGTGGATTTACGGATCATCGCTGCCACCAAACCCGACCTGCTCGAAGAAGCTCGGGCCGGACGCTTTCGCGAAGATTTGGCTTACCGCCTGACCGTGGCCGAGTTGCGGCTGCCGCCCTTGCGCGAACGCCGCGAAGACATTCCCTTGTTGTATGCGTTTTTCTCCCACAGTGCAGGCGAGCGCCTGGGCCGCAGCGTGCAACCCCTCAGTGGCGCGCAGTTAACCCGCTTGCTCAGCCACGACTGGCCGGGGAACGTGCGCGAGCTGGCCAACGTAGCGGAACGGCGGGTATTGGGGCTGGGCGAACCGCAATGGGATGCCCCCGATATCGGCCACTCGTTAGTGGCCCAACAGGAAGCCTTTGAAGCGCAATGCCTGCGCGCCGCGCTGAGTCGACACAAAGGCGATATCAAAGCGGTGATGGCCGAGTTGCAACTGCCGCGCCGCACCCTGAACGAAAAAATGCAGCGTCATGGGCTGGTGCGCGAAGCATTCTTAAACACCGACTAACCCGCTGCACATGCTTCGAACAGCGCGGCGCCAAGGCGTCCACCGATAGGCGGATTTCCGCTTATCGCGTTTGGGTTTTGAGCGAGATTCCGCTCACCCGCTTGGGTTTCGCCCTTGTAAACCGGGTCTTTACATCTTGGCACAACTCCTGCTACGTCCCGGTAAGCACGCGTTTTGACGCGCTATAACAAAACCAAAAAAAGAAGGATCCAGTTAATGGATAACTCCAGCACCTTGCCTGCCGGGTCGGTTCCTGCGACCCCGAAAGAAAAGACCACCTCCAGCCGTATCAAATCCATTTTCAGCGGTTCCGTCGGCAACATGGTCGAGTGGTACGACTGGTACGTGTACGCCGCCTTTTCGCTGTACTTCGCCAAGGCGTTTTTCCCGAAAGGTGACACCACCGCTCAATTGCTCAACACCGCCGCGATTTTTGCCGTGGGCTTCCTGATGCGCCCGATCGGCGGCTGGCTGATGGGCCTGTACGCGGACCGCAAAGGCCGTAAAGCCGCGTTGATGGCCTCGGTGCTGCTGATGTGTTTCGGCTCGCTGATCATCGCCCTGTCCCCGGGTTATGAAACCATTGGCGTCGGCGCGCCGATCCTGCTGGTGTTCGCCCGCTTGCTGCAAGGGTTGTCGGTGGGTGGTGAATACGGCACCTCGGCCACTTACCTCAGCGAGATGGCCACCAAGGAACGTCGCGGCTTCTTCTCCAGCTTCCAGTACGTGACCCTGATCTCGGGCCAGCTCATCGCGCTGGGCGTTCTGATCGTGCTGCAACAAACCCTGACTGAAGAGCAACTGTACAGCTGGGGCTGGCGCATCCCGTTCGTGATCGGCGCTCTGTGTGCGGTGGTTGCGTTGTTCTTGCGTCGCGGCATGGAAGAGACCGAGTCGTTCAACAAGGTCAAGGTCAAGCCCAAAGAAAGCGCCATGCGCACCTTGCTGCGTCACCCAAAAGAGCTGATGACCGTGGTCGGCCTGACCATGGGCGGCACACTGGCGTTCTACACCTACACCACGTACATGCAGAAATACCTGGTGAACACGGTGGGCATGAGCATCTCCGACTCCACCACTATTTCAGCCGCTACGCTGTTCCTGTTCATGTGCCTGCAACCACTGGTAGGCGGGCTCTCGGATAAAGTCGGGCGCCGTCCGATCCTGATCGCATTCGGTGTATTGGGCACCCTGTTTACTGTGCCGATCCTGACCACGCTGCACACCATCACCACCTGGTGGGGCGCGTTCTTCCTGATCATGGCCGCGCTGATCATCGTCAGTGGCTACACCTCGATCAACGCCGTGGTGAAAGCGGAACTGTTCCCGACTGAAATTCGCGCACTAGGCGTCGGCCTGCCGTACGCGCTGACCGTGTCGATCTTCGGCGGCACCGCTGAATACATCGCGCTGTGGTTCAAAAGCGCGGGCATGGAGACCGGCTATTACTGGTACGTCACCGCCTGTATCGCTTGCTCGCTGTTCGTTTACGCCACCATGAAAGACACGCGTAAACACTCGCGGATCGAGACCGACTAAAAGCTGTTCCCCCTTCCAGGCGCACGTGCGCGCCTGGAAGGGGAGTTCAGGTCAAGACAACTCGGCCACCGCAGGCCGGGCTTGTCGGTTTTTCGCGTAGGCAGCACCGGCAATCATTGCCACCAAAATCCCCGCCAATACCAACGATGATCCGACTGTACCGAAATCGAGACCGCCCTTTTCATGGGGTTTGGTCAGGAAGTCGCCCAACGTCGCGCCGAACGGCCGCGTCAACACGAACGCCACCCAAAACAGCACCACCGAAGAGATACGGGTGAAGTAGCGTGCCAGTACCACCAGCCCGATGGTTGCGCCGATAAACAGCGCTCCGCCCGCAAATCCCAGCCCGGAATCGTCTGCCAAATAATCGCCCAATGCAGTGCCCAACGTGTTGGAGAGCAAAATCGCCATCCAGTAGAACAACTCACCCCGTGGCGTCTGCACGTTGTTGACGTTGAGGGACTCTCCACTCCATTTCCACAACGCAAAAATCGCCACCAGTATCGACACCAGGATCAATGACCCCGAGGCGTAGCCCAGGCCCAATGTGCGGTCCATGAAGTCGGACAGGGTGGTGCCTGCCGTGCTGGTGGACAGAATCACCAGCCAATACAGCACAGGGTTGTAGGTTTTGGAGAACAACTGAGTCAGCAAGGTCAGGACAAACACACTGAGCAACAGCATTGAACTGACGGCATACCCCACATTCAAGGTCATCGACAGCAAGTCACCGGCGGTTTCGCCCAACGTGGTGGCGCAGATTTTCATCACCCAGAACGCGAGGGTGATCTGTGGAAGTTTATTCATTCGGGTCAACGCTCCAGGGGGACAAAGCAATTATTGAGTCTGCTTTTTATGCCCGGAGAAGCCTGAGCGGCAGCCCGTGAAAAATAGGTAATGCGCAAATGAAAAAGGCATCCACAAATAAGAATTAAACGTATTAATTGTCAGTTAATTCCCACGCGACACACTCCTTCCTACATTCAGCTCTGCTCCGATGATTGAGGCGCCTTGGGTTAATCGACCCTGAAGCCGCACTCGACATTCTCGAGGAACGCCCAAATACATCTAACAAGTAGATATTTAAGCGCTATTTTTTGCGCTTTTTAATCTATTTGATGGGAGTAATCTGAACCTATCGAAACACAACAACCCAGACACGCAACAAGGAGCACAACCATGAAAACCCGAATGATCCTCGCCACCGCCCTCTCTGTACTGGCTTTAAATGCGTTTGCAGCAGACGGTTACGACCGTACCCACTCTTCGAGCTTTGCTGAAGACGGCTACAGCCGCACCGGCTCGGCCGCTGTTGCAGCAGATGGCTACGACCGCACCCACTCCTCAAGCTTTGCTGAGGACGGTTACAGCCGCACCGGTTCGGCCACGTTTGCCGCAGATGGCTATGACCGTACCCACTCCGCCAGCTTTGCCGAAGATGGTTATGACCGCACTCAAGGCGCGCGCTTTAGTTGATCAGCGCTCGCCGATGACGAGCGCACGAGGCGCGTCCCTGAAGAGGGACGCCCGAGAATGGATTCAAACTTTGTCATTGAGGCCAATGCCTAGCACTATAGGGGCTCTCTAACTCAGCCGTTTGCGGATGCTTGTGATGCCTGACGATATCCATTTCTACGAACCCTCCAAAGGCCACGGCCTGCCCCACGATCCGTTCAATGCCATTGTCGGGCCGCGTCCGATTGGCTGGATTTCATCGCAGGACGCCGAAGGTCGTCTCAATCTGGCGCCCTACAGCTTCTTCAACGCCTTTAATTACATTCCGCCGATCATCGGGTTTTGCAGCGTGGGGCGCAAAGACAGCCTCAACAACATTGAGCAAACCGGTGAATTCGTCTGGAACCTGGCCACGCGCCCACTGGCCGAAGCCATGAACCAGAGCTGTGCGATGGTCGGGCCCGACGTCAATGAGTTTGAATTGGCAGGCCTGAGCACCGCTGCTTCACGGGTGGTGAGCGTGCCGCGCGTGGCGCAAACGCCGGTGTCGTTTGAATGCAAAGTGACGCAGATCGTGCAACTGCAACGCGCCGACCAGCAATTGGTCCCGAGCTGGCTGATTCTCGGCGAGGTGGTAGCGGTGCATATCGCCAAACACCTGCTCAAAGACGGGATCTATGACACCGCCGCCGCCGAACCGATTTTGCGTGGTGGCGGCCCGGCAGATTACTTCCAGTTAGGCGCCGAAGCCCTGTTCAAAATGCACCGCCCAACCTGATTACCAAACCAGCTCGGCGTCTTCATTGACGCCCTGCAGGGCTGCAAGTTGTTGCTCGGCGGCGGCATCGGCCGCGGTCGCGGTGGTAAAGGTCTGCTCGAGCAAGATTTTGTGAAAGCGAGGGGCTCCACCTTCATACAAGGCTTTGACCGCAATCGCTGCGTGGTAAACCCCCGGTTCTACAGGCACCACCGCCGATACCGCCTCAAATTTTTCAAATGCTTTACGCGCCATGTGTGTAATTCCGGCCTGTGAAAAGGCGGCATTCTACCCGCTTACCCGGCGCGTTTCTGCACACGGCTCCAGACCTCGTCACAGCCGCTCTGGAAATCGAGACGGTCGATCACCCGGGTGTGCACCAGCACGCTGTAGACCTCCATCAGCGGGGACTTAAAGTACGCCAACATCGACGCCTCATCTTGCCAATACCCTGCGACATACCAAAGCAACGGTTCGCTGCGCGATTGCTGCAACGCAACGTGCAGGCAGCCAGGCATCTGCAGCGTGGGCTCAATCAGTTGGCTCAGGCAGGCCTCGACGCGGGCCGAACAACCCGCGTGGGCACGGACCCAGGTCGTGTGACTGGCAACAGTGGACTGGGGCATGGTGACCTCCAAAAATCTGAGGGGCGTGAGGGGAGGCTCAAAGCTTACGGTGGGTCTGTGCCGCACGGTTAGTCGATTCCTGCCCCGGCCTTGCACGATTCTGCATAACCTTAGCGTTCCAACCGCCTCACGCCATGCTGCGCAACCGCGTCAGGTATACCGGTTTCAAGCAAACCCGCGCCTTGTTTACAACGCTTTCGTCGCCCGCCGTGAAGGCCGCGACAGGATCAGGCAAGGCTGCGGCAGAAATCAGCTACCCCTTGGGCTTGCACAAATCTAAGCTATGGCCCCATCGCCGCCGCCACGAGGACACGCCCCCATGTCAACGCTGCAACCGCCCATGGCCGCACTCGATGCCGCGCTGGAAGAAAAACGCGTAGAACTGGCTGACCTCATTTATCGCCACACCCGCGAAGACGGCACCTGCGCCACGGGGGTCGACGCGCTGTTCATGTCGCGTTACAGCGAGTCCAGCGACTTCTCCCCGAGCTTGCCGCAACCGGCACTGTGCATCCTCGCCCAAGGGCGCAAGGAGGTGCGCCTGGCAGATGAATATTTCGCCTACGATCCGCTTCATTATCTGGTGGTGTCGGTGTCAATGCCGATCAGTGGCCGTGTGGTGGAAATATCCCCGGAACGTCCGGTGCTGGCGTTGCGCCTGGATATTGATCCGATGGAAATCTCCACCCTGATCAGCGAGGCCGGGCCGATTGGCGTGCCGTCGCGGCCTGCCGGGCGCGGGGTGTATGTCGAACCCATCGATCAAGTCATGCTCGATGCCCTGCTGCGCCTGACCCGATTGCTGGACTCGCCCCGCGATATCGCCATGCTCGCGCCGCTGATTCGACGCGAGATCTTGTACCGCTTGCTGCGCAGTCCTTTGGGCTACCGACTGTACGAAATTGCTACCGAAAACAGTCAAACCCACCGGGTGAGCCGTGCGATCTCATGGCTCAACGGCAATTTCCAGCAACCGTTGCGCATTGACGACCTGGCCCGTGAAGCCAACCTGAGCGTGTCGACCCTGCACCACCGTTTCAAAGCCATGACCGCCATGAGCCCGCTGCAATACCAGAAGCAGCTGCGCCTCAACGAGGCCCGGCGCCTGATGCTCTGCGAAGGGCTCGACGCGTCGGCGGCAGGATATCGCGTGGGGTATGAAAGCCCGTCGCAGTTCAGCCGCGAGTACAGCCGTCAATTTGGCGCGCCGCCGGTGCGGGATCTGGCGCGCTTGCGCATGAGCCTATAGGGCCATCGTTCACTGCCACTGATTCGCGTCGATGCCGATCACCGTCGGCCCAGTACCCTCGGCTTCAATAGCCGACGGTGAAACGTTGACGGGAATGGGCGGGATGCTCGACTTCATCGAGCATGGCGATGGCGAAGTCCGCGAAACTAATCCAGCTTTTGCCGTCATCGCCGATCAGCAGGTGGTCGTTGCCCAAGCGGAATGTTCCGGTGCGCGGACCCTCTACAAATTCGGCCGATGGCGACAGGAAGGTCCAGTCCAGGTCCTGTTCCTTGCGCAAGGTTTCCAGATACACACCCCCCGCACTGGCCTCTGGCTTGTAGGCCTCCGGGAAGTCCTTGCTGTCGATGACCCGGGTGTTATCCGGCAGTAACAGCGAACCCGCGCCCCCCACAAACAACAAGCGCTTCACGCCTGCCTTTTTCACCGGTTCGATGATGGCCTGAGCGGGCAAGGTCGAAAAATGCGCGGCGCTTAACACCCCATCACTGCCTGCAACCGCTTCTTGCAGGGCATGGGCATCATTGACATCCACATCCAGGGTGACCACGTTTTCACGGTGGCCGATTTTTGAGGCGTGACGCGCAATGGCGATCACGCTATGACCACGGCGCAGGGCTTCTTCCAGCAGTTGGCTGCCTGCACGTCCGGTGGCACCGATAATTGCAATTTTGCTCATGAGGTTCTCCTGTGGAATGGACAGATTTCACTAAAGGCTTCAATCACCACTTCATTTCGCCTTTGGCCACTTTGGCGCTCAGTTCCAGCGAAGACTCTTCAGCCAGATCCGGGTAACGCTTTTTCATTGCTGCGATCAGTTCAGCCGAGTCCTTGGCTTTGAGGGTCTCTTCATCAAACGCCTTGATGTAATCGCGGGTGAAGTGCACGGCATCGATCGAACGATCGTTCTCGCCCAGGTAATGGCCAGGCACCACAACGCCGGGTTGCAGGCTGTCGATGCGCTTGAGGGTGGACAACCACTGTTTGTGGGACTGAGGCGTTTGCGTATCAGCCATCCACACGTGAATGTTGTCAGCCACTACCACCCCGCCCACCACGGCCTTGAGCGACGGAATCCACACAAAGCTGCGGTCCGGCTGCTTGCCGTTCAGCCCGATCACCTCCAGATCGCGGCCTTCCAGTTGCAGGCTATTGCCGTTGAGTACCTGCGGCACAATCAATTTTACGGGGGCATCAACGCCCATTTGCGGGCCCCAGAATGCCAGTTTGGCATCCTTGGTTTTGTTGATGTGTTCCACCGTAGGGGCGGAGGCCAGCACGGTGGCGTCGGGGAAGGCATCTGTCAGTGTTTGCAGACCGAAGTAGTAGTCCGGGTCGCCGTGGCTGATGTAGATGGTGGTCAGGTGCTTGCCGCTGGCGCGGATCTTGTCCACCACGTGCTGCGCCTGAGCTTTGCCGAATTGCGCATCGATCAGAATGGCGTCTTTGTCGCCGCTCACCAGTACCGACGACACCGGGAAAATCGCCGCAGCGCCCGGGTTGTACACGTCCAGCGTGAGGGGTGCAGGCGCTGCAGCGGCTTGCGCAGCAAAGCCCAGCGCAACGACGCCAAGGAACAGGCGACGCAAGGTTGAAAATTCATTCATGGGCTGTTTCCTGAATAAGAGGCCGTTATAGGCGATGAACACAGCTTAGTAGCCCGATCAGCGTTAAAAAATGCGATGCTGCGACATAGTTTGTTTCAGAAACCGGGCAGATCATGGACCGTCTTAATGCAATGCGCGTGTTTGTCACCGTGGTCGACCTCGGCAGTCAGTCAGCCGCCGCTGATCACCTGGACCTGTCGCGGCCGGTGGTGTCGCGCTATTTGGCCGAGCTTGAAGCGTGGGTGGGCGCACGTCTGCTGCATCGCACCACGCGCAAACTGAGCCTCACTGCCGCCGGTAATGAAACGCTGCCGCGCTGTCGACAGATGCTGACACTGTCCGAGGATTTGCAGGCCGCCGTGACCACGGCCGGGGATGCGCCTCGGGGCCTGTTGCGCATCAGCGTCAGTACGTCATTCGGGCAAGCGCAGCTTGCAGCCGCCGTGACCGACTATGTGCGCCTCAACCCCGGCGTGACCATTGACCTGCAAATGCTTGACCGCACGGTAAACCTGGTGGACGAGCGCATTGACCTCGCCATTCGCACCAGCAGGGAGCTGGACCCCAGCTTGATTGCCCGCAAGTTGACCGTTTGTCGCTCGCTGCTGTGTGCTTCGCCCGCGTATCTGCGCGAGCATCCGGCGCCCGTACAGGTGGATGACTTGAGCCAGCACAATTGCCTGACCCATACCTATTTCGGCAAAAGCCTGTGGCATTTCACCTGTGATGGCGATGAGCTGTCGGTGCCGGTGCAAGGCAACATCAGCGCCAACGAAGCCAGCACCCTGCTCAGCGCCACACTGTCTGGCGCAGGGGTTTCACTGCTGCCCAGCTATCAGGCCGGGGAGCACGTGCTTCGCGGGGATCTGGTGCGCTTGTTGCCCGACGCCGAACCCCGGGTGATGACTATTTACGCGGTCTACGCCTCGCGCAAACACATGCCCAGCGCGTTGCGCAGCATGCTGGACTTTCTGGCGGCGCGCTTTACCCCCGAGCCATCGTGGGACAAAGGACTGTAAGAAGTAGTCCGTTTGAGGGATGAAGGCTTACAGGTGCAGTCGTACAACTGGTGTGGCAAGTCCGAGGGTCTGAACTAGCCTGAAAAGTGTGACGTCTAGGTATCAGGAGATGACTGCCATGACCACGAAAACAAAAACCAGATGCATGACCGCGTTTGTTGTATTTGCTGCCGCTGTACTGTTTGCCAGTGCTTGTTACCGCGCTGAGCAAACCCGCCTCTCCCCTCGATTTACCGCCAGTTGCCAGGGCGAGCATTGCAATTCGTTGAATGCAGCATTCAGCGCGTTGAGATAAAAAATCGGTGCAGCCGTTCTTGAACTGACGACTGCGCCTTTTTTGCGCCTGTTCGTTAGCGAGCTATCCAGTACACTGGGCGGCATTCCGCCACAGGCCGCTGCGCCTGTGCCTTTGCGCCCACAGGTGTATTGATGACCAGCCTCAACCAACCCGCCACGTCCAAACCCGCCATTCGCAGCATCCTTGTGGCCTTGATGCTGGCCATTTTCCTTGGCGCGTTGGATCAAACCATCGTTGCCGTGTCCATGCCTGCCATCTCGGCCCAGTTCAAGGATGTCAGCCAACTGGCGTGGGTGATTTCCGGCTATATGGTGGCCATGACCGTGGCCGTGCCGATTTACGGCAAGCTCGGGGACTTGTACGGCAGACGCCGCCTGATGCTGTTCGGCATGGGGCTCTTCACCCTGGCGTCGTTGTTTTGCGCAGTGGCGCAGAACATGGAGCAACTGGTACTGGCGCGGATCATTCAGGGCATTGGTGCGGGCGGCATGATCTCGGTGAGTCAGGCAATCATCGGTGACATCGTGCCACCGCGCGAACGCGGCCGTTATCAGGGTTACTTCAGCGGCATGTACGCCTTAGCCAGTGTCGCCGGGCCCGTGCTGGGCGGCTTCATGACGCAATACCTGTCGTGGCGCTGGGTGTTTTGGATCAACCTGCCGCTGGGGCTGGTGTCGTGGTGGATTGCCTATCGCACCCTCGTGGGCCTACCCATTGGGCAGCGCAAGCCAATTATTGATTACCTGGGCACGGTGTTGATGATTGTCGGCCTGACCTCACTGCTGCTGGGCATTACGTTTATCGGTCAGGGGCACAGCTGGCGCGGCGACCACGTGCTGATGTTGCTGGGCGTGGCCGTGTTTGCCCTGCTGTTGTTTGTCTGGCACGAACGCCGTGCGCGCGAGCCGTTGCTACCGATGCATTTGTTTGCCAATCGCACTGCCGTGTTGTGCTGGTGCACGGTGTTTTTCACGAGCTTTCAGGCCATCTCGCTGGTGGTGTTGATGCCGTTGCGTTACCAAAGCATCACCGGCGCCGGGGCAGACAGTGCGGCACTGCACTTGTTGCCGCTGGCAATGGGTTTGCCCATTGGCGCGTATGTTGCCGGGCGCATGACCTCCGTGACCGGGTATTACAAACCGATGATTCTCGGCGGCGCAGCGCTGATGCCGCTCGCCATTTTGGGCATGGCTTACAGCCCGCCGGGCGCAGAAACCGTGAGCGGGGTGTTCATGCTATTGAGCGGGATCGCTTCAGGCATGCAATTTCCTACCTCATTGGTGGGCGCGCAAAATTCCGTGACGCAACAGGATATCGGCGTGGCCACCAGTACCACCAACCTGTTTCGTTCGCTGGGGGGCGCCGTGGGAGTGGCCTTGATGTCAGCGCTGCTGCTGGCGTTGCTGCATGACTCGCTAAGCACCCCGATCATGGGACGCCCGCTACTGGGGGAAGGCAGTTCGGGGAATGTACTGCTCGATGGCCTGAACGCGGTGCAAGGCCCGGCGCTGGACAACCTGCGTGCCGAGCTGCAAATCACTTTTCGCCATCTGCTCAGCATCAGCGCCGCGTTTTCGCTGCTGGGCCTGGGCGCGGCGCTGGCAATGCCCAATCAGGTGCTGCGCGGGCGCGAAGACAAAGCAACGTAGCACCCGCAGCCCTTGCGTTATTTAGCGCTGATTTGCTTTTGCAGGTTCTGGATCTGGCTTTGCAACGTGTTGATGTTGCGCGTCACTTGCCCGCGGAACAGGTCAAACTCGGCAGTGCTGCCTTGAGCCGGGGCGGCGGCCGGGCGGGTTTCCAACTCACTTTTAAGGACTAGCAAATCCTGCTCCAGGCGCTGGATGGCAGCAGCCGGATTGCCCTGCTTTTTCAGTGTGGCCACGTCGGCGCTCACGCTTTTGAGCTGCGCGTCCAGCTTGCCCTGCTCGGCCACGGTGGCTTTAAGGGTCGCCAGTTCCGCGCCCAGTGCCTTCACGTCGGTACTTAACTGGGTGTTGCTCGCCTGCTGGGCCGAGACCTGCGCCAACAGGGCCGCATTGATCTGTTCAAAGCGTTTGTCCAGTTCCCCTTGCTGACCGGCCACCGCGCCTTGCTGTTGCTGGTGCTGTTCAAGGAGTTTGTCTTCGAGTTGCTTGATCTGCAATTTCAGGGCTTCGCTGCCGCTGTTGATCGTGGACTCACTGGCCACCACTTTGCCCGATATGTCCTGCAGACGGCCTGCGGCTTCTTCGCTGATGCGGGCAAAACTCTCCTGAGTCGCCACCAGCTGTTGCTCCATCATCGACAACTGCTGAAAGCTCCACCACGCCAGCCCGGCGAACGCCAGCAGGACGGCTCCGAGCAGTGCCCATAGCGGGGCGGTTGTGGGGGCTTTGACTTTGATCACGGGTGTGTCGCGCGAATACACCGTGGTGCGTTCACGGGCGGCTGCGGTCGGGGGCAGTTGATCGTGGTCGTCGACCGTGGCTCGCAGGGTCGGGACATCATCGAAGTCGTCGCGGGCATCGTTACGCATGGCAAACCTTATTTAAAACCTGAGTGAAAGCTGAATGGCGCGAGTATAAACCTCAGACTCGCGCCCTGATCGTCCTTGAACCTTCGTCAGGTTCATCGGTATTACGGGTAGTTAACGGTAAGGCGATTCCTGGGCCTTCCACCAGCCACAGAATTCATCGAGTGCCGCCCACAGCGAGACTTTGGGGTCGTAGTCCAGGTAATGCCGGGCGCGGCTGATATCGAGGGTAAAATCTTTGTTCATTTCCTGGGTGCGCAGGCGCGTGCGCGTTGGCTCCGGCTGGCCGGGCCACAGTTTACAGGCGACTTCACTGAGCGCACTCATGCTGTAGGCCGCCGCGTAGCCCCGATACCGCGTCACCTGAGCCACGTTCATTTGCCGCATCACGTAATTGACCACGTCCCAGAAGGGAATCGGCGCGCCATTACTGATGTTGTACGCCTTGCCCAAGGCAGATCCGGCGGCCAGCAGGCTGCTGAGCAACGCTTCATTGAGATTTTGCACGCTGGTGAAATCCACTTTGTTCAGGCCGTTGCCAATGATCGCCAGACGCCCTTTGCGCTGCTGTTGCAGCAAACGCGGGAACAGGCTCATGTCGCCAGCACCCGTGACCATGCGCGCGCGCAAGGCAATCACTTCCAGTCCGAACTCCTGGGCGCCAAAGACTTTTTGCTCGGCCAGGTGTTTGGTCGCGGCATAGGTATGACTGAAGCGCTTGGGGACCTGCTCTTCCGTCAGGCCAACATGCGAGCGACCGTCGAAATACAGCGACCCCGAAGACAAGTGCACCAGCCGCCGCACACGTTGTTTCAAACAGGCTTCGACCACGTTTTCGGTGACCAGCACATTGTCACGCTGCAAGTCTTGCGTGCGCCCCCAGGCACTGACGGCGCCCGCGCAGTGCACCACGGCGTCAATGTCGACGCACAGGTCACGCACCAGCAAGCCATCGGTCAAATCACCCGGGATAAATTCAGCCCCACGCCGCAACAGGTGTTCAACACCGTCGGCACGACGCCCGCTGACCCGTACGTCAAAGCCCTGCTCCAGGGCAAAACGCGCAAAGCGTCCGCCAATGAAGCCGCTTGCGCCGGTGACCAGAATCTTCATGAATCGCTCCAAATGCTCTAATGCGTGCTGCCTGCTGTTTGAACGCCTGGTGTCAGGCCAAAGGCACTAACCAGCGTGACGCCGACCGCGATAAATGTTCGGTCAGTTGCCCCAGCAGTTGTCCACCATTACGCCAATGATGCCAGTACAGTGGCACGTCGATCGGTTTATCTGGCAAAAGCTCTACCAGTGTTCCGCTTTCAAGTTGTTCACGCACCTGTAATTCAGGCACCAATCCCCACCCGAGCCCAGCTTCGGCCAGGCGGATAAAGCCTTCGGAGGACGGGCACAAGTGGTGTTCGAAACCGCCGTCTACGCCCAATAAAGCCAGATAACGGTGTTGCAGGAAATCGTCCGGGCCAAACACCAAGGCCGGGGTCTTGGGCAGCAATGCGGCACGTACGCCATCGACAAAATGCCGGGCAATGAATGCAGGGCTGGCCAGCGCGCGGTAACGCATGGCCCCCAATAACACACTTCGGGCCCCTGCCACTGGCCGTTCGCTGGCACACAAACAGGCGGCCACTTCACCTGCGCGCATGCGTTTGAGGCCCACGGTCTGATCCTCGACCACCAAATCCAGCAGCAGATGGTGCTCCGCGCAAAAATCCCCCACCGCCGGCGCCCACCAGGTCGCCAGGCTGTCAGCATTCAAGGCGATGCGTAGACGCTCCGGCAGACCTTCGTCGTCCAGCGCCGGCACACTGCTTTGCAGGTCGCGCTCCAGCAAGCGCACTTGCTGGACATGGTTAAGCAAACGGCGGCCGATTTCAGTCGGACTGGGCGGTGTGGCACGCACTAGTACGGGCTGACCAATACGCGCCTCAAGCAGTTTGATGCGCTGGGAGATGGCCGATTGTGACAGCCCCAACACCTGTGCAGCCCGTTCAAATCCCGCCTGCTCCACCACCGCTGCCAGGGCGGAGAGTAATTTATAGTCGAACATCAGTTTTCCTAATGAGCGATCAGCAATATTGGTTTTTCTTATACAGCTAACACCCCGAGAATAGCCAGCAGCACACCTCTTCTCCCGCTGTAGTTCGATGAGTAATTCTTATGTGGCAAAGCTACCTCAACGGCCTGCTGGTCGCGTTCGGCCTGATTATGGCCATCGGCACTCAAAATGCATTTGTACTGGCGCAAAGCCTGCGCCGTGAACACCACTTGCCCGTCGCCGCCTTCTGTGTGATCTGCGACGCCCTGCTCGTCGCCGCCGGGGTGTTTGGGCTGGCCACGATTCTGGCGCAAAACCCGCTGCTGCTCAGCGTCGCCCGCTGGGGGGGCGCGGTGTTCCTATTGTGGTACGGCACCCAGGCATTGCGTCGCGCTTTTTCGAGTTCCAGCCTTGAACACTCGGCCAACCAGACCGCCCGTTCGCTCAAAGCCGTGATGCTCAGTGCTTTGGCGGTCACATTGCTCAACCCGCACGTGTACCTCGACACCGTGCTGCTGATCGGCTCGCTTGGCGCACAACAAAGCGTGCCCGGTGCCTATGTGATTGGCGCCGCCAGTGCCTCGTTGTTGTGGTTTTTCACCCTGGCCCTTGGCGCGGCCTGGCTGGCACCGTGGCTGGCACGTCCCGGAACCTGGCGTCTTCTCGACCTGCTGGTGGCGGTAATGATGTACGCCGTGGCCGTGCAATTGATCGTGGTCGGGTGATCAAATGCCCGGCAAACAAGGCCGGGCAAGAACCATCGAGTTTTTTCATCAATCGCGCCGGAACCTCTATTCCACACAGTTGTTGCGTGGTTAAGCCGCCACCCCGGTGCTATGATCCTGCCCCTGCGCCGCAAAGAGTAAAAACTCATCGGCGCGTGTTTGGCCGCCCGTGATCGGCCTTGCGCTCATCGCAACTGACCTGATTAGGAGAATCACCATGGCTTTCGAATTGCCGCCACTGCCGTACGCACACGATGCCCTGCAGCCGCACATCTCCAAAGAAACCCTGGAATATCACCACGACAAGCACCACAACACCTACGTCGTGAACCTGAACAACCTGGTACCAGGTACAGAATTCGAAGGTAAAACTCTGGAAGAGATCGTCAAGACCTCTTCGGGCGGCATCTTCAACAACGCAGCTCAAGTGTGGAACCACACGTTCTACTGGAACTGCATGACGCCAAACGGTGGCGGCCAGCCAACCGGCGCACTGGCTGACGCGATCAACGCTTCGTTTGGCTCGTTCGACAAGTTCAAAGAAGAGTTCAGCAAAACCTCCATCGGCACCTTCGGTTCCGGCTGGGGCTGGCTGGTGAAAAAAGCTGACGGTTCCCTGGCCCTGGCCAGCACCATCGGCGCCGGCAACCCGCTGACCAGCGGCGACACCCCGCTGCTGACCTGCGACGTTTGGGAACACGCTTACTACATCGACTACCGCAACGTACGTCCTAAGTATGTTGAAGCGTTCTGGAACCTCGTTAACTGGACGTTCGTGGCCGAGCAGTTCGAAGGCAAAACCTTCACTGCGTAACCACGTCGCCAGACATAAAAACCCGGCATTGCCGGGTTTTTTTTCGCCACGCGAAAGTTGCGACGTCGCTGGCCCCAAAGCGCACGCCAGCTAGACTCACACCACAGAAATTATCTTCGCTCCGTGCTCAAGTTCCGCACCGGCAAGACCGACACAGTGTGCACAGCGTTACCGTATTAACGTTTTAAAGGCGAAGAGTGTCCGCGAGGGATTACCCACAGTCATGGCTACTTGATATCATCCGCCAGAAACAAGGAAGCGCTCTTTGAAGCTGGAACTCAAAAACAGCTTGTCAGTCAAGTTGCTCCGGATCGTGTTGCTCTCGGCACTGATCGTCGGGGTGGTATTGAGCTGCGCGCAAATTGTGTTCGACGCCTACAAGACCCGGCAGTCGATCAACAACGACGCCGAGCGCATCCTCGACATGTTTCGCGACCCCTCCACCCAGGCCGTCTACAGCCTGGACCGGGAGATGGCGATGCAGGTCATCGAAGGTTTGTTTCAGGACGACGCGGTACGGCAGGCCTCCATCGGCCACCCCAAAGAAACCACGCTGGCCGAGAAAACCCGGCCCTTGCGAGAAGCAACCAGTCGTTGGCTGACGGACGTGTTCCTGGACAAGGAGCGCACATTTGTCACGCCACTGGTGGGTCGCGGGCAGTACAGCGAGTACTACGGCGACCTGACCATCACCCTCGACACCGCCAACTATGGCGACGGGTTTCTGATCAATTCGGGCATTATTTTCATTTCGGGCGTCCTGCGCGCCTTGTTGATGGGGCTGGTGCTGTACCTGATCTATCACTGGCTGCTGACCAAGCCCTTGTCTCGCATGATCGAGCACCTGAGTACCATCAACCCGGACCGCCCCAGCCAGCATTTGCTGCCGTTGCTCAAAGGCCATGAGAAAAACGAATTGGGCATCTGGATCAACACTGCCAACCAGTTACTGACGTCGATAGAACGCAATACCCACCTGCGCCACGAAGCCGAAAACACGTTGCTGCGCATGTCGCAGTACGACTTTCTCACCGGGCTGCCCAATCGCCAGCAATTGCAAACCCAGCTCGCCAAGATCCTGTTCGATGCCGGTCGCCTGCAACGCCGGGTGGCGGTGTTGTGCGTGGGGCTGGATGACTTCAAAAGCATCAACGAACAACACGGGTATCAAACTGGCGACCAACTGCTGATGGCTGTGGCTGATCGGCTGCGTGCACACAGCGGTCGGCTGGGCGCGCTCGCCCGCCTTGGCGGTGACCAATTTGCCCTGGTGCAGGCCGATATCGATCAGCCCTATCAGGTCGCGGAGCTGGCGCAAAGTATTCTCGACGACCTCGAAACCCCGTTCCTGCTGGCAGAGCAATCGATCCGGCTGAGGGCAACCATCGGTATCACGCTCTTCCCTGAAGACGGCGACTCCAGCGAAAAACTGCTGCAAAAAGCCGAACAAACCATGACCCTGGCCAAGTCGCGTTCGCGCAGCCGCTATCAGTTCTACATCGCCAGTGTCGACACTGAGATGCGCCGTCGACGCGAGCTGGAAAAAGACCTGCGTGACGCCTTGCAGAGTAACCAGTTGTACCTGGTTTACCAGCCGCAGATCCGCTACAGCGACCATGAGGTCGTGGGTGTTGAAGCGCTCTTGCGCTGGCAGCACCCCATTCACGGCATGGTGCCGCCGGATTTGTTTATCCCGCTGGCCGAGCAAAACGGCAGCATTATCGCTATTGGTGAATGGGTACTGGATCAAGCCTGTCGCCAATTGCGCGAATGGCACGATCAGGGGTTCACCGAGCTGCGCATGGCGGTCAATCTGTCGACCGTGCAGCTGCACCACGCTGACCTGCCGCGAATGGTCAACAACCTGCTGCAAATCTATCTTTTGCCACCCCGCAGCCTTGAACTGGAAGTCACTGAAACCGGCCTGATGGAAGACATCAGCACGGCCGCGCAACACCTGCTCAGCCTGCGTCGCTCCGGCGCCCTGATCGCCATTGATGACTTCGGTACCGGGTATTCATCGCTCAGTTACCTCAAAAGCTTGCCACTGGACAAAATCAAGATCGACAAGAGTTTCGTGCAGGACCTGATTGACGACGACGACGATGCCACCATCGTGCGGGCCATCATCCAGCTCGGCAGAAGCCTGGGCATGCAGGTAATTGCCGAAGGTGTCGAAACCGTTGAGCAGGAAATGTATGTCATCAACGAAGGCTGTCACGAGGGCCAGGGCTACCTGTACAGCAAACCTCTGCCAGCGCGGGAGTTGAGCATTTTTCTGAAGCAGGGCCAGCGCAACAATGCCGCCATTATGTAAATCCATATTTCAGGATTCGCGGTGTAACCGGGTTAGAAAGACGTAAATAGGAAATATTTACAACGCTAACCCTTTACACAAAATGCAAATCTTTCGCATCATGTCGCCATTGTTTTGTGCACTCGCACACGTGTCCCACCTCTCGAAGCAGGATGTTCGCCATGATTCGTTTGCCTCTGGCCTCCGCCAGTTTGCTGGCCATTGCTATTTCACTCGCCGGTTGTGGCGACAAAGACCAAGAAAAAAACACAGCAGCCCCAGCCCCTGCCGCGGCGACGACTCAGGCAACTCCCGCGGCTGACATCAGCGCTGTGAAAATCGACGAAGCGGCGGCCAAGGCCGTGGTTGCCCATTACGCCGACATGGTTCACGCCGTGTACAGCGACGCTCAAAGCACCGCAAAAAAACTGCAAACCGCCATTGATGCCTTCCTCGCCAACCCTAACGACGACACCCTGAAAGCCGCCAAGGCTGCGTGGGTAGAATCGCGCGTGCCTTACTTGCAGAGTGAAGTCTTCCGTTTCGGTAATACCATCATTGACGACTGGGAAGGTCAGGTGAACGCCTGGCCGTTGGACGAAGGCCTGATCGACTACGTTGACGCCAGCTACGCACACGCACTGGGCAACCCGGGCGCCAACGCCAACATCATCGCCAACACCCAAATTCAGGTTGGCGAAGACAAGGTCGACGTCACCGAAATCACCCCTGAAGTATTGGCCAGCCTGAATGAACTGGGCGGCTCGGAAGCCAACGTGGCCACCGGCTACCACGCCATTGAGTTCCTGCTGTGGGGCCAGGACCTGAACGGCACCGGCCCTGGCGCTGGCAACCGTCCTGCCTCTGACTACCTGGAAGGCGAAGGCGCCACCGGCGGCCACAACGACCGTCGTCGCGCTTACCTCAAAGCCGTGACCCAACTGCTGGTTAACGACCTGGACGAAATGGTCGGCAACTGGGCACCCAACGTGCCCGACAACTACCGCGCCTCGCTGGAAGCCGAGCCAGTACAGAACGGCTTGCGCAAGATGCTGTTCGGTATGGGCAGCCTGTCGTTGGGCGAATTGGCGGGCGAGCGCATGAAAGTGTCGCTGGAAGCCAACTCCCCTGAAGACGAGCAAGACTGCTTCAGCGACAACACCCACAACTCGCACTTCTACGATGCCAAAGGCATTCGTAACGTCTACTTGGGTGAGTACGTGCGCGCCGACGGCACTAAAATGATCGGCCCAAGCCTGTCGTCACTGGTGGTCGTGGTTGACCCTGCGGCTGACGCGACACTGAAATCAGACCTGGCTGACACTGAAGCCAAAATTCAGGTCATGGTGGATCGTGCTGCCAAGGGCGAGCACTACGACCAGTTGATCGCGGCAGGCAATGAGTCCGGCAATCAGGTGGTGCGTGATGCCATCGCCGCTCTGGTCAAGCAGACCGGTGCCATCGAACAGGCAGCAGGCAAACTGGGCATCAGCGACCTGAACCCGGACAACGCCGATCACGACTTCTGATCCGAAGGCTTTGCGCGCAAGACATAAGGCGACCTTCGGGTCGCCTTTTTACTGTCCGCCAGACCTTTGAAACGCTTTATGCCGCTCCCTTTTCCAGCTAGAAGACGCATTGACTGCCGCACGTCAAACCAAACGCTAATTCCTCTTATTTCAATTCTCCTTCCCTGCTAAACTTTGCGCCCTCGATTTTGCTCGTAGAACTGGACGCTGATGCCTTCGTTGCCTCTTCGCCTGTCACTGCTGCTCGTGGCCCTGAGCCTGGGCGGTTGTGATGATGCCCCGCGCTTTACCAAACCCGAGCCTGGCGAAGCCCGCTCCGGCGGGACCACGACGGTGCGCAAAACCGACCACAACGCCTTCTCCATGCCATCCGCCAATCTGGCGCCAAGTCGGCGTCTGGATTTCAGTGTCGGCAACAGCTTCTTCCGCAGCCCGTGGGTAATCGCCCCGTCTACCACCACGGCGCGCGACGGGCTTGGGCCGCTGTTCAACACCAATGCCTGCCAAAACTGCCACATCAAGGACGGTCGCGGCCATCCGCCAGCTCCCGGCGCCAAAAACTCAGTGTCGATGCTGGTTCGCCTGTCGATCCCGAATGAGCCGACGTTTGCCACGATGATCGAGCAAGCCGGGATCGTGCCCGAGCCCACTTACGGCGGCCAGTTGCAAGACATGTCGGTTCCGGGCGTCGTACCGGAAGGCAAAGTACGGGTCGAATACACGACAGTACCCGTCCGGTTCAAGGACGGCACCCACGTCGAGCTGCGCAAGCCCACCCTGCAGATCACCCAGTTGGGTTATGGCCCGATGCACCCCGACACACGCTTTTCTGCACGGATTGCCCCGCCCATGATCGGCCTCGGACTGCTCGAGGCCATTCCCGAAGCGGCGATCCTGGCCAATGTCAAAGACGACACGGCGGGCGGAGTGTCCGGGCGTCCCAATTGGGTCTGGGATGACGCGCAACAAAAAACGGTGTTGGGCCGATTCGGCTGGAAAGCCGGCCAACCGAACCTCAATCAACAAAATGTTCACGCCTTTTCTGGTGATATGGGGCTCACCACCTCGTTGAGACCCTTCGATGATTGCACCCGGTCGCAAACGGCATGCCTTGAAGCGCCCAACGGCAACGGCCCGGATGGCGAGCCCGAAGTCAGCGACAACATACTGCGTCTGGTCGAGTTCTATACCCGCAACCTCGCCGTGCCTGCGCGGCGCGATGTCGGTGCGCCCCAGGTGCTGGCCGGGAAGAACCTGTTCTACAAAGCTGGCTGTGTGGCGTGCCATACCCCAACATTCACCACCGCACACGACGCCGCCGAGCCTGAACTGGCCAATCAGGTCATTCACCCCTACAGCGACCTGCTGCTTCACGACATGGGCAAAGGCCTGGCCGACCACCGGACCGAGTTCACAGCCAGTGGTCGCGAGTGGCGCACACCGCCCCTGTGGGGGATTGGTTTGACGCAAAAAGTCAGTGGCCATACACAGTTTTTGCATGACGGTCGTGCCCGCAATCTGCTCGAGGCCGTGCTGTGGCATGGCGGCGAGGCCGAACCGGCGCGCCAGCAGGTTTTACAGTTCAATGCCGAGCAGCGCGCTGCGTTGCTGGCGTTCCTGAATTCTCTTTAAACGCCTACACGATCGGGGACCCCGACATGTTTCGACCCAAGTTGTTGTTCACCAGCCTTGCCGCCCTTGCCTTGGGTGCGTGTGCGCCCCAAGACCCGCAAGCTGTCACCTCGGCTGCGATCGCCAAACAGGTGATCCTGCCCACGTATAGCCGTTGGGTAGACGCTGACCGTCAACTGGCCGTCAGTGCTCTGGCTTATTGCCAAGGCAAGGAAAGCCTGGACACCGCGCGTGCCGACTTCCTGCACGCTCAGAAAGCCTGGGCCGAACTGCAACCCTTGCTGATCGGGCCGCTGGCTGAAGGCAACCGCTCGTGGCAAGTGCAGTTCTGGCCCGATAAAAAGAACCTGGTTGGCCGTCAGGTCGAGCAGTTGGTGATCGCCCAGCCGCAGATCGATGCGGCTGCGCTGGCCAAGTCGAGCGTTGTGGTGCAAGGGTTGTCCGCTTATGAGTACATCCTGTTCGACAGCAAGATCGACCTCGCAGACGAGACCACCAAAGCCCGTTACTGCCCCCTGTTGACCGCCATTGGCGAACGTCAGAAGCAACTGGCCGAAGAGATTCTCGCGAGCTGGAACAGCACCGACGGCATGCTGGCGCAAATGAGCAAGTTCCCGAACCAGCGCTATGCCGACTCCCACGAGGCCATCGCTGACCTGTTGCGGGTTCAGGTCACGGCACTCGACACCTTGAAGAAAAAACTCGGCACCCCGATGGGCCGTCAGAGCAAAGGCATCCCGCAGCCCTTCCAGGCAGACGCATGGCGCAGCGAGTCGTCGCTCAAGAGCCTGGCCGCCAGCCTCGCTGCGGCGCAGACGGTGTGGGTCGGTGTCGATAACAAGGGCCTGCGCGGCCTGCTGCCTGCCGATCAAAAGCCGCTGGCTGACAAGATCGACGCCGCCTATGCGGCCTCGCTCAAACTGTTCAATGACAACACCCGGTCGCTCAATGAGCTGCTCGCTGACGACGCCGGTCGCGCTCAACTGGATGCGATCTACGACAGCTTGAACGTGGTTCACCGCTTGCACGAAGGTGAGCTGGCCAAAGCACTGGGCATCCAATTGGGCTTTAACGCCAACGACGGCGATTAATGAAGGAAGGTTCGATGATGCGCAGGCAAGCTCTGAAACTTGGCGGGTTACTGCTCAGCGCCGTCACGCTGGGCGGTTGGTCGCTGTTCAAACAGAAAGGCCAAAGCCCGCTGTTGCTCAGCGCCCGGGACGATGTGGACGGCAATCACTTCGCTGTCGGCTACACGCTCGACGGCACGCAGGTGTTCAATACCCAGGTCAAGCAACGCTGTCACGACATCATCAACCACCCGACGTTACCCATTGCGCTGTTCGTCGCCCGTCGGCCCGGCACCGAAAGCTACCTGATCAGCCTCAAGGACGGGGCACTGCTGCAAACCGTCACGTCGCTGCCCAACCGCCACTTTTATGGCCACGCCGTGATTCACAAGGACGGTGAATGGCTCTACGCCACTGAAAACGACACAACCGATCCGGGCCGCGGGTTGCTGGGGGTTTACCGCTTTGCAGGCGACCGGCTGATTCACAGCGGCGAGATCCCGACCCATGGCGTCGGCCCGCATCAAGTGTCGTGGATGCCTGACGGCGAAACCCTGGTAGTGGCCAACGGCGGAATTCGTACCGAAGCCGAAAGCCGTGTCGAAATGAACCTCAACGCCATGGAACCCAGCCTGGTGCTGATGCACCGCGACGGCACCCTCCTAAGCAAAGAGACTTTGAGCCAGCAGATGAACAGTGTGCGGCACTTGGGTATTGCCAGCGATGGCACCGTGGTGGCCTGCCAGCAGTTCATGGGTGATGCCCACGAGTTGTCGGAGTTACTGGCAATCAAGCGCCCGGGCCAGCCATTTGAGCCTTTCCCTGTGGCTGAGCAACAGCTACGCGCGATGGGCCATTACACGGCCAGCGTGGCGGTGCACAGTGATCTGCGGCTGGTGGCATTGACGGCGCCGAGGGGCAATAGATTCTTTGTCTGGGATCTGGACAGTGGCGCGGTGCGGCTGGATGCACCGTTAGCAGATTGCGCGGGTGTAGCGGCTGTGAAGGACGGGTTTGTAGTGACCTCGGGGCAAGGACGGTGCCGGTTCTATGATTGCCGACAACCCCAATTGACTGCCAAACCGCTGGATCTACCGGCCGGGCTTTGGGACAACCACCTGCACGTGATGTAACGCAGGCCCGGTGTAGCAACTGTCGGAGAGAGCGTCGCCGAAGGCCGGTCCGGCGACTGCTATCAAGCCCTCTGACATGTTTTCAACCCTGTGGACGTAAACCCTGGGACATACCAAACATGAACAACAGCAGGTCATGATCGGGCGTGGCCACGTTTTGAACCTTGGCCACCCTCGGCAACGGGCAATGATTGCCACTGAGGGTAGCGCTCAATACCTGTGGCCTGGGCTGCTCCCAGGCGGCCAGCGCCACTGACGCAATGGCCAGTGCCGCCAGCAAAAACAAACCTCGTGCAATTTCTCGCTTCATCACCGTAACCCTTTGATGGCGCTGCCAAACACCGTTTCGTAAAAGTAGATGAGTTTGCGCCAGTCGGTATCGCTCCACGACGAATGGCGTCGTAACTGTTTCAGATCGTGTGAGGCAGCTTTATAAGGTGTCAGACGTTGCCTGCATTTCTCCAGATCAAGCAGAGCGACATCTACCTGTGCAGCCTGGGCGGTGCCAGTGACCCGCACAAAAACGTGTTTGATATACAGACAGCCATGCTGCCAGCGCCCCAGGTGCATACGCGCAAGGTTCTGTGCGACTGCTTCCAGTACACGCTCATGTACGGCTTCACCGAACCGTTCACGACCGCCCGCGGCGTACCATTTTTCAATTTCGATATAGCCGTCCAATGACGCCGTGACCAACAAGGCACGCCATTGTTTGTCGCCCGCCTGTTTCGCGCCGCAAAACACCAGCTCGGGCACGTTTACATTAAGTTCGCGCAGCCCGAGCAATGCATCACGTTCTCGCAGCACTGTCGGCCGTCCCTGCGGGTACCGCCAGCTGCGGTAAATATGACCCACTTGACGCTTGGCATAGAGCAACTTGCCGCCTTCATAAATCCTTTGTACGCCACTTTCCCCGCCCCGCCGCTGGTTGGGCTCTTCAACCCATTCACCTTCCTGGCGCCAGTAATGTTCAAAACAATCTTCAGTGGACATCGGGGGTTGCTGTACAAAATCAACAGTCATGAGTTATCTCTTGCGTAGTACGTAAACCCGCCACATCGCGTACAGCGGAATAAAATCCAGATGTTTCTGGATGGTGAAACCAGCCTTTTTAAACTCTTGCTCAACCGTAACAACGGGTAACACAAACCGATTTTGGTAACCCTCCTGCACAGTTGAAGCGCCGCGCCGATGCTCAAGGCGCTTACGTCTCCACGCCTTGAAATTGCCATCGACCCACAGGGAAATAATCACACTGTCGCGGCTGACACGATGAAACTCCCGCAATAGAGCCATCCGGTGACTTGCGTCACCGATATGGTGGAGCAGGCGCATGCAAAAAATGCTGTCGACTGCGTTATCTGGCAGGTCGATATCAAAAGCAGAGGTCTGCAAACGGCGTACCCGTTTTACCACCGAGGCGGGCTGCGCATTTGAAGCCACATCAAGCATAGACGCCGAATTGTCCGCGCCAATGATTTCGCGATTATGTCTTTGTGCCAGCAGCGGCCAGAAACGCCCCGCACCGCACGGCAAATCCAGCACCACAGCAAGCTCACCGGCCAACGCCAGCGCATGGCGAGCCAGTTGCTCATCCCGGGCATGGGACAAGCGGCGTGCCAAACCGTTCTGGTGCTTTAACAGATAATCCGAGGCGTGCTGCTGGTCGTACTTTTCAGAAAACTTGAGTTTGATCGCGGGGCTCATGATGGCTCTCCTGAAGCGTGTAGCCATCACCTTAATCAGGCAGCTGTGAGCTTCAGGTCATCAACGAGTGAAAAAAATGTGGTGTAAACCCGGCAATGTTTGCGAGGTTTTACAGGCTAGAAATGGTGGCGCAGGGCCACTTCACGACTAAAAACGCTCGTTTTACGACAACCTGCCGGGCGCAGGCTGTCGTAAAAGAAGGATTAGTCTGAAGGATTAAGTTCTACGCGGAAGCGGCATCCATTGGGCTCCATGGTCGTCAGCGTCACGCGCCAGCCCTGGCTGTCACAGATTCGCTGCACCAGGGATAGCCCCAGGCCGAGCCCTTCTCCGCGTTTTTCACTGCCGCGCACGAAAGGCTGGAACATCGCCTGACGTTTCTCTTCCGGGATGCCTACGCCACTGTCTTCCACCACAAACCCGGCGGGTTTCAGGGTGAGGCGAATGAAACCCGTGTCGGTGTAGTGCAAGGCATTGCGCAGCAGGTTGCCCATCACCGCATGCAGAAAAGTCGCGTTGTAGAGCGTATCGAGTGGTTCGCCCGGCTGATAGATCAATTCCAGCCCTTTGGCTTCGATTGGCCCGCGCCACAGACTGATCAAGCCTTCAGCCACCGTCGAGAGGTTGACCTTAGGCGACATGCTGGCGTCCTCATGCTGCGCACGCGCCAGCATCAGGAAGGTTTGCACCAGTTCACGCATTTCTTCACAGGCACGGGAAATTCGCTCAACCTGCGAGCGGCTGCGCTGATCCAGGCCCGGACTTTCGAGCAACAGCTCGCAGGAACTGGCCAGCACCATCAATGGCGTACGCAACTCATGGCTGACGTCACTGGTAAACAACCGCTCACGCGTCAGGGTGGCACGCAGTCGGCCCAACGTGGCGTCAAAGGCCACGGCCAGCTCACCCACTTCGTCAGCCGCGTAATCGGGCGCCAGCGGCGGCGCCAGCCCAAGGAGCTGGTCGCGATGACGCACCTGCCGCGCCAGCCTCACCACGGGAGCCATCACCCGCCGAGCCAGCACCCACCCCAGAAACACTGCCAGCGCCAGTGCCAGCACAAAGCCCACCAGCACCACGGCAAACAGCACCCGCTCGCGCTCTTCAAAGTCACTCTGGTCTTGCAGCAACACGTAGCGACGACCGTCCACCACTTCCACCATGGCGTGATACGACAGCTGATCGCGGAATACCTCGTGGAAGCCGGGTTCCAGATGGCGCAAGTCCTTGGGCAAGGCAAAGTCGCCGCGACCGCCACTGTAATAAAACAGCTGATCGGGTTCGGGGCGGTGGTTCCAGTCCGCGACGTTGTCCATCAGCAACAGGCGCTGCAAGTCGCCGCCAAGGCCGGCCGAGATGAGCTTCTCTTCCACCAAATGCACAGTGGCCACGATGCCCATGGCAAAGGTACCCGCCACCAGCGCGCTCATCAGCGCAAAAGCAATGATGATTCGCTGGGCGAGGCTTTGCTTAAACTCCATCGCGCGCCTCGGCGAGGCGGTAGCCCACGCCATGCACGGTTTGCAGCAGCGGCTTGTCGAACGGTTTGTCGATCACTTGGCGCAATTGATGAACATGGCTGCGCAAGCTGTCGCTGTCCGGGCAATCATCGCCCCACAACGCTTCTTCCAGCACTTCACGGCGCAACACATGGGGGCTTTTCTGCATCAGCACGGCCAACAACTTCAGGCCCACAGGGTTGAGCTTAAGCAAACGCCCGTCACGGGTGACTTCCAGGGTGTCGAGGTCGTATTTCAAATCCGCTACTTGCAACTCGCGGCGCCCTCCGCCCTGCGCACGGCGCAGCACCGCTTCAATGCGGGCCGCCAGCTCAGACAGTGCGAACGGCTTGAGCAGGTAATCGTCGGCTCCCGACTTGAAACCTTGCAAACGGTCGTCCAGTTGATCGCGCGCGGTAAGCATGATCACCGGCGTATCACGACGGGCATCTTCACGTAGGCGTTTGCACAAAGTGTAGCCGTCGATACCGGGCAACATGATGTCGAGCACGATCAGGTCGTAATGCTCGGTGGCCGCCAGGTGCAACCCCGACAAGCCGTCTTGCGCACAATCGACGGTATAGCCCTTAAGGCCCAGATAATCGGCCAGATTGGCGAGGATATCGCGGTTGTCTTCAACCAATAGAATTCGCATGGGCACTATCTCCGTACGCAGTTACGGCCGTCTTGGCCCGCGCAGCTTAGTGCGAACAACGCCGCAGGGCTAGCGCCACAAGGCGTTCGAAGGATTTAGTTGGACGGCTGACGCCCTTAACATTTTTTTCACTTACGGTTCACAAGTGGCCGACAGCCCTCTGAGCAGACTTGCGCACCCCACGGGTTTAAGGAAAACCGACCATGCGTCTGCTGCACACTGCGCCAATGCGCTATCTCCTTCTGTTGACTGGCTGTTGGCTGGCGACCTTTCTCATCACTCGTGGCGTTTTACTGGCCACTCACGTGGGTGAGGCGGGCAATCAGTGGCTGCCCGTATTCGGCATCGGACTGCTCTACGACCTGGGCTTTTTAGCTTATGCCGCGTTGCCGCTGGGCCTTTACCTGTTGCTCTGCCCGCCTGCGCTGTGGCGCCGACGCGGACATCGCTGGTTCCTGCAAGGGCTGTTGAGTGTCAGTTTATTCGCCATGCTGTTCACCGCCGTGGCGGAGTGGTTGTTCTGGGATGAGTTCGGCGTGCGCTTCAATTTCATCGCCGTCGACTATCTGGTTTATTCGGACGAAGTGCTTAATAACGTGCTGGAGTCCTACCCGATTGGCGCCCTGCTCAGCACCATCGCAGCCGTGGCCATCGCCCTGAGCGTTGCCCTGCGCAAGCCCTTCAAGGCAGCCATGAATGCGCCATTACCTGCTTTACGCGATCGCGCGGTTAGCCTGGCCGGTTTGTTGTTAATCGCAGGGCTAAGCCTGCAACTGCTCAATCAGGACAGCCCCCGCGGCCAAGGTGGCAATGCTTACCAGCATGAACTGGCGAGCAACGGGCCGTATCAATTCTTCGCGGCATTTCGCAACAACGAACTCGATTACCAGCAGTTCTATGCCAGCCTGCCTACCGAGGTCGTGGCCAAACAGATACGCGCCGAGTTGACGGAGCCCAACGCATCTTTCGTGGGCCAGGACCCGTTGGATATCCGCCGCACTATCGACAACCCCGGTTCGCCCATCCAGCCCAATATCGTGCTGGTGACCATTGAAAGCTTGAGTGCCAAATACCTGGGCAGCAACGGTGATGATCGCAATCTCACGCCGAACCTTGATCAATTGCGCAAAGAGAGCCTGTACTTCAACAACTTTTACGCCACCGGCACCCGCACCGATCGCGGCCTGGAAGCCATTACCTTGGCCATTCCCCCTACCCCAGGACGTTCCATCGTCAAGCGCATAGGACGGGAAAGCGGCTTCGCCAGCCTGGGCCAGCAACTCAACGCCGTCGGTTATGACAGTGTGTTTGTGTACGGCGGCCGTGGTTACTTTGACAACATGAACGCGTTTTTCAGCGGTAACGGCTACCGCGTGGTGGACCAAAGCAGCGTGAACGAAGCTGACATTCACTTCAAAAACGCTTGGGGCATGGCCGATGAAGATCTGTACCGTGAAACCCTGAAACTGGCAGACGCCGACTTCGCCAAGAACAAGCCGTTCTTGCTGCAATTGATGACGACGTCAAACCATCGTCCCTACACCTACCCTGACAACCGCATCGATATCAAGTCAGGCAATGGCCGTGACGGTGCGGTGAAATACACCGACTACGCTATCGGCCAATTCCTGAACGATGCTCGGAAGAAACCATGGTTCGACAACACGATCTTTGTCTTTGTGGCCGATCACACTGCCGGCAGCGCAGGTAAAGAAGATCTGCCAATCAGCAATTACCAGATTCCCTTGTTCATCTATGCCCCAAAGATGATCCAGGCACGGGAAAGCGCACAATTGGCCAGCCAGATTGACTTGGCTCCGACGTTGCTGGGCCTGTTGAACCTGGATTATCAGTCCACCTTTTTTGGCCGCAACTTGCTGCAAGACAACCCGCTGCCGCCACGGGTGGTGGTGGGCAACTACCAGCATTTAGGATTATTCGATGGCAAAGATCTGGCCATTCTGAGCCCGCGTCAGGGCCTGCGTCGCCACGATCAGGCGCTGACCGACAGCATTGAATCCCGCGCTCCGGCAACCGATGCGTTAATTGAGCGGGCGATCACCTACTACCAAACTGCCAGTTATGGCTACAAACAGCAGTTATTGAGCTGGAAACCCGTGCAGGCAGTGCCTGAGCAGATCACGAAACGCTGAACTCGACGGATAACTGCGGTCTTGGTGAAGGACCGCAGCGGTGGGCTTGAGTGGCACGACATCGTTTGCCACTCACCCGCTTGGCCAACGTGGTGTGCTACATGCCCAAACGCGAGGCAATAAAAAGCCCCGCCTGATTACTCAGGCGGGGCTTTTGCGTATCGGGGTAAGGCTGGCTTACATCATGCCGCCCATACCACCCATGCCGCCCATGTCTGGCATGCCGCCGCCAGCTGGTTTGTCTTCCTGGATCTCGGCGATCATCGCTTCAGTGGTGATCATCAGGCTGGCAATCGACGAAGCCGCTTGCAGAGCCGAACGAGTCACTTTAGCCGGGTCAAGGATACCCATTTCGATCATGTCGCCGTATTCGCCAGTGGCAGCGTTGTAACCGTAGTTACCCGAACCCTGCTTCACTTTGTCGACCACTACGCTTGGCTCGTCACCGGAGTTGGCAACGATCTGACGCAGAGGCGCTTCAACTGCACGACGCAGCAGCGCGATACCGACGTTTTGATCAGCGTTGTCGCCTTTCAATTCAGAGATAGCTTGCAGAGCGCGAACCAGTGCCACGCCACCGCCAGGTACCACGCCTTCTTCAACGGCTGCACGGGTAGCGTGCAGGGCGTCTTCAACGCGGGCTTTCTTCTCTTTCATTTCAACTTCAGAACCGGCGCCAACCTTGATCACAGCAACACCGCCGGACAGTTTGGCCAGACGCTCTTGCAGTTTTTCACGGTCGTAATCAGAGGTGGTATCAGCCACTTGTGCACGGATCTGAGTCACACGTGCCTGGATGTCCGCATCGTTGCCAGCACCATCGATGATGGTGGTGTTTTCTTTGGACAGGATCACGCGCTTGGCGTTACCCAGGTGCTCCAGGGTTGTGCTTTCCAGGCTCAGGCCGATCTCTTCGGAGATCACAGTACCGCCAGTCAGAACAGCGATGTCCTGCAGCATGGCTTTGCGACGGTCGCCGAAGCCAGGTGCTTTAACAGCAGCCACTTTCACGATACCGCGCATGTTGTTCACAACCAGCGTCGCCAAGGCTTCGCCTTCAACGTCTTCGGCCACGATCAGCAGTGGACGGCCGGCTTTGGCTACGGCTTCCAGTACTGGCAGCATTTCGCGGATGTTGGAGATCTTTTTGTCAACCAACAGGATCAGCGGACCGTCCAGCTCAGCCACCATGGTGTCTGGCTTGTTCACGAAGTAAGGGGACAGGTAGCCGCGGTCAAACTGCATGCCTTCAACCACAGACAGTTCGTTTTCCAGGCCAGAGCCTTCTTCAACGGTGATCACGCCTTCTTTACCGACTTTTTCCATGGCTTCGGCAATGATGTCGCCGATGGAGTTGTCGGAGTTGGCAGAGATAGTACCTACCTGAGCGATCGCCTTGCTGTCAGCGCATGGCTTGGCCAGTTCACGCAGCTCTTTGACGATAGCGATGGTCGCTTTGTCGATACCGCGCTTGAGGTCCATCGGGTTCATGCCGGCAGCGACGGCTTTCAGGCCTTCGTTGACGATCGATTGAGCCAGAACGGTTGCAGTCGTAGTACCGTCACCGGCGTCATCGTTGGCACGGGAAGCAACGTCTTTAACCAGTTGCGCGCCCATGTTTTCGAAGCGGTCTTTCAGCTCGATTTCTTTGGCAACGGACACGCCGTCCTTGGTGATGGTCGGAGCGCCGAAGCTCTTCTCGATGATCACGTTACGGCCTTTAGGGCCCAGGGTCGCTTTTACTGCGTCAGCCAGGACGTTTACACCGGCGAGCATTTTTTTACGGGCGGAATCGCCGAATTTAACTTCTTTAGCAGCCATGATCGTTCTTCCTTAAATACTGTGTAGTAACGGGAAAATGAGCGGGAAATCAGCCTTCGATAACAGCGAGAATCTCGTTCTCAGCCATTACCAACAGGTCTTCGCCGTCTACCTTCACGGTGTTGCTGCCGGAGTAAGGGCCGAACACAACTTTGTCACCCACTTTCACGGCCAGCGCACGCACTTCACCGTTGTCCAGAACGCGACCCGTGCCCACAGCGATCACTTCACCGCTGTTGGCTTTTTCAGCAGCCGAACCAGGCAGAACGATACCGCCAGCGGTTTTCTTTTCTTCTTCGCTGCGACGGATTACGACGCGGTCATGCAGAGGACGAAGCTTCATTGTCGATCTCTCCTAATTGTGGTGTTCATCGGCCGGTTTCATACCGGCTGGGTTTACAAGTCCGGAATTGCCGGGGGTGTTTCGCGGATAAGTGCTTGCTGTTGCCAGCAAAACCCTGCGGTGTCCGTTACATGAGGGCGGCCGTAGTGATTACAAGGGCCGACCCATGATTTTTTTTGCGAAGATCAGCCACTCAAAAACGAACACGGCACCGAAGTGCCGTGCTTTAAACGCTGAATCGCTTTACTTGTCGCGGTGCTCAAACTCACCCTCGATCACGTTCGGTTCGCGCCCCAGGGGCTGATGAGTGCCAGGGCGCACCGGCGCATCGAATTCATCGGCAAAGGCACGCTGACGCATGGCCTGTTCTTCCGCGCGTTTGCGCAGGCGCTTGACCAGCAGCCCCCGCACGGGAGGCAAAAGCAACAGCAAGCCTGCGATGTCGCTGATAAAACCGGGAAGCACCAGCAAGCCACCGCCCAACGCCATCATCAAACCGTGGAGCATTTGCTCGGCAGGCAACTCGCCGCGATTCAAGCTTTCGCGCGCGCTGAGTGCTGTCGCCAACCCGGCAACCCGCACCACAAGAATCCCCAGCATGGAGCCGGCAATGATCAGCAGCAACGCGGGGAAAAAACCGATCGCGGTGCTGACCTTGAAAAAGACGTACAGCTCTAGCACGGGAAACAACAGAAAGAGCAATAGAAAAGCGCGCATCAAATGATTCCTCTCCGGAAGAATATCTTCCAACCCAGCTTAGATGACGGCGCTTGGCGCTGAATTCAAGGTCAGGCTGGCTGTTTTTTCGGCCACTCACTGGCGCGGGCCAGAAAAACCAAGGCTTCGCGCGCTTGTATCGGAGTGTTACAAACCTGCGGAAAGCCTAGCCAATAAAGGCCCGCTCCGATGCGTAAATGCATACCTTCACTGTCTATTGCGACCAGCACGGCAGGTGCGGTTTGCGGCAATCGCGCTAATTGCACGTAATGCTGTATCGCATTGGCGTGATCATCATTCATGTGTTCAACCATGCGCCGCTCGGCTTGCCCGGCAAACGGGTTAGCCAAGGTCACCTGATCCAGCCAGTGAATGGCGCCAAACCCGCCGATATAACGATGCCGCACAGGTTTAAGCACCCAAAAGTCAAAATCGTGAGCCGTGTGGTAGCTCCGAGACTCGGGGAAGTAGCGGTAATAACGCTCGGCAGCCGCTTCAATGGCCGTGGCATCGCTCAATTGTTCGGCTTCAGCCATCACAGTTAAACGCCCTACTGCCTGAACATCCTCGGCCCCGCGCTCGCCGACCATCAAAGAGCATTTGGGATCTTGACGCAGGTTATGGGTGTGTTGGGCAATGCGACTGATGAGAATCAAGGGGCGGCCTTGATCATCCAGGCAATAGGGCACAACCGACCCGAACGGGAAACCCGGCATCGCTTTGGACTGCGTCGCCAGTGCTCCACGGTATTCCTTGAGCAGTAATTCTCGGGCATGCTTGGCAGCTTCAACGCTCAACGTGTGACTCCTTATAAAAAATCCGTCGAAAACGGACGAGTTCAGGGCATGCAGTACACCCGCACTCAGGGCTGTATTTGATAGACGACCGCTCCCCCGGCGTAGATCAAGGCTGTGTAAGGAATCACTCCGATAAATTGCTGCCGAGGGCTGTCATGCAACTTAAAGACAAAGTAATCATTATCACTGGCGGTTGCCAAGGACTAGGTCGTGCCATGGCCGAGTATCTGGCTGCCAAGGGCGCCAAACTGGCGCTGGTTGACCTCAATCCGGAAAAACTCGAGCTGGCTTTGACAGCCTGTCAGGCACACGGCGTCGAGGCACGCGCGTATTTATGCAATGTGGCGGATGAAGAGCAGGTCACACAAACGGTGTCACAGATTGCCGATGACTTTGGAGCGATCCACGGCCTGATCAATAACGCCGGTATTCTGCGCGATGGCATGTTGCTCAAGGTTAAAGACGGCGAAATCACCAAGATGAGCCTGGCGCAGTGGCAGGCAGTGATTGATGTGAACCTGACCGGCGTGTTCCTGTGCACCCGTGAAGTGGCAGCCAAAATGGTTGAGCTGAACAATCAGGGCGCGATTGTTAATATCTCGTCTATTTCGCGGGCCGGTAACGTGGGCCAGACCAACTACTCGGCGGCCAAGGCGGGCGTAGCCGCTGCGACCGTAACTTGGGCCAAGGAGCTGGCACGCTATGGCATTCGGGTCGCGGGGATTGCGCCGGGCTTCATCGAAACTGAAATGACCCTGGGCATGAAACCTGAAGCGCTGGAGAAAATGACCTCGTTTATCCCGCTTAAGCGCATGGGCAAAGTCGAAGAAATTGCTCATTCGGCGGCTTATATCCTTGAGAACGACTACTACAGCGGACGAATCCTGGAGCTCGATGGCGGGCTGCGGATCTAACCCGGCGTAGCGCAACCAACACTGGGGCAGTCGTTTCAGGCAATGCCTTTTAAGCGGCAATCATTAGCCCTGAAACCACTGCCATTGGCGCCGATACTGCATGCATATGCGGCTTTCGGCAGCCGATTCGCATCGGTTACCAGGTCACACCAAACCCTGCGGTGTAGCGGGTTTTGTTGAGGGTGTTGTCAGTACCGCTGCCACTGCCTACCAAGTCTTTCTCCGCCTTAAGATTGAGCGAAGCCCACTCAGTGACTTTGTAACGCAGGCCAATTTCGGCCTCAAGGCTGTAATCCGAGGCACTGGCCAACGGCTTGCCGACTTCGCCATTGGTGAAAAGCGACACCGTCTTGCCCAGCAAATAACGGTTGTAGTCCCAACGCATGGCCAAGGAGTAGAAGTTGTCCTTCTTGCCGTCCGAGTATTCGTAATCCGTGCGGTTCACCAGTGAACCGAGCGAGAACGCGCCAAGTTCGTCATCCCAAAACTGATAACCAGGCCCCGTACCCACGGTGCGCTGACGCGAGATGTCTTCGACCCTGTCACGCTTGTAAGTCAGGCGACCTTGCCAGTACCACTTTTCATCAAGGAAGTGGTCGAGGGCATATTCGGCACTCCAGTTGTCAGTGGTGACCACATCGTTCTGGAACTCGCGGTTGTACTCGCCTTCGGCATGATGACGCCACGCACCGTGACGGGCAGTGGTTTTAAAGTCGATGTCGTAATCGTCGGTGTCTTTGTCGGCGCGTTTGTAGTCGAGCGCTACATCTATATTGCCCTTCCAGACCAGATCTTCAATCACAGGCTTGGGTTTGATGATCTGTTGAATACTTGCCAGATCGACCGTCTTGGGTTCGTCGCCATTGGCCAGCGTGACCTTCCCGTCCTCGGCTGCTTTTAGCGATTTGGCTTTTTCGCCAGCATACGCATCCTGTTTGACCAATAATTCCTGATCGCTCTCAAGGGTTTTGACCTCTTTCCAATCAATTGGAATGGCCCCCGCGTACTTGGTTTGAATGAGTAACTTGCCGCCATCGAACACTTTAATTTTGCCGCTCAGGCGGTCGCCGTTTTTTAACCAGACCGTATCAGCAAGCAAAGGCGTGGACACATTCAACACAGCGAGGCATAACAGGGTTCTGGACAACATAAGCAGATGCGAAACTCAGGTTTGCGAAAGAATGCCGGCATTATCCAGATGGACACGCCCCAGGCAAAGAAAGACCGGCTGAAAAGGATGTAGTTCCTTCATTAGTCCAATTGACAGAAACGCCTTCAGCCCTCCACCCAAGCCATCTACCTGTAGAAACGTGCCGTGAATTGCGACCCATCTCCTGTTCAAACGCCCGCCGACGTCCGCCGTGAAGCGCTCTATTCAACGCTGATGCAGGTGCCCGCCGGGTATGTGGTCACTTATGGCCAGCTCGCCGAGCTGGCGGGCCTGGGCCGGGCGGCACGGTGGGTCGGGCGCACGCTCAGCCAGCTACCGGAAGGCTCACGCTTGCCGTGGCATCGCGTGATTGCAGCGGGCGGGCGTATCAGTTTGCCAGCAGGGTCGCCATCGGGAGATGAGCAGCGCGCGCGACTTCGCAGCGAAGGGCTGAGCATTTTGAATAATCGCGTGGATATACAACGCCATGGCTGGCGCCCGATAGAGCACTGCGGTTAGAGTGCGGCCTTTGTTTCCGTAACCTGAGGCAGACTCCAGCCCATGCCCCGTAAAACCTGGCGCGCCGCGCTCGCTGCCTATGCCAGCCCCTCGACTCTTGTGCTGTTGCTGCTCGGTTTTGCCGCCGGCTTGCCGTACATGCTGGTGTTCTCAACGCTTTCCGTCTGGTTGCGCGAGGCCGGTGTGGCCCGCGAAACCATTGGCTACGCCAGCCTGATCGGTCTGGCCTACGCCTTTAAATGGGTGTGGTCACCACTGCTCGACCAATGGCGCCTGCCTTTGCTGGGTAGACTCGGCCGCCGTCGCTCCTGGCTGGTGCTCGCGCAATCCCTGGTTATTCTGGGCCTGATCGGCATGGGGTTCTGTGACCCGCAAAAGCATCTTTCCTGGCTGATTGCCATTGCCGTCATCGTGTCTTTTGCCTCGGCCACCCAAGACATTGCCGTCGACGCTTACCGCCTGGAGATTGCAGAAGACAGCCGTCAAGCCGCACTCGCCGCCAGCTACATGTCCGGTTATCGGGTAGCCGCTTTGCTGGCCACGGCCGGAGCCCTGTTTTTCGCGGAAGGTTTCGGCTCCACCGGATTCAACTACAAACACTCGGCCTGGACCGGCACCTACGTGCTGTTCGGGTTACTGATGGTTCCGGCCCTGCTGACCACCTTTTTCATGCGCGAACCGCCCGTGCCCCTGCGCACTCAGTTGTCAGCCGGGCGATACAGCTTCGGCCATCAACTGGCATCGGTGTTTGTGCTGATTGTGCTGCTGGTCTCGGTCCCCGCGATGTTTACCCAGCTCTACAACACCGATTTCGCAAGCGTGCTCTTTGGTGACCAGACACCTCTGAATTTGCTGCTGGAAGACCGGGCGTTCCTGCGTGCGATCTTGTACACCTTACTCACCGTACTGTGCCTGTCTTCAATTGGACGACGCGGGTTGGCGCCCGTTCTCACACCCGTTAACGACTTTATCGTGCGCTACCGGTGGCAAGCCTTGTTGCTGCTCGGCCTGATCGCCACCTACCGAATGTCTGACACGGTCATGGGCGTCATGGCCAATGTGTTCTACATCGACCAAGGCTTCACCAAAGACCAGATTGCCGGTGTCAGCAAGATTTTCGGCCTGATCATGACCCTCGTCGGTGCAGGCATGGGCGGCCTGCTGATCGTGCGCTTCGGCATCCTGCCGATCCTGCTCATCGGCGGTGCTGCTTCGGCCGGGACCAACCTGCTGTTCATGCTGCTGGCTGACATGGGCCCGAATGTGCAGATGCTGATTGTCACGATATCACTCGACAACTTCAGCTCCGGCCTCGCCACATCGGCCTTCGTGGCCTACCTGTCGAGCCTGACCAACCTTAAGTTTTCCGCCACTCAATACGCCCTGCTCAGCTCCATCATGCTGCTGCTGCCGCGCCTGATGGGTGGGTACTCCGGCGTACTGGTCGAGAAGTTCGGCTATCACAACTTCTTCATCATTACGGCAGTGATGGGTATTCCCACGCTGCTGTTGATCAGCCTGCACTGGTATCAAGAGAGCCGCCGCGCACGACAAAAGCCCCCTGTCGATCTCGAAAAAGCGCCGTAAACACACGGGGGATCCAGCCTCCCCCGCCCGGCCTGTACGCAAGCACATCTCGCCCGTACAATGCCCAGTCATTTCTAGTCATCAGCAACGGCACCGGCTAACCATGCGCACCAGTCAATATTTGCTCGCCACACAAAAAGAAACGCCATCGGACGCGGTCGTTATCAGCCATCAGCTGATGCTGCGCGCAGGCATGATTCGCAAACTTGCTTCCGGCCTGTACACCTGGCTGCCCATGGGCCTGCGCATCATGCGCAAGGCCGAAGCCATTGTTCGTGAAGAAATGAACGCTGCAGGCGCTCTGGAAGTGCTGATGCCGAGCATCCAGCCGGCCGAGCTGTGGCAGGAATCCGGGCGCTGGGAAGAATACGGCCCTGAACTGCTACGCCTTAAAGACCGTCATGGTCGTGAATTCTGCGTGGGCCCGACCCATGAAGAAGTGATCACCGACCTGTGCCGCAACGAGTTGAACAGCTACAAGCAGCTGCCTATCAACCTGTATCAGATCCAGACCAAGTTCCGTGACGAGATCCGTCCCCGTTTCGGTTTGATGCGCGGCCGTGAATTCATCATGAAGGACGCGTATTCCTTCCACGCCGACGAAGCCTCGCTGCAGGTCACTTACGACCGCATGCACCAGGCATACTGCAACGTGTTCACCCGTCTTGGCCTGAACTTCCGCCCGGTCGAAGCCGACAACGGCTCAATTGGCGGCGCTGGCTCCCACGAATTCCACGTGCTGGCAGAATCGGGCGAAGACGACATCGTTTTCAGCAACGGTTCCGACTACGCGGCCAACATTGAAAAAGCCGAAGCCGTACCGACTGAAACCGCACGGCCTGCGGCCACTGAAGCACTACGTCTGGTCGACACCCCGGACGCCAAAACCATTCAGCAGTTGGTAGAAGGTCACAGCCTGCCAATCGAAAAAACCGTCAAGACCCTGATCGTTCACGCCGCCGAAGAAGGCAAGCTGATCGCGCTGGTGATTCGTGGTGACCACGAGCTGAACGAAATCAAAGCCGCCAACCACCCGTTGGTCGCCAGCCCGCTGGTCATGGCCGGCGATGCCGAGCTGCGCGATGCCATCGGTGCCGGCGCAGGCTCGCTGGGCCCGTTGAACCTGCCATTGCCTTGCATCATTGATCGCTCGGTCGAGATGATGAGCGACTTCGCCGTGGGTGCGAACATCGACGACAAGCATTACTTCGGTGTGAACTGGGAGCGTGACCTGCCCGTACCAACCGTTGCCGATCTACGTAATGTCGTCGCTGGCGACCCTAGCCCGGACGGCAAAGGCACACTGGAAATCAAGCGCGGCATCGAAGTGGGCCACATTTTCCAACTGGGCACCAAGTACAGCGAAGCCATGAAGTGCCAGGTATTGGGCGAGAACGGCAAGCCGGTCACGTTGAGCATGGGCTGCTACGGCATTGGTGTTTCCCGCGTGGTTGCTGCTGCCATCGAACAGAACAACGACGAGCGCGGCATTATCTGGAGCGATGCGTTGGCGCCGTTCCAGGTGGCACTGGTGCCACTGCGTTATGAAACCGAAGCAGTGCGCGAAGCCACGGACGCCTTGTACGCCCAGCTGACAGCCGCAGGCTTTGAAGTACTGCTGGACGATCGCGACAAGAAAACCAGCCCCGGCATCAAGTTCGCTGACATGGAGCTGATCGGCATCCCGCACCGCATCGTGGTCAGTGACCGAGGCCTGGCCGAAGGTAACCTGGAGTACAAGAGTCGCACTGAAGCAGAGCCGCAAGCACTGCCCGTGGCTGACGTCCTGGCATTCCTTCAGGCACGCATCCGTCGCTGAACCCGAATATAGAGACGCCATGTTCAATCGACGTACCTTAACCCTCGGGGGCACCGCCATGTGCGGCGCCCTGCTGTTGAGTGGCTGTGCCAACCACATGTCGCAACGCAGCGAGCACGAGGAGCGCATCGAGCGCAAACTGCTTTCCCACAGCCTGCTAATCGATGTGGGGTCGCCAGCTGTGCTGGAGTTACCGCAACGCCGTGTGCGCATCAATGAGCAAAAGACTTTCGAAGTCACCGAGTTCGATGTCACCCGTCGTTACGACCGCTACACCCCCTATCAACCCTGGAGAGAAATCTACGAGGTGCCATTAGGGGCCGTGGCAGTGGTTGCCGGGGTTGGCGCCAATGTGCTGAACATCTTCATGTTCGGGCAATTACCGGACAGCGTGACCCGAGATTGGCTGAGCTATGGCGTTGACGGGCTGAATCCGGCCATGAACGTGCAATCCAATGGCCGTGCCCAACAGAGCCTGGCCGGGATTGAAGACGTCCAGCGCGATTCGCGCCTGGAGTATTCGAGCCTGCCGTGGGCTGAACGCCCCGTGGCGGTGACGGCTGGTAAACAGACCCACGAATTGACCACGGACCGCAACGGCGTGTTACGCCTCAACCTGCTGGACGGCCCTTTTGCCGGACAGGATCTCAACCATGTCGGCAAGTTGACGATCACGGTCGAGGACGCACAGGACGAGACCCACTCCGACTCGACCCTCTCAATCAGCAGCAACTTGCGCGGCAAATTGCTGGAAGCGCATAACCTGATCTTCGACGACCTTGAGGGTGACGACGTCAACCAATGGGTTCATCGAGTTAAACGCTTGTCTGAACTGGGCCTTGAAGAGGAAGCCAGCGAACTCGAACAGAGCCTGATCGAACTCACCCGCAACGATCCCGAGTTGCAACGTGAATTCCTTCAGTCCCTGACCAAAAATGCGGGCCGGCTGGTCGCAGACCCCGGCGTAAGTTGAGGGGCGCGCTACGAGCGCCCGCCAAACAGCTCCAACTGCTCAAACCCGGTACTCAAATCCTGCAAGCGCACGCCAAGCCCGAGCAATCGAACGGGCTTGGCGCCGCGTGCAAAGGCCTGACTCAACAGGCCCTGATAACTTTCCAGATCCCTCCCGGCCCCTGACTGCTCCAATGTGGTTTGGGTGAAATCGTGAAACTTCACTTTGACGAACGGCTTGCCGGGACGGTAACTCGCATCCAGCCGCCCGATACGCCCATTCAGGGTGTCGAGAAGTTCGGGGAGTTTTTCAAGACAGGTCGCCAGATCCGGCAAGTCGACGTCGTAGGTATTTTCAACACTCACGGACTGACGGCGACTGTCGCTGTGTACCAAACGCTCATCAATGCCCCGCGCCAGCCCCCACAACCGCTCACCAAAGCTGCCGAACTCACGAACCAGCGCCAGCTTGCTCCAGTCGCGCAATTGCAGGCAGGTCTCGATCCCCAGCCGGGCCAGCTTGTCGGCGGTCACCTTACCCACCCCATGCAGTTTGTTGACCGTAAGCGCAGAAACAAAATCGTCTACTTGGTCCGGCGTAATCACGAACAGCCCGTTGGGCTTGCGCCAGTCACTGGCGATTTTTGCCAGAAATTTGTTGGGCGCTACCCCGGCCGATACCGTGATGTGCAACTGATTGGATACCCGACGCCGAATGTCCTGGGCAATGCGCGTGGCGCTGCCGGCAAAGTGCGGGCTGTCCGAAACATCCAGATAAGCCTCGTCCAGCGATAACGGCTCAATCAACTCGGTGTAATCGCGCAGAATGCCGTGAATCTCACGGGAGGCTTCTTTATAAGCGTCCATCCGCCCATGCACGATTACCAGGTCCGGGCACAACTTCAGCGCATGCCGCGATGACATGGCCGATCGCACCCCATACGCCCGCGCTTCATAGTTGCACGTAGAGATCACTCCCCGCCGATCCGCTGAGCCTCCGACCGCCATGGGCTTGTTTGCCAGGCTCGGATCATCACGCATCTCAATGGCGGCGTAGAAACAGTCACAGTCGACATGAATGATTTTTCGCTGCGTCATGTAGGGCGGCGTTCTATCTAAGGTTGAAAGCGGGTCGCCAGTATGTCATCCGCAACTGTATATAGCACCAGTAGTCTTCTGCATCCCCGACCAGCGTGGCTAGAGAGCCCTGCCTATTTGTTTTTCCAATCGAACCACCCTCTTTAATAGCGCATCGCCCATTCCACGCGGCCTACACTGCCACCCACCACCTCCCTACCAGGCTAACCAATTGAACCAGAACACTTTTTTCTAAATTAACATTTGACACACTCGCGTATCACTGTAGAATCCGCCCCACAGACGCGGGATGGAGCAGTCTGGTAGCTCGTCGGGCTCATAACCCGAAGGTCGTCGGTTCAAATCCGGCTCCCGCAACCAAACATCGAAGAAGGCCACTTGAAAAAGTGGCCTTTTTTGTGCGCGTCAGTTTTGTGTACGCTGCCGCGCTCTGGCACCGCACGTTTCATTGCCGCCTTTCATTCACGCAGACAACCTGCCGCATTTCAGCTAATTGCCTGCATTTATGCATTAAAGGTTGACTCCTCAGCTCATCACTGTAGAGTGCGCCCCACAGACGCGGGATGGAGCAGTCTGGTAGCTCGTCGGGCTCATAACCCGAAGGTCGTCGGTTCAAATCCGGCTCCCGCAACCAAATATCGAAGAAGGCCACTTGGAAAAGTGGCCTTTTTTGTGCGCGCATGTTTTTACCCCTTTTTTCACGCAAACGCAGCTATTTCGACCGCCGAGTCAATTAGGCGTTGACACATTTGAGTTCCTCTGTAGAATGCGCCCACACAGACGCGGGATGGAGCAGTCTGGTAGCTCGTCGGGCTCATAACCCGAAGGTCGTCGGTTCAAATCCGGCTCCCGCAACCAAACATCGAAGAAGGCCACTTGAAAGAGTGGCCTTTTTTGTGTGCGCTCAAAAAGTGAGCAACAGACGTTCATTGACATGAAACGACATATTTCTGAAAGTTCGGCCGCCTATACTCGGCACCAACAACTCCTCCTCTTTTCAACCTCTCAACCTGAACCTCAGGCAAACGGCTGAAAGTATTTCAAAATATTTTAACCAAAAGGATTGGTAACTTGAGTCGATGCATCCATCCTGTCGCGCACGATCCACGAGGTGATTGATGCTCGATAACTCGCCACTCCCAAAAGACTCCGTTACTGCAGCCCAGCCCATTGCTGCGGCACGTTTGCGCTGGCTGGATTTGCTGAGCAAATACCGCCAGCCCATTGGACTTGCGCTCACCCTGCTGTTATTCGCAATCGCCCTGATCGCGTGTCGACACTTGCTCAGTGAGCTTGACCTGAACGCATTGCACGACTCGATTCTGGAAGTCCCCAAACCCGCCCTGTTTGGCGCCGTGACCGCGACAGCCGTCGGCTTTTTTATCCTGCTGGGGTACGAGTGGTCAGCCAGCCGCTACGCAGGTGTCAAACTGCCACCCAAGACCTTGGCGCTGGGCGGGTTCACGGCCTTTGCAATCGGCAATGCCATCGGGCTGTCGCTACTCTCCGGCGGATCGGTTCGCTACCGTTTATATGCCCGCGAAGGCGTGGGCGCTTCAGAAGTCGCGCACATGACACTGTTCGCCAGCTTGTCACTGGGGTGCGCGTTGCCGCCGTTGGCAGCGTTGGCAACATTGAGCAACTTGCCCGCCGCCTCTGCAGCCTTGCACCTTCCTGCCTCTGTGCTAGGGGCGATTGCCGCCGCAGTGCTGGCGTTGTTCGGCTTGCTGGCGCTGGGTATTTATCGCCGGCGCCTGCCCGAGCAACCAATCCCGGACAATCTGCTGGTCAAAGCCGGCCGACGCACCCTGCGCCTGCCCAGCCCGCGCCTGACGCTGCTTCAACTGGTGATCACCGCACTGGACGTAGCTGCCGCCGCCACGGTGCTTTATCTGTTATTGCCCGAAGCACCGCCCTTCGGCGCCTTCCTGCTGGTTTACCTGCTGGCCCTCGCGGCAGGCGTGCTCAGCCACGTGCCGGGCGGTGTCGGCGTATTCGAAGCGATTCTGCTCGCTGCCTTTGCCAATCAACTCGGTGCTGCCCCACTGGCGGCGGCCTTGCTGCTGTATCGCATGGTCTATGTGATTTTGCCGCTGTTGATTGCCTGCTTGCTGCTGTTGATCAATGAAGCCCAACGCCTGATCCAGACCCGTCAAAGCCTGCGTGTAGCCTCTGGACTTGCAGCACCCATTCTGGCGATTCTGGTGTTTATGTCCGGCGTGGTGCTGCTCTTCTCTGGCGCCACACCTGAAATCGACACGCGTCTGGAGCATATCGGTTTTCTGATTCCCCATCGCCTGATTGACGCCTCGCACTTTGGTGCCAGCCTGATTGGCGTGCTTTGTTTATTGCTGGCTCAGGGCCTGCGCCGACGCCTGTCGGCGGCCTGGATGCTGACCACCATTTTGCTGCTGGTCGGTGCCGTGCTGTCACTGCTTAAAGGCTTCGACTGGGAAGAAGCCTGCATCCTGACCCTGACTGCCAGTTTGCTGGCCCTGTTTCGCCGCTCGTTCTACCGCCCGAGCCGTTTGACCGAATTGCCCTTCTCACCGCTTTATCTGGTCGCCAGCGTCTGCGTATTGGCGGCTTCGATCTGGTTGCTGCTGTTTGCTTATCAAGACGTGCCCTATAGCCATCAACTGTGGTGGCAGTTCACGCTGGACGCCGATGCGCCTCGCGGGTTGCGCTCGCTGTTGGGCGCCGCTGTGGTGCTGGTCATTGTGTCGCTGACCTGGTTGTTGCGCACGGCCCGGCCGGTGATCCACCTGCCGGATGCCAGCGAGCTGGAACGCGCAGAGAAAATCCTCCTCGCCTCCGACCAGCCAGACGGCGGCCTGGCCCTGACCGGCGATAAAGCGCTGCTGTTCCACCCGGACAACAATGCTTTCCTGATGTATGCCCGACGCGGTCGCAGCCTTGTTGCCCTGTATGACCCTATCGGTCCCAATCAGCAACGCGCCGAGTTGATCTGGCAGTTCCGCGACCTGTGCGACACCTTCCACGCCCGACCGGTGTTTTATCAGGTGCGCGCTGAAAACCTGCCCTTCTACATGGACATCGGCCTGACGGCGATCAAGCTCGGCGAAGAAGCCCGGGTCGACCTGCATCGCTTCGATCTCGAGGCTAAAGGCAAAGAGATGAAGGACCTGCGCTACACCTGGAACCGCGGCACCCGCGACGGGCTGTCACTGGAGATCCACGAGCCAGGAGAGGCGCCAATGGCCGAGCTGAAGGTGATTTCTGATGCTTGGCTCACCGGCAAAAATGTGCGCGAGAAAGGCTTCTCGCTGGGGCGTTTCAGCGAGGACTACATCCGCCACTTTCGGGTGGCGATCATTCGTTTCGAAGGCAAACCGGTGGCCTTCGCCAACCTGCTCGAAACCCACAGCCATGAGCTGTCGAGCCTTGACCTGATGCGCGCGCACCCGGACGCACCGAAGCTGACCATGGAATTCATGATGGTCGGCCTGATTCAGCACTATAAGAAGCACGGATACGCCCGCTTCAGCCTGGGCATGGTGCCGTTGTCCGGCCTACAGCCCCGGCGCGGCGCGCCCTTGACCCAACGCCTGGGCTCAATGCTGTTTCAGCGCGGCGAGCACCTGTACAACTTCCAGGGATTGCGCCGCTTTAAAGACAAATTCCAGCCCGACTGGGAACCTCGATATATGGCCGTGCCTGCCGGGCTTGATCCGCTGGTGGCACTGGCTGATACCGCCGCCCTGATTGCGGGCGGCTTGACTGGATTGGTGAAACGTTAATGAAACATCGTTCCTGGCGGTTTTTGCTGGTAACTCTAGTGGTCGTTGTAGCACTGGCTGCAAGCGGTTATGCGTGGTGGAACCGCCCTGCGCCTGAACCGACAATCGAGCACGTCAGTCAAACGGATGGATCCACACTGACGAACGTCATGCCGGGCGAAAAGGCCAGGGCGCACGTCGTTATCGCCACGCCCGCTGACGAAGCACTGAATGACAAACAACTGCTGGCATTGAGCCGTGGTGGTGCCGCACAGCTGGTTCAGGTGATCCTGCCCAAGGATGACTGCACACTGCAACAGCAAGCCCTGCAACGCGCGCTGAGCCAACTCAAAGGGCCTGCCACGCTGGTCAGCGGCATTGGTCCCGGTGCCAGCCTGGCGTGGCGTTGGTTGGCCGGGCAAACCAGTGACAATGCCCGGGCGGTGTCAGTGGACTTCAAATTGGAGCAGCCGGGATGCCCTCAGCCATTACCCACCTCAGCGGCCCATGGCAACTGGCTGGTCGCCTGGAACGATAATCCCGATGACCCGAGCGCTGCGTTTGTACGCGATCAACCGAACGCCCAGACCAGCATCAGCGATTACGACATCCACTTCCCGCAGGTATTGAGCAACGAACTGCGCAAGCTTCTCGTCGGCAACCAAAATGGCGGCCTGAACATGCCCGTGGTTGAGGTGCCTGCAGGTCAACAAAACAACACCGTGACCCTGTTTCTGTCCGGTGACGGCGGTTGGCGTGACCTGGACCGCGACGTGGCGGGCGAAATGGCCAAAATCGGTTACCCGGTGGTGGGCATCGACATGCTGCGCTACTACTGGCAGCACAAAACTCCGGAGCAAAGCGCCACCGATCTGACAGAACTGATGCAGCACTATCGTCAGAAATGGGGCACACAACGCTTTGTATTGGTCGGCTACTCCTTCGGCGCTGACGTACTGCCCGCCACTTACAACCGTTTACCGGAAGCCGAGCAGAATCGTGTCGATGCCATTATGTTGCTGGCTTTCGCGCGCAGCGGCAGTTTCGAAATCCATGTCGATGGCTGGCTCGGTAAAGCTGGCGCAGAAGCCGATACCGGCCCGGAGATGGCCAAACTGCCCGCGGCCAAAGTGGTGTGCATCTATGGCGAAGAGGAAGTAGACGAAAGCGGCTGTACGGCCAAAACGACCGTGGGCGAAGGCCTGAAGCTGCCCGGCGGGCATCACTTTGATGAAAACTACCCGGCCCTGGCCCAACGCCTGGTGAACCTGATCAAGAAACATCAGACCGCCGCGCAATAACGTTAATAACGCCGACAGCCGCACACAAAAAAGCCCGACCGCTTACGAGGTCGGGCTTTTTTTGTCAGGCTAGATCTCGACCTGGGTGCCCAGTTCGATCACCCGGTTAACCGGCAGCTTGAAAAACCTCAGATTTCCGTTGGCGTTTTTCAACATGAACGCAAACAACCCTTCGCGCCAGCGCGCCATGCCCACCAGTTTGGAGGGAATAACGGTCTCGCGACTGAGGAAGTAAGTGGTGCGCATCGGGCTGAAATCCAGCTCATCGAGATGACACAGCTTCAATGCTTGCGGCACATCGGGCTCGTCCATGAAGCCAAAATGCAGGATCACCCGAAAAAAACCATCGCCATACGCGTCCACTTCAAAACGCCGTTCTGCTGGCACTCGCGGCGAGTCTTCGTTGACCACCGTTAACAGCACCACTTGCTCATGCAATACCTGGTTATGCAGCAGGTTGTGCAGTAGCGCGTGGGGCACGGCGTCCGGCCGTGCAGTCAGGAACACCGCCGTGCCTTGCACGCGGTGCGGCGGCTGCACGCGAATGCTGCTGATGAACAACGGCAACGGCAACGCGTTTTCGTCCAGCCGGTCCACCAGCAATTGTTTGCCGCGCCGCCACGTGGTCATGAGCACGAACAATACGATACCTGCCAGCACCGGAAAGGCCCCGCCCTGTACGATTTTTGGAACGTTGGCAGCGAAAAACAGACCGTCCACCAACAGAAAACCCACCAAAATCGGCACCGTGAGGACCGGCGGCCACTTCCACAGCAACAGCATCACTGCCGACACCAGAATGCTGGTAATCAGCATGGTGCCGGTCACCGCCACGCCATAGGCTGACGCCAGCGCGCCCGAGGACTCAAAGCCCAGCACCAGCAGAATCACACCGACCATCAATGACCAGTTCACGGCGCCAATGTAGATTTGGCCCTGTTCGTCACTCGACGTGTGCTGGATATGCATGCGCGGGATGTAACCCAACTGAATGGCCTGCCGGGTCAAGGAGAACGCCCCGGAAATCACCGCTTGCGACGCGATCACCGTGGCCAGCGTGGACAGCACTACCAAAGGAATCAGCGCCCAACTCGGGGCCAGCAGATAAAACGGGTTACGCGCAGCTTCCGGGTTTTCCAACAGTAGCGCACCCTGACCGAAGTAGTTCAGCGCCAGCGCGGGCAACACCAGAATGAACCAGGCCCGGGCAATCGGCTTGCGCCCGAAGTGCCCCATGTCGGCATACAGTGCTTCGGCACCGGTCAAGGCCAGTACCACCGCGCCCAGAATGGCCACGCCCATGCCCGGGTGCGACACAAAGAAACGCACGCCCCATATCGGGTTAAGCGCGTGGAGTACTTCAGGGTGTTGCGCAATTCCGTGGATGCCCAGCCCGCCCAGCACCACAAACCACACCACCATCACCGGACCAAACAGCTTGCCGATACTGGCCGTGCCATGGCGCTGAATCAAAAACAGTAACACCAGCACAATCAAGGCCAGCGGCACCACCCAGTGCTCCAGCCCGTCAAATGCCAATTCAAGGCCCTCGACCGCCGACAATACGGAAATGGCCGGGGTGATCATGCTGTCGCCGTAAAACAGCGACGCACCGATCAGCCCAAGGATCACCAGCATCGTGCGCAGTTTCGGATAGGGCGATGCGGCCCGACGCGCCAGTGCTGTCAGGGCCATGATGCCGCCCTCGCCCTGGTTGTCGGCGCGCAAAATGAACAGCACGTACTTGATCGACACCACCCAGATCAGCGACCAGAGGATCAGCGCCAAAATTCCGAATACGCCGTCGTGGTTGACTTGAACCCCGTAAGCACCAGAAAACACCTCTTTGAGGGTATACAACGGGCTGGTACCGATGTCGCCGTACACCACCCCGACTGCCGCAACCAGCATCCCAATCGGCCGGGCAGCTGAGTGCCCGCCTTCTGCCGCCTGACTACTTGCCTGCCCCATCAACCACTCCTACAACTCTGGTCTACGTTTCTTAATGGCGAGCGCTACGCTTGATCGGCAGCATGCGCTGATTGTCTGACTGTTATCTACGAAAAATCGCAGGTTAAAAACCCTACTTTCGCAACGGCGCGCAGCATAGCGCAGCACTCGTCGTAAATCCCCGTATAACGCTGGTCAACTGCGTAGACCATAGCTAAAATTGCGCACTTTTTTCACTAGAGGCGCATCAAGCGTCCGTTCGTCGTGCAGCCTTTACGGGCATGTAACGTCACTACATACCGAGGTTCGCCATGTCCACCGTTACCACGCCAGCCAACCCCAAGGTTGGCTTCGTCTCTCTGGGTTGCCCGAAAGCGCTGGTCGACTCCGAGCGCATCCTGACGCAGCTGCGTATGGAAGGCTACGATGTCGTTTCAACTTACCAAGACGCCGACGTCGTGGTGGTCAACACCTGCGGCTTCATCGACAGCGCGAAAGCTGAATCGCTGGAAGTCATCGGCGAAGCCATCAAGGAAAACGGCAAGGTCATCGTGACCGGCTGCATGGGCGTCGAAGAAGGCAACATCCGTAACGTGCACCCAAGCGTGCTGGCCGTAACGGGCCCTCAACAGTACGAGCAAGTGGTCAACGCCGTGCACGAAGTCGTGCCACCGCGTCAGGATCACAACCCGCTGATCGATCTGGTGCCGCCACAAGGCATCAAGCTGACCCCGCGTCATTATGCGTACCTGAAGATTTCCGAAGGCTGCAACCACAGCTGCAGCTTCTGCATCATTCCCTCGATGCGCGGCAAACTGGTCAGCCGTCCGGTCGGCGACGTACTGGACGAAGCTCAGCGCCTGGTCAAGTCCGGGGTTAAAGAGTTGCTGGTCATCTCCCAAGACACCAGCGCATACGGCGTGGACGTTAAATACCGCACCGGCTTCTGGAATGGCGCTCCCGTCAAAACCCGCATGACCGAGCTGTGCGAGGCCTTGAGCACGCTGGGTGTCTGGGTGCGCTTGCACTACGTCTACCCGTACCCGCACGTGGACGAGCTGATTCCTTTAATGGCGGCGGGCAAAATCCTGCCGTATCTGGACATTCCGTTTCAGCACGCCAGCCCTAAAGTGCTCAAGTCGATGAAGCGCCCGGCGTTCGAAGACAAGACCCTGGCACGCATCAAGAACTGGCGCGAAATCTGCCCGGACCTCATTATCCGCTCTACCTTTATTGTCGGCTTCCCAGGCGAGACCGAAGAAGACTTCCAGTACTTGCTGAACTGGCTGACTGAAGCACAACTGGACCGCGTAGGTTGCTTCCAGTACTCGCCGGTAGAAGGCGCACCGGCCAATGATCTGGACCTGGACGTCGTGCCGGACGAGATCAAGCAGGATCGATGGGATCGTTTCATGGCGCACCAGCAAGCCATTAGCGCTGCACGCCTGCAGATGAAAATCGGCAAGGACATTGAAGTCCTGATCGACGAAGTGGACGAGCAAGGCGCGGTTGGCCGCTGCTTCTTCGATGCACCGGAAATCGACGGCAATGTGTTTATTGCCACCGAAAAAGACATCAAGCCGGGTGACAAGATCATGTGCCGCGTCACGGATGCGGACGAATATGACTTGTGGGCTGAAGCGCTGTAACACGCAATCAGCCCTCAAAAAGCCCTGCCGCGCTCGCGTCAGGGCTTTTTTTACGACTATTGTTTAGTGATCAACTTCATCATGGATGGGAGACACGCGCAGAATGAAGCCGACTTGGGTCGTTCAAACACCGGGGCTTAAAGATTTCAACGAACTTGCCACTGTATGGGAAGCATCCGTTCACGCTACCCATGACTTTTTGCCCCGCAGCTACATTCAAGAACTCAGAGAACTGGTGGAGCATCGTTACCTGGATGCGGTGATGCTCATTTGCTGCCGCGACCCAGTGCATAAACGCATTGCGGGGTTTGCCGGGGTAGCTGCACGCAAGGTCGAAATGCTGTTTATTCACCCGGATTATCGGGGGCTCGGCGTGGGAAAAAGCCTGTTGATGTATGCCATCAATGAACTGAACGCGTCCGAACTCGACGTGAATGAGCAAAATCCGCAGGCCCTCGGTTTTTACCTGAATCAGGGCTTTGAAATCATCGGCCGCAGTGAAACGGACGGTCTGGGCGAACCTTATCCACTGCTGCACCTGCGATATAAGCGCGCAACCCGGACCCAGAACAAATGTTGCCGGGCTTAACCGGCCCGAGGCGGGTACAATAGTCGCCCAATTACATTACGGCCCTTGTCATGTCTGAACCGATACGTCTCTCCAAACGCCTCATCGAACTCGTCGGCTGCTCCCGCCGTGAGGCCGAACTGTTCATTGAAGGTGGCTGGGTCACGGTAGATGGCGAAGTCATCGACGAACCGCAGTTCAAAGTCGACAACCAAAAAGTCGAGCTGGATCCGCAAGCCAAGGCGACCGCGCCGGAGCCCGTAACCATCCTGCTGAATGCCCCCGCCGGTCTCGACACTGACAGTGCCATGGCCCTGATTGGTCCGGACTCACTGAGCGAAGAACACCGGTATGGCAAGCGCCCGCTCAAGGGGCACTTCCTGCGCCTGAGCGTTGGCAATGAGCTACAGGCCAATGCCAGTGGTCTTCTGGTGTTCACTCAGGACTGGAAAATCGTCCGCAAACTGACTGCCGACGCGAGCAAGATCGAGCAGGAATACGTGGTCGAAGTCTCGGGTGAAATGGCGCCTCATGGCTTGAATCGTCTCAACCATGGCATGACCTACAAGGGTCGCGAGCTGCCTGCCGTCAAAGCCAGCTGGCAAAGTGAAAACCGCCTGCGCTTTGCGATGAAAAACCCGCAGCCGGGGGTGATCGCCCTGTTTTGCCAGGCCGTGGGCCTGACCGTGATTTCAATGCGCCGCATCCGTATTGGTGGAGTGTCCATGGGCAAGCTGCCCGTCGGGCAATGGCGCTACATGACAGCCAAAGAAAAGTTTTAAATACTGCTAAAGCCTCACATTTCGACACCGCAGCACGCCTGCGGTGCTCACTGCTGAATATCAGGATTGCCCACATGATTCATAACGACGTACTGCGCAGCGTGCGCTACATGCTCGACATCAGCGACAACAAGGTGGTCGACATCATCAAGTTGGGTGGTCTGGACGTCACCAAAGAAGACGTGCTGACTTACCTGAAGAAAGACGAAGAAGAAGGTTTTGTGCGTTGCCCGGACAACGTCATGGCGCATTTTCTGGATGGACTGGTGATCTTCAAGCGCGGTAAGGATGAAAGCCGCCCGCCAGTACCGGTGGAACTGCCCGTGACCAACAACACGATTTTGAAAAAGCTGCGCGTGGCCTTCGAACTGAAAGAAGACGACATGCACGCTATCTTGAAGTCAGCCGGTTTCCCGGTGTCCAAACCAGAACTGAGCGCGCTGTTCCGCAAGTTTGGTCACACCAATTACCGCACCTGTGGCGATCAGTTGCTGCGCAACTTCCTCAAGGGCCTGACCTTGCGTGTGCGCGGCTAAACACTGACGTGTAAACAGCCCATGTCACCGTTGCCCAGGGTTTCAACTTCATGACCTACAGCGTTTCCCCCATCGGCTATGTGCGCTCCTGCTTCAAGGAGAAATTCGCCATCCCGCGCCAGCCACAACTGGCGCCTGCTGCCCGTGGCGTACTGGAACTGGTCGCCCCGTTCAATCAGGGTGAGGCTGTACAAGGTCTCGAACAGGTCAGCCACGTCTGGTTACTGTTCGTGTTCCATCAGGCCCTGGAGGATAAGCCACGACTCAAGGTGCGCCCGCCGCGCCTGGGGGGCAACACCTCGATGGGGGTCTTCGCGACCCGCGCTACGCATCGTCCGAATGGTATTGGCCAGTCCGTGGTCAAGCTGGACAAGGTCGAAGCTGACCGGCTGCATATCTCGGGCATCGACCTGCTTGATGGCACACCGATTCTCGATATCAAACCCTATGTCCCATACGCAGACATCATCGCCAGCGCCAGTAACTGCATGGCCAGTGCTGCGCCGGTGCTGATTCCCGTGATCTGGACCGACACCGCGCTGCAGCAGGCGCATACCCATGGTCTACGTCTTCAGGAACCGCTGGTGGAACTGATTGAACAGTGCCTGGCCCAAGACCCGCGTCCGGCTTACCAGACGCCAACAGCGCAACGTGAATACGGTGCACAGTTTTGGGACCTGGATGTGCGCTGGCACTATCCCGAGCCCGGCAAAATCTGTGTGCTAGAGGTCATTGCCGCCGGTTAAGCGCCAGACAGCAAAAAGCCCGCGCAGTCTTTTGGACCCCGCGGGCTTTTTGTTGAACGAAACGGGTTACTTCTCGACGAAGGCGCGCTCGATCAGGTAATCACCCGGCTCGCGCATGCGCGGCGAGACTGTCAGGCCGAAGCTGTTCAGCACTTCACTGGTTTCGTCCAGCATGCTCGGGCTGCCGCACAGCATGGCGCGGTCGTCCTGCGGATTGATTGGCGGCAGGCCGATGTCACTGAACAGTTTGCCACTGCGCATCAGGTCAGTCAGACGGCCCTGGTTTTCAAACGGCTCGCGAGTAACCGTCGGGTAGTAGATCAACTTTTCGCGTACTGCCTCACCGAAAAACTCGTTCTGTGGCAAGTGCTCGGTGATGAATTCGCGGTAAGCGACTTCGTTCACATAGCGCACACCGTGGCACAGAATGACCTTTTCAAAACGCTCGTAGGTTTCCGGGTCTTGAATCACACTCATGAAGGGCGCAAGGCCCGTGCCGGTGCTCAGCAGGTAGAGATGCTTGCCCGGCTTCAAATCGTCCAGCACCAGCGTACCGGTAGGCTTTTTGCTGATGATGATCTCATCGCCTTCCTTCAAGTGCTGCAACTGGGAGGTCAGCGGGCCATCCGGCACCTTGATGCTGAAGAATTCCAGATGCTCTTCCCAATTGGGGCTGGCGATCGAATAGGCGCGCATCAGCGGACGGCCGTTGGGTTGCATCAGGCCGATCATCACGAACTGACCGTTCTCAAAGCGCAGGCCCGGGTCGCGGGTGCACTTAAAGCTGAACAGGGTGTCGTTCCAGTGGTGAACACTGAGGACACGTTCGTGGTTCATGTTGCTCATCTACGGGGCTCCTAATTTCGCCTGCGCTGATTATGGGCGCGATTGCATAGCATTCTAATGGCGAGGACAATATCTGTTAACTGAATTATCAAGATAAGGGTTATCGGTTATATCGATATGCGATTTACTCTCAGACAACTCCAAGTGTTCGTCACAGTCGCCCAACAAGAGAGCGTGTCGCGCGCTGCTGGCTTGTTGGCCCTTTCACAATCGGCTGCCAGTACCTCGATTACCGAACTGGAGCGCCAGACCAGCTGCCAACTGTTCGACCGCGCCGGCAAGCGCTTGAGCCTCAACGCGTTGGGGCGCCAATTGCTGCCCCAAGCGGTCGCGCTGCTGGATCAGGCCAAAGAAATCGAAGACTTGCTCAACGGCAAATCCGGTTTTGGCTCACTGACTGTGGGCGCAACCCTGACCATTGGTAACTATTTGGCCACGTTGCTGATCGGCAGCTTCATGCAGGCCCATCCCGAGAGCCAAGTGAAACTGATCGTACAAAACACGGCGCATATCGTGCAGCAAGTAACCCACTATGAAATTGATCTGGGTCTAATTGAAGGCGACTGTAGCCATCCGGACATCGAAGTACAGAGCTGGGTGGAAGATGAACTGGTGGTATTTTGTGCACCGCAGCATCCGTTGGCTACCCGGGGTCATGCCACCCTGCAGGAGCTGACCCGCGAAGCATGGATCCTGCGTGAGCAAGGGTCCGGCACACGCCTCACCTTCGATCAGGCGATGCGCCATCACCAAAGTGCGCTCAACATTCGCCTTGAGCTGGAGCACACCGAAGCGATCAAGCGCGCCGTCGAATCGGGGCTAGGCATTGGTTGCATCTCCCGCTTGGCACTGCGCGACGCCTTTCGACGTGGCAGTTTGGTTGCGGTTGAAACCCCCGAACTGGACCTTGCGCGGCAGTTTTACTTCATCTGGCATAAAAAGAAGTACCAGACCTCTGCCATGCGCGAGTTTTTGGACCTGTGCCGCGCATTCACCGCCGGCGTACACCGCAGCGACGAGATCGTACTGCCTAATATTGCTTAAAGCAGGATCACCGCCCACACCACTGCAATCAGGGTCAGCACCACAAACTGCGCGGCGCTGCCCATGTCTTTGGCGTTTTTCGACAGCGGGTGCAAGTCGAGGGAGATACGGTCGATCGCCGCTTCGATGGCCGAGTTAATCAACTCAACAATCAGGGCCAACAAGCAAACCGCAATTAATAACGCGCGCTCTACCCGACTGACACTCAGGAAAAACGTCAACGGGATCAGCACCACGTTGAGCAACACCAACTGACGAAACGCTGCTTCGCCGGTAAAGGCCGCACGCAGGCCGTCCAGCGAATAGCCGCCAGCGTTCAAAATCCGTTTAAAACCGGTTTTCCCTTTAAAAGGCGACATAGATAAGTAACTGCGTAAGAAATGAGAAAAGGACGCTAGATCACGCATCGTCAAAAAAGCGTGAAGAGCGGCCGATTAATGGCTCGAAATTGACTCCAGTTGTTGCAAAAGCAACGCCGCCTGGGTGCGAGTTCGTACCCCCAGTTTGCGGAAAATCGCCGTCACGTGAGCCTTGATGGTCGCTTCCGACACGCTCAGCTCATAAGCAATCTGCTTGTTCAACAAACCTTCACAGACCATGGTCAGCACTCGAAACTGCTGCGGCGTCAAACTGGCTAACCCTTCGCTGGCCGCTTTGGCTTCAGCAGACACTTGAACCTCTTCAAATGCCTGGGGCGGCCACGACACATCGCCATCCAGCACCACGCGCACGGCTTGTTGAATCTGTTCCAGAGAGCTGGACTTCGGAATAAATCCGCTGGCACCGAACTCTCGGGAGCGCACCATCACCGACGCATCTTCCTGGGCAGAGACCATGACCACAGGGATTTGCGGGTATTGCCCGCGCAACAGTACCAACCCGGAAAACCCGTAGGCACCCGGCATGTTCAAATCGAGTAGCACCAGATCCCAATCCGCCTTGATGGCCAGCTGTTTTTCCAGCTCGGCAATACTGGCGACCTCTACCAGACGAACATCCGGTCCCAGCCCCAATGTCACCGCCTGATGCAAGGCGCTGCGGAACAAGGGATGGTCGTCGGCAATCAGGATTTCGTATGTGGCCATTTTTTAAATGATCCCGTTTCAGGCGAGTACTGAGTCATTCCAGTATCCGCTAAGGCAACTTGAGCAACAGTGTCAACACAGTGCGTCAAAGGGCGCGTTTTACGCTAAACGTCGCGAAATATAAGGGTTTGAACAGCAACAGCGCCCGAATCGGCGCCAAGCATGCCCAGCGAATGCAAGAGGGTCAAGGATAAAACCGATGTCGTCTTTGAGCCCTGTCAGACATTCAGCATACCTGCAAGGCCGCGACTCTTTGACACACCCTGTCATTGCCGAAAATTGTAGCGCTACTTCTTTAGTCTATTGAGAGCGATTCTGACGAAGGTCTTTTACAGAAAACGTCCAGCTCACGATGCGCTGCGCTGCTTTCGTTGATCGGCAACTGATTGCGGGCATCGAGATAGTGCTGACTGAACACATCGAAGTAAGCGTCAAGCGCAGTGGAGGCCTGGGTGTCGCCGGCCAGATCAAGGCACAGACTCGCGACTTCGGCGGTGCATAAATGCTCGCTGCGGGTAGAGCGGCGCAGCCGGTAGCGCGACAAACGTTCGGGCAACAGGCTCAGGATCGGCAACCGATCAAAGTAAGGGCTTTTGCGAAAGATCTTGCGTGCTTCCGTCCAGGTAGCATCCAGCAGGATAAACAACGGACGCTTGGCAGTGTCGAGTTTAACGCTGTGGGTCACGCGTTCAGGCTCTACATATTCCCCAGGAAACACCAGATAAGGTTGCCATTGCGGGTCGGACAGTAATGCCAGCAAGCCTGGATCGGTGTCAGTGCGCGACCAAATGAAGGCATAGTTATCGCTCACCACATCCGCAATCAACCACCCGGTATTACTCGGCTTGAACACTTCCTTTTTGGTCATGATCAGGCACACGCCCGCCCGCGTGCTGACCTGCGGTCGCCAACGGCACAAGCAATGACTCGCGATCACGCGGCAGGTATGGCAACGGGGCGCGCGCGAGCCGCGTGACAAGTAGGGTTTGGTGCTTTCCTCTTCTCGCTCGTCTCGTAAACGGGCGACTGCATTCGGGGAAAAAGTCATCAGGGTCATGTTTTTTACTTAGGGGGGGCAGATCGTCCGTCGCCTCGGGTGAGCGCAGGAACCGATTCGCTGAACAAAGGCGCGCAGTCTAACAGAGGCCATGCCCTGACGGAGCCGCCCCATGACGTGAGGCATTTCCTGACAGCGCAGGCTGACCTATACTCCCGCGCCACTGAACGCATAGACCTGTGGCGGGTCAAAGCCTGCGTCACTGAATCAGGAGAGTTTCATGCTGCGCTATATCATTCCGACCGTTGCTCTATTGCTCGCACTGCCTTTGGGCGCACAAGCGGCCTCTCTTGCAGAATTCAACCTGAACAAAAACCTGCTCAAAGTTGCCGAAAAAAATAACGAAGGCAAACCACGGGCAATCAACGCCGACTTGCTGGACAAAGGTTTCACCGTTAAAGGCAAGGTACTGATCAACAACCTTGAAGCAAGTCCGAACCTCGCAGCCCAGATGCGCTCCGCACCTGAAGCGGCCATCCCCCAACTGGGCCGCAGTGTTTGCAGCAATCCAGGCTTCCGCAAGCTGATGGCCAAGGGGGCAATCATGCGTTTCAACATCAGGGAATATAAAACCAACAAGCCCGTGTTGGTTCAGGACATCGGCGCCGACAACTGTCAGCGCAAGAAATAACGGTTTAGCACTGTATCCCCGCACGCCGTACTCCGATACGGCGTGATCACTCCCTGCGTTTTTAACGATTCTTCATGCGCTTCAAGTAATTAGCGGTTGCCAGCCTCAGCGGTGCAAGACCATCATCAGGCCATCACTTTTGACACTGTGTGTCTGCGCTGTCTCATTCGCAGCGCCCAAAGGATGTTGTGCTGAAGGAGTCGTACATGCCTGATCAATCCCATGAGCCCCAGCCTTTCGAATCTGAGCACTTGAGCTTTGAAATTGCGGCGCAAGTAGACGCTCAACTGCAGTTGATAGCCCCTGAGAGCCCAAACCGCGCGCTCTATCGCGAAATGCTGATGACCGTGTTGCGCATGGCACACGACGACCTTAATCGCTGGAATGCCAAAATCACACTGCAAGCCATACGCGAACTGGAAAAGACTTTCCGGGTACTGGAGCAGTTCCGGGGCCGACGCAAAGTGACAGTCTTTGGTTCTGCGCGAACCCCCATTGAAGATCCGCTGTATGCATTAGCCCGAGAAGTAGGGGCCACGCTTGCCCGATCAGACTTCATGGTCATCACCGGCGGCGGTGCTGGCATCATGGCAGCCGCCCATGAAGGCGCAGGCGCTGATCACAGCCTGGGCTTCAACATCACCCTGCCCTTCGAACAGCGCGCCAACCCCACCATTCTCGGCACGCCCAATCTGCTGGCGTTTCACTTCTTCTTCACGCGCAAACTGTTCTTCATCAAAGAGGCAGACGGGCTGGTAATGTGCCCAGGAGGTTTCGGCACGCTGGATGAAGTGCTGGAAGTGCTGACGCTGATTCAAACGGGAAAGACGCCGCTTGTACCTGTGGTGCTGCTGGACATACCAGGCGGAACCTTCTGGCAAAGCGCGCTGGACTTCGTTCGCGACCATCTCGAAGCCAATCATTACATCTTGCCCAACGATCTCAAACTGATGCGACTGGTTCACACCCCTGAAGAAGCCGTGGCGGAGATCAATCAGTTCTATAACAACTTCCACTCCACCCGCTGGCTGAACAAAATATTTGCCGTGCGCATGAAACGTCCGCTTACTGAAGAGGCGTTGCATGAAGTTCAACAAGCGTTTGCAGACATTTGCCTGAGCGATGGTTTCCACCAGCAGATTGACGATGAGCCGGACTTCAACCATTTGACTCGTTTAAGTTTTGCGTTCAGTGGCCGCAATCAAGGCCGCCTGCGTGAATTGGTTGATTTTATAAACCTGTCACGCAACTGGGCTGAACAACGGAATGCTGACTGTAGCCAAGGGATGGGAACAACCTGCATTTAACGCAATGCAGTGGAACCGGGGGACTTACCGCTCAACACTGCCTTTGCCAGCGACAGCAGCTGTTATCTGTCGCTGGCAAGGGGGGGGGGGACGCGTGCTAATCATCACACTCCCGACCGCTAAGCAGTCGGCTAATCATTTCAAGCGAATAGCCGCGATAGCTCAAGAAACGCCCCTGACGAGCGCGCTCCTTGAGGTCTTCGGGCATGCACCCTGAAAACTTTCGCTGCCACGTATCCTTTAGCTGCTCCTGCCAGTTGATTTCAGACTCACGTAATGCTTCTTCCACATCCCCACGCGATAACCCCCGCTGGTTAAGCTCTTCACGAATACGTAAAGGGCCGTAACCGGAACGGGCGCGATAGCGGATATAGCTTTCGAGGTAACGCGACTCTGACAACAGCCCCTCTTCCGTTAAACGGTCGAGGGCGATGTCGATCATCTCAGGACAAGCGCCGCGCTGACGCAACTTGCGCGTCAGCTCAACTCGACCGTGCTCGCGGCGGGCGAGCAGGTCCATTGCGGATCGCCGAATGGCGGTGAGGTCTTCCAGAACAGCTGTCATGGCTCAATCAGTTGCTGTCGTCGTCCGAACCGGTGTTTTCAAGCTCCATCTCGGCCGCTTCCTGCTCCGCAGCCGCTTGCTTGGCCGCCTTGCTCATTTTTGGCATGACTTTCATTTCAGCCAGTTCGCTTTCAGTCTTAGGGCCAAGCAGCTTGTCCCGCAGTTGTTTCTCAAGAGTGGCCTTGATGTCCGGGTTCTCATCGAGGAACTTGGCCGAGTTGGCCTTGCCCTGACCGATTTTGCTGCCCTGGTAGCTGTACCAGGCACCGGCTTTTTCAACGAAACCGTGCAATACGCCCAGCTCGATCATCTCGCCATTGAGGTAGATACCCTTGCCATACAGAATCTGGAATTCTGCCTGGCGGAAGGGTGGCGCCACTTTGTTCTTGACCACTTTGACCCGGGTTTCGCTACCGACTACCACGTCGCCTTCTTTCACCGCACCGGTACGACGGATGTCCAGTCGAACCGAAGCGTAGAACTTCAGGGCGTTACCACCGGTAGTGGTTTCCGGGCTACCAAACATCACACCGATTTTCATACGGATCTGGTTGATGAAGATCACCAGGCAGTTGGCGTTTTTGATGTTGCCGGTAATTTTGCGCAGGGCTTGCGACATCAAGCGGGCTTGCAGACCCACGTGGGTATCGCCCATGTCGCCTTCAATTTCTGCTTTAGGTGTCAGTGCCGCCACGGAGTCGATAATGATCACGTCAACCGCATTGGAGCGCACCAGCATGTCGGTGATTTCCAGTGCCTGTTCGCCGGTATCAGGCTGCGAAACCAGCAGATCGTCAACGTTCACGCCAAGCTTGGCGGCATACTCAGGGTCCAGTGCATGCTCGGCATCGACGAATGCGCAGGTGGCGCCCGCTTTTTGAGCTTGTGCGATAACGGACAGGGTCAAGGTCGTTTTACCGGAAGACTCCGGACCGTAGATCTCAACAATACGGCCCTTTGGCAGACCGCCAATGCCCAGCGCGATGTCCAGACCCAGCGAACCGGTAGAGATAGCCGGAATGGCCTGGCGGTCCTGATCACCCATCAGCATCACGGCGCCTTTGCCGAATTGACGTTCGATCTGACCCAAGGCCGCAGCCAAGGCTTTCTTCTTGTTGTCGTCCATTAAAGTCCTCTCGTAATCAATAAGGCCTGGCGGCCGATAACTGTATAAGTAGCCAGTATTATTCCACAGGGTTTCAGGATCGCCTACCCCTGATTTTTTATTTCGCTTACCGTTCGGCGTATTAACCCTTCCAGAGCCGCTTTAACAGTTTGTCGGCGGACGTCGTCGCGATCTCCCGGGAAGTGCCTGCACTCGGCAGAAACTTCACTGCCAACCCCCCACGCCAACCAGACGGTGCCTACCGGTTTGTCCGGAGAACCGCCGCCCGGCCCGGCAACACCGCTGACCGCAACGGAAAAACGCGCGCCACTCTGCGCTTGTGCGCCACGTGCCATGGCCTCTACCACTTCACGGCTGACAGCGCCGACTTGGCCGAATAATGGCTCGGGCACTTGCAATTGCCTGGTTTTCTGCTGATTGGAATAGGTCACAAACCCGGCTTCAAACCAGGCCGAACTGCCTGCGATACGGGTAATGGCTTCTGCAATTGCACCACCGGTGCATGATTCGGCCGTCGTGACCTGCGCATTAAGAACCTGCAACTGACGCCCAAGTTCAGCCGCAAGCTGAGTTAATTCGTCCACGATCGCCTCCTTTTAAGCGCTCACTCGGGCCACTAAGCTACACGACCCACATTCGGCTCGCCACGGGCCGGGCATGACCTCAGGAAGTGGATGTCACACAGCTCGCCAAGGCTAGCCGTCAACCCCCAAACGCTTTGCGGCCCAACGCTGATACAGGCTGATGGCAGCATCTGCACCCGCCAACGCGGTCAAACATCCCAAGGCGCCTGCCGCCCACACCGACATGCCTGCCGAATAAAGCAGCATGAACGTCGAGACACCGCACACCATGCAAGCTCCAGAGCGCAACGCCAGGCGGCGCACCAGCGGCCAACCGCTGGCGCCTTCTTTGTCTGCGCGCCACATTTCTCCAAAAATACCGCCTACCAGTGCCAGAAGAATGACCAGCAACACCGGCATATCCAACAAAACTTGCGGATCATTCATCGCTTCATCACTCCTGAGTCCTTATCGAAAAGCGTCAATGTCTGACTTTTAGGCTGAACACTTGACGCTCCTCTCGCACCACATCCTTGCGTAAGGTCGACCTCTGCAGCCAGAAACCAAGACTATGCCTGTATGAATATACAGTCAATGCACTGATGCATATTTCTTGTTTTCACTTATCTGAGTCAGCACGAATCGCTGGACGGGCAGGAAATATCCTTAGGATAGAAAAGGCCTATTGACAGTAGGCCTTGGCGGGGAAACAGGTCTAACGGGCGTACATGCCCCACCAAAACACATGACCGAGAATCACCAGTTGCTCGTCCTCAAGGTCGGCATAGTGATAATCCTCATCCGGATACTCGTCGCGGTTAAAGCTGCGCAAACGCAGACCTGATGCCAGGCGGTACAGCTGTTTTACCCGAAGCTCGCCATTGTGGTTGATTGCATAAAGATCGCCATCCACGACATCGTCCATTGAACGTTTCCCGGCGTTGACCCCAACTGTTGCGCCGTCACGCAGGACCGGCAGCATACTGTCGCCGCGAACCGTTACACATTTCGCTTGATCGAACTGCACGCCATTATGGCGCAGGCTGCGCTTCCCAAAACGCAATTTGGCCCGCTCACTTTCCTCGATGGCAAAACGCCCCGAACCTGCCGCGAGCTCAACTTGGCGCAAGAACGGAATCGATACCTCATCGTCAGCCACGGGGGTATCGTCATCCCACAGGCAAATATCACGCAGCTCCGGATGCAGCGGCTCGGCGTAAGGCGCAGGGTCCTCACGACCGCGCAGACGGTCGGTGCTGATATTGAAATAAGCGGCTATTTTTGAAAGATGACGGTCAGACGGTTCGGCAATCTTGCCACTCAAAATTCTGGACAACGTGGATTGCGGGACACCCGTGATGCGGTGCAACGCCATGGCACTGATGTGGTGCCGCGCGAGCAACTCTTTAAGGACGATTGAAACAGTACGTTTAGGCATGCGCGGAATATTGCTGGGCAAGCACCCGGTTGGCAAATCCTAATTCTTCTCTTTATAGCAACACGCCGGACTGACCCCAGCATGCCTGTAGATGCAAGGCGCTGGCATGTTAACCTTGCGCCCATTGCCATAAAGCTGTGCCTGGCACCCGCTTTTCACTCCTCTCTATAAATGAATCCGCCTAAGCCCTGATGAGTAAAAATACTTCCGACCTGTCCTCTCACACACCGATGATGCAGCAGTACTGGCGCCTGAAAAACCAGCACCCTGATCAGCTGATGTTCTATCGCATGGGCGACTTTTACGAGATCTTCTACGAAGATGCGAAGAAGGCCGCCAAGCTGCTGGACATCACCCTCACGGCACGTGGGCAGTCGGCGGGGCAGGCGATTCCGATGTGCGGCATTCCTTACCACGCGGCTGAAGGTTATCTGGCCAAACTGGTCAAGCTTGGCGAGTCAGTGGTGATTTGCGAACAGGTTGGCGACCCAGCCACCAGCAAAGGGCCGGTCGAGCGTCAAGTGGTGCGGATCATCACGCCGGGAACTGTCAGCGATGAGGCGCTGCTAGACGAGCGCCGTGACAATTTGATTGCCGCAGTGCTAGGCGATGAACGTTTGTTTGGACTGGCCGTCCTGGATATCACCAGCGGCAATTTTTCGGTGGTGGAAATCAAGGGCTGGGAAAACCTGCTGGCTGAGCTGGAGCGCATCAATCCGGTGGAGCTGATGATCCCGGATGACTGGCCTCAAGGCCTGCCTGCCGAGAAGCGCCGCGGTGTTCGTCGTCGTGCACCGTGGGATTTTGAACGCGACTCGGCACTCAAAAGCCTGTGTCAGCAGTTCTCCACCCAAGATCTCAAGGGTTTTGGCTGCGAAAACCTGACCTTGGCCATCGGCGCGGCCGGTTGCTTGCTCAGCTACGCCAAGGAGACCCAACGCACTGCCCTGCCCCATTTACGCAGTCTGCGTCATGAGCGCCTGGACGACACCGTGGTGCTGGATGGCGCCAGCCGCCGTAATCTTGAGCTGGACACCAACCTTGCGGGCGGCCGCGACAACACACTGCAATCGGTAGTCGATCGTTGTCAGACGTCCATGGGCAGCCGCTTGCTGACGCGCTGGCTGAATCGTCCATTGCGCGATTTGCCGGTGTTGCTGGCACGCCAGACCTCGATTACTTGCCTGCTGGACGGCTATCGCTTCGAGCGCCTGCAGCCTCAGCTCAAGGAGATAGGCGATCTGGAGCGCATTCTGGCGCGTATCGGCCTGCGTAACGCAAGGCCCCGCGATTTGGCGCGTCTGCGTGACGCGCTGGCCGCACTGCCTGAACTGCAAGACGCCTTGCTCGATCTGCACGCGCCGCACTTGCAGCAACTGGCTGTTACCACCAGCACGTACCCCGAATTGGCAGCGCTGCTCGACAAAGCGATTATTGATAATCCGCCTGCGGTCATTCGCGACGGCGGCGTGCTGAAAACCGGCTACGATGCCGAGCTGGATGAACTCCAAGCCCTCAGTGAAAACGCCGGTCAATTCCTGATTGATCTGGAAGCCCGTGAAAAAGCCCGCACCGGGTTGGCCAACCTCAAGGTCGGCTACAACCGCGTGCACGGTTATTTCATCGAACTACCTAGCAAACAGGCGGAACAGGCGCCCGCGGATTACATCCGCCGTCAGACTCTCAAAGGTGCCGAGCGGTTTATCACCCCCGAACTGAAAGCCTTCGAAGACAAGGCCCTGTCAGCCAAAAGCCGGGCGCTGGCTCGCGAAAAAATGCTCTACGAAGCACTTCTCGAGACTTTGATCGGGGAGCTGCCGCCGCTGCAAGACACCGCCGCCGCACTGGCCGAACTGGACGTGCTGAGCAACTTGGCCGAGCGCGCACTGAACCTCGACCTCAATTGCCCGCGGTTTGTTGAAGAACCGTGCATGCGTATTCAACAAGGCCGTCATCCGGTGGTGGAGCAAGTATTGACCACCCCTTTTGTGGCCAACGACTTGGCGCTGGATGACAACACACGCATGCTGGTCATTACCGGGCCGAACATGGGTGGTAAATCCACTTATATGCGGCAAACCGCATTGATCGTGCTGCTGGCGCACATTGGCAGTTTTGTGCCCGCCGCCAGCTGCGAACTGTCGCTGGTCGACAGGATTTTCACGCGCATTGGTTCCAGCGACGACCTGGCCGGTGGCCGTTCTACCTTTATGGTGGAAATGAGCGAAACTGCCAATATTCTGCACAACGCCACTGAGCGCAGTTTGGTGCTGATGGATGAAGTTGGACGAGGCACAAGCACCTTCGACGGTTTGTCGCTGGCTTGGGCTGCGGCAGAACGTCTCGCTCAATTACGCGCCTATACGCTATTCGCTACGCACTATTTCGAACTGACAGTACTGCCAGAAAGCGAGCCGCTGGTGGCCAACGTGCATTTGAGTGCCACCGAGCACAACGAACGCATTGTTTTCTTGCACCACGTATTACCCGGCCCCGCGAGTCAAAGCTACGGCCTGGCGGTCGCCCAGCTGGCGGGGGTTCCGGCGAATGTCATCACCCGCGCCCGCGAGCATTTGAGCCGCCTGGAGACCACCAGCCTGCCCCATGAAGTGCCTGCCCCGACTCCTGGCAAACAATCAGCGCCCCAGCAAAGCGATATGTTTGCTAGCCTTGCGCATCCGGTGCTGGACGACCTTGCCAAGCTTGATCTTGACGAGATGACGCCACGCAAAGCCCTTGATTTGCTCTACACATTAAAGACACGCATCTAACCATGCGATAGAATCGCGCGCGGTTCGGGTTGCTACTGGCCTTTTAGCCTGGTCAATAGATACCACTCCCGAACCTGGCGAACCCGACCTGGAAGGGCTTCGCTGCCGCCGCCTGAGGAGAAAATTAGAAATGACCTTCGTCGTCACCGACAACTGCATCAAGTGCAAGTACACCGACTGCGTAGAAGTCTGTCCGGTGGACTGCTTTTACGAAGGCCCGAACTTCCTGGTGATTCACCCGGACGAGTGCATTGACTGCGCGCTTTGTGAGCCTGAATGCCCGGCGCAAGCCATCTTCTCGGAAGATGAAGTGCCAGCGGGTATGGAAAATTTCATTCAGTTGAATGTCGAGCTGGCGGAAATCTGGCCAAACATCACTGAGCGTAAAGACCCTCTGCCTGACGCTGCCGAGTGGGATGGCAAAAAAGGCAAGATCGCTGATCTAGAGCGCTGATTCACGCTGCACTAAAAAGCCCCGACTCATATGAGCCGGGGCTTTTTACGTTTCAGCGTTTCTTGCAGTTTTCTCGCTATCCCAGGTTGCAGCTTCGTGTCTCGTCAGCGACTGCAGCGCATGCCTGACTTGTCGCTGACGAGCAGGCCAAAGGGTTTAGCCTGCGATGTCGCACCCCGTGGCTTCTTGCAATTGCTCACGGGTAACGCCCGACGCAAGCTCTACCAGCTTAAGACCTTGGTCGGTGACATCCAGAACCCCCAAATCGGTGATGATACGATCCACTACACCCACACCGGTCAGCGGTAAATCGCACTGTTTGAGCAATTTATGGGCCCCGCCTTTGGCAGTGTGCTCCATCAGCACCACCACGCGCTTTACCCCAGCCACCAGATCCATGGCACCTCCCATGCCCTTGACCATCTTGCCGGGAATCATCCAGTTGGCCAGATCACCGTTCTCGGACACTTGCATCGCACCCAGGATCGACAGATTGATGTGGCCACCGCGAATCATCGCGAAAGAGTCGGCACTGTTAAAGAAGCTGCTACCAGGTAGCGTAGTGATGGTTTGCTTGCCGGCGTTGATCAAGTCGGCATCGACTTCATCTTCAGTGGGAAACGGGCCGATACCTAACAAACCGTTCTCACTTTGTAGCCACACATCCATGCCTTGCGGAATATAGTTGGCAACCAGTGTCGGCAAACCGATTCCCAGGTTGACGTAAAAACCATCCTGCAATTCTTGGGCGGCGCGGTGCGCCATTTCTTCACGAGTCCAGGCCATGATCAGGCGCTCCGCACAGTGCGTTGTTCGATGCGTTTCTCCGGGGCGGCATTGAGAATCAACCGCTGCACGTAGATCCCGGGCAAATGAACCTGATCGGGGTCGATTTCGCCAATTTCAACGATTTCTTCCACCTCGACCACGCACACTTTGGCCGCCATCGCCGCCAGCGGATTGAAATTGCGCGCGGTCTTATTGAACAGCAGATTGCCTGATTTATCGGCTTTCCAGGCTTTGACCAGCGCAACGTCTGCCCGCAATGAGCGTTCCATGACGTACCACTCGCCATCGAACTCGCGGGCTTCCTTGCCTTCGGCCACCAGGGTTCCGTAGCCGGTTTTAGTGAAGAACGCCGGAATGCCTGCACCACCGGCACGGAGTTTTTCAGCCAGCGTGCCTTGCGGGGTGAACTCAAGCTCCAATTCGCCCGCCAGGTACTGACGCTCGAACTCCTTGTTTTCGCCTACGTAAGAAGAAATCATTTTGCGGATTTGCCGCGTGGTCAACAGCTGGCCCAAGCCAAACCCGTCAACACCGGCGTTGTTGCTGATGACAGTCAGTTCGCGCTTGCCGGTGTCACGCAATGCAGCGATCAACGCCTCTGGAATCCCGCACAGTCCAAACCCCCCCACGGCCAGGGTCATGCCGTCTTCGACGAGCCCCTGCAAGGCGGATTCAGCACTCGAGTAAATCTTATTCACTTGTTATTCCTCGAATTCACCACGGCGCGCCTGGCGCCGATGGCCTGCTTGCTTTAGTCGAGGGCGGGCACCGCTGAAAACGGCTGTTGCCGACCCTCCGATCTTGGCTGCTCCAGCCTTTGGCCAGAGCGTTGCCCGAGTGTAGGGGAAGGCGACGCGGGAACTCTAGCCATGAGTGACCATGGCATCGAAATAAATGCAGGGCGTGTCGCGCTGGTACAACTCTTTGACGGACCAATCCGCTCAGGACTACAGCCGTTAACCAACTGGTAACAATTGACCTACAAAATACGTAGCTCGCTAACTTTAAACCCACGGCCTAGACGTATATAAAGACCGCCGCGGTTCTAAAAGTCTTACAGACAAAATCTTCTCTCACCTTATGGCTGTAGAGAACTAGACTCAGATTCGGTTTTGTCTGATGTTCGCAAGCCAGGGTTCAGACGCAACATATCCAGACCCACGTCGACCCAGGACTCTGCCTCTTTATGAAGCTCAAAACTGTCGGGAACCAGCAGCCATTGCCCGAGAAGACCGTCGATATAGGCGTGAAAACAAATGGCAGCACGGCGCACGTCGAGTGTTTTGGGGAGTTGCTGTCGATGAATCGCATTGCTCAAGGTCAGCTCGATCCGAGTATTGCAGTCGATCATCGCCACTTGGCGCTGACGGCGCAAATCGCACATTTCGTCAGTGAATTCGCACTTATGAAACAAAATCTCATTAATCCGCCGAGTTTTTGGATCAATTGCCACTTGGTGAAACAAATGGATCAACAGCATGCGCATGCAGCCAAGCGGGTCGACTTCGTCCTGATTCTCACAGGCCTCGGCCAGCGCATCCAAAGGCTCGTGCAAGCTGTCCAGCATGGCTTGAACCACATCAGCCTTATTGCTGAAGTGCCAGTAGATCGCGCCTCGGGTCACCCCGGCCAACGTTGCGATATCCGCCAGCGTGGTGCGCGCAACGCCTCGCTCATAAAAAGCCCTTTCGGCCGCTTCGAGGATCGCACTGCGGGTTTCCTGAGCTTCTTCTTTGGTACGACGCACCATGGCAATAAAAACCTCAATCAGGGTGGTCTTGACGACTCTGAAAAGCCCTCAAAACCTATATCGGGTGGCGTTTGTTGTGCCTTATCCCGGCCTACACTTCACGCATTGAAAGGGGTTGCGGCATGCCTTTAACGACACAACCCCGCTATTTACAAACAGACACGAATGTAAGTATATTCCTTAGCAAGCTACTTATCCACCCGGAACAGCTTTCTTTACCCTTCCACTATTCTTGTGCGCTTTCGCGTGCCTGACCCGAGGATTTTCATGCAATTCAAGCCAGCTGTTACCGCTCTGGTTGCCGCCGTCGCCCTTGCATCGCTGCTCAGCGGATGCAAAAAGGAAGAAGCGGCACCTGCCCCACAAATCCCTCAGGTCGGTGTTGTCACGCTGAAAGCTCAGCCCTTTACCTTGACCACCGATCTTCCAGGCCGAACGACGTCTTACCGTTCTGCGGAGGTTCGCCCACAGGTAAACGGGATTATTCTCAAGCGTTTGTTCAAGGAAGGCTCTGACGTCAAAGTCGGTCAACAGCTGTATCAAATTGACCCGGCCATCTATGAAAGTGCCGTTTTAAGCGCACGCGCGACGTTACAATCGGCCAAATCCCTGGCTGACCGCTACAAGCAATTGGTCGCAGAACAAGCCGTCAGCCGTCAGGAATACGACAACGCTGAAGCTGCGCGCCTTGAAGCGGAGGCCACGCTGAACACAGCCCAGGTCAACCTGCGTTACACCAAGGTATTGGCACCTCTGACGGGGCGCATCGGCCGCTCGCTGTATACCGAAGGTGCATTGGTCACCAGCGGTCAGGCGAATGCGCTGGCAGTGATCACCCAACTTGACCCGATCTATGTCGACGTGACTCAGTCTTCGGTTGAAATGCTGGAGCTGCGCAAAGATTTGGCCGATGGCCGCCTCAAGAAAGCCGGCGAAAACGCCGCCAAGGTCAAACTGACACTGCCGGACGGCAGTGAATATGGTCGTGAAGGTCGCCTTGAATTCAGCGAAGTCTCGGTCGATGAAACCACTGGTTCCGTGACCTTGCGCGCGGTGTTCCCGAACCCTGATGAAATCCTGTTGCCGGGCATGTTCGTGCACGCACAATTGGAAGCCGGTATCGACAGCAATGCGATCCTGGCGCCTCAAGTGGGCGTGACCCATAACCTTAAAGGCCAACCGACAGCATTGATCGTCGGCCCGGACAACAAGGTTGAGTTGCGCGTGCTTGAAGCATCCCGCACCGTGGGCAGCGACTGGTTGGTCGAGAAAGGCCTGAACCCGGGCGACCGCCTGATTACTGACGGCCTGCAATTCATCAAGCCTGGCGTTGAAGTCAAAATCATGGAAAAACCACAAGGCACAACCCCGGCATCTGCCCCGGCAACAGAAAAAGCTGCAGGCAGTAAAGGGGAGTAAACCATGTCGAAATTTTTTATCGACCGTCCGATTTTCGCTTGGGTAATCGCCCTGGTGATCATGTTGGTCGGGGCACTTTCGATACTGAAACTGCCAATTAACCAGTACCCGAGCATTGCGCCACCGGCAATCTCGATCTCCGTGACCTATCCGGGTGCTTCGGCACAAACCGTACAGGACACCGTGGTTCAGGTGATTGAGCAGCAGCTCAACGGTATTGACCACCTGCGTTATGTGTCGTCTGAAAGCAACTCCGACGGCAGCATGACCATCACCGCGACCTTCGAGCAAGGCACTGACCCTGACACCGCTCAGGTGCAGGTGCAGAACAAGCTCAACCTGGCGACCCCGCTGCTGCCTCAAGAAGTTCAGCAGCAAGGTATCCGTGTGACCAAGGCAGTGAAAAACTTCCTGATGGTTATCGGTGTGGTGTCTGAAGACGGCAGCATGAACAAGGATGACTTGTCCAACTACATTGTCTCCAACATGCAGGACCCGATCTCCCGTACCGAAGGTGTGGGTGACTTTCAGGTGTTTGGTGCCCAGTACGCCATGCGTATCTGGCTCGACCCGGCCAAGCTGAATAAGTACAACCTGACCCCGGTGGATGTTAAGTCCGCCATTTCCTCGCAGAACGTACAGGTGTCTTCCGGACAACTGGGCGGCCTGCCAGCGGTCAAAGGTCAGGAGCTGAACGCCACCATCATCGGCAAAACGCGCCTGCAAACAGCCGAAGAGTTCAAAAAGATCCTGCTCAAGGTCAACACCGACGGCTCGCAAGTGCGCCTGCACGATGTTGCCGAAGTCGGTCTGGGCGGCGAAAACTACAGCATCAGCGCACAGTACAACGGCAAGCCATCTTCTGGCCTTGCAATTAAGCTGGCGACCGGTGCCAACGCCCTGGACACCGCCAAGGCACTGCACAAAACCATCGACGACCTGGCTCCGTTTTTCCCGCCTGGCATGAAAGTGGTTTACCCGTACGACACTACACCCGTGGTATCGGCCTCGATCAAAGGTGTGGTTGAAACGCTGGTTGAAGCAGTTGCGCTGGTGTTCCTGGTAATGTTCCTGTTCCTGCAAAACTTCCGCGCCACCATCATCACCACGATGACAGTGCCGGTGGTATTGCTCGGTACATTCGGGATCCTGGCTGCGGCCGGCTTCAGTATCAACACATTGACCATGTTCGGCATGGTACTGGCCATCGGCTTGCTGGTGGACGACGCCATCGTGGTGGTGGAAAACGTCGAACGGGTCATGAGCGAAGAAGGGCTGCCGCCCAAAGAAGCCACCAAAAAGTCCATGGAGCAAATCCAGGGTGCACTGGTCGGTATTGCGTTGGTGCTGTCGGCGGTACTGCTGCCTATGGCGTTCTTCAGCGGCTCTACCGGTGTGATTTACAAACAGTTCTCGATCACTATTGTTTCGGCGATGGCGCTGTCGGTACTGGTTGCCCTGATCTTCACCCCGGCCTTGTGCGCCACCATGCTCAAGCCGGTCAAGAAAGGCGATCATGGCGAAAACAAGCGCGGCTTCTTCGGCTGGTTCAACCGCACTTTCGACAGCGGCGTAAAACGCTACGAGAAAGGCGTGGGCAGCATCTTGCGTCACAAGGCGCCGTATTTGCTGGCGTACGTGTTGATCGTCGTAGGCATGGTGTTCCTGTTTACGCGCATTCCGACTTCGTTCCTGCCGGAAGAAGACCAGGGCGTGCTCTTCGCCCAGGTGCAAACCCCGGCCGGCACGACTGCAGAACGCACTCAACTGGTCATTGACCGTATGCGTGAGTACTTACTGACCGATGAATCGGCGGCGGTATCCTCTGTCTTTACCGTAAACGGCTTTAACTTTGCGGGCCGCGGTCAAAGCTCCGGTCTGGCGTTCATCATGCTCAAACCGTGGGGCGAGCGTGATGCCGACAACAGCGTGTTTGCCCTGGCTGCACGTGCTCAGGCGCACTTCTCCACCTTCCGCGATGCGATGGTGTTCGCTTTTGCCCCGCCCGCGGTGATGGAGCTGGGTAACGCCACCGGTTTTGACGTTTACCTGCAAGACCGCGCCGGTATCGGCCACGAAAAACTGATGCAAGCCCGTAACCAGTTTTTGGGTATGGCTTCGCAGAGCAAAATCCTGGCAGGCGTGCGCCCTAACGGCTTGAACGATGAGCCTCAGTACCAACTGGAAATCGATGATGAAGCGGCCCGCGCCCTGGGTGTAGGCCTGAGCGACATCAACAACACCTTGTCCATCGGTCTGGGTGCCAGCTACGTCAACGACTTCATCGACCGTGGTCGTGTGAAGAAGGTCTATCTGCAAGGCGAAGCTGACTCGCGGATGAACCCGGAAGACTTGAAAAAATGGTACGTGCGCAACGATGAAGGGACCATGGTGCCGTTCTCGGCATTCGCCAAGGGCAAGTGGATCTACGGTGCGCCGAAACTCTCGCGTTACAACGGCGTAGAGGCGATGGAAATTCTCGGTGCTCCGGCACCCGGCTACAGCAGTGGTGAAGCCATGGCTGAAGTCGAAGCGCTGGCCAAGAAGTTGCCAGCTGGCGTGGGCATCTCCTGGACCGGCTTGTCTTACGAGGAACGTCTGTCAGGTTCGCAAGCACCTGCCTTGTACGCCATTTCCTTGTTGATGGTCTTCCTGTGCCTTGCGGCGCTGTACGAAAGTTGGTCGATTCCGATTGCCGTGATGCTGGTTGTGCCTCTGGGGATCATCGGTGCATTGCTGGCCACCAGTCTGCGGGGCCTGTCCAACGACGTGTACTTCCAAGTGGGCTTGCTGACGACCATCGGTCTGGCTTCAAAAAACGCCATTCTGATCGTCGAGTTCGCCAAAGAGCTTCACGAACAAGGGCGAACACTGACTGAAGCCGCCATTGAAGCCTGCCGTATGCGTCTGCGTCCGATCATCATGACGTCGCTGGCATTCGTACTGGGTGTTATCCCGCTGGCCATTTCCTCCGGCGCAGGGTCGGGCAGCCAGCACGCCATTGGTACAGGCGTGATCGGCGGCATGATCACTGCAACTGTGCTGGCTGTGTTCTGGGTGCCGCTCTTCTTCGTAGCCGTTTCGTCTTTCGGCAGCGGTAAGGACAAAGACGCGAAACAGAAAGTGGACCTGACTAAAACTCCAAATCAAGAGGCTGGCCAATGAGCAAGTCGCTTCTCGCAGTCGCCGTAGCAGCGTTTACGCTGGGCGGCTGCTCGCTGATCCCTGACTACCAGCGCCCTGAAGCGCCGGTAGCAGCGCAGTACCCGCAAGGCCCGGCCTACAAGCCTAATGAAGCACCTGCTCAGGCCGCCGCGGAACAAGGCTGGCGTCAGTTCTTCCATGACCCGGCCCTGCAGCAGTTGATCCAGACAGCGCTGGTGAACAACCGCGACCTGCGTGTCGCGGCCCTGAACATCGATGCGTATGCCGCGCAGTACCGCATCCAGCGTGCGGATCTGTTTCCGGCAGTCACGGCAAATGCCAGTGGCAGCCGTCAGCGGACACCAGCGCGCCTGTCGCAAACCGGCGAGTCCGGCATCACCAGCCAATACTCGGCGACCCTTGGGGTCAGCGCATATGAGCTGGATCTGTTCGGCCGCATCCGCAGCCTGAGCGATCAGGCACTGCAAAATTACTTTGCAACCGAAGAAGCCCGTCGCACTACGCAGATCAGCCTGGTTGCCAGTGTCGCGAATGCCTACTTGACCTGGCAGGCCGACAAAGAGCTGCTCAAGCTGACCGAAGACACACTCAGAGCGTTTGACGAGAGCTACAAGCTCACCCTGCGCAGCAATGAAGTCGGTGTGGCTTCAGCGCTGGAAGTCAGCCAGTCGCGTACCTCGGTGGAAAACGCCAAGGTGCAACTGGCGCGCTACACGCGTCAGGTGGCTCAGGATCAGAACAGCCTGGCACTGCTGCTCGGCACGAGCATTCCGCAGGACCTGCCAGCGAGCAAACCACTCGCGGCAGATCTGCTGACAGAAGTACCCGCCGGCCTGCCTTCTGACTTGCTGCAACGCCGTCCGGACATTCTGGAGGCCGAGCACAAGTTGTTGGCCGCCAATGCCAACATCGGCGCTGCCCGTGCAGCGTTCTTCCCAAGCATCAGCCTTACGGCCAATGCCGGGACCTTGAGCCCAGATCTGTCGGGGCTGTTTAAAGGAGGCTCGGGCACCTGGCTGTTCTCGCCGCAAATCAACCTGCCGATCTTCAACGCAGGGGCTTTGCGTGCCAGCCTGGACTACTCGAAAATCCAGAAGGACATTACCGTCTCGCAGTATGAGAAGGCGATCCAGACCGCTTTTCAGGAAGTGTCTGACGGTTTGGCAGCACGCCAGACCTACAGCCAGCAGCTGCAAGCTCAAACGGACTTCGTGAATGCCAACCAGGATTACTACCGGTTAGCCGAACGCCGTTACCGTATCGGGGTCGACAGCAACCTGACGTTCCTCGATGCCCAACGCTCGCTGTTCAGTGCGCAACAATCATTGATCAGCGACCGTCTTTCGCAGCTGACCAGCGAGGTCAATCTGTACAAGGCGCTGGGTGGTGGCTGGTACGAACAGACCGGGCAAAACCGCCCGATCTCGTCCGAGCCGCCAAAAGCCTGATCACGGCACCGTTAGATAACAAACCCGCCTGATGGCGGGTTTGTTCGTTTTAGGCAACAGAGCGCTTCAAGCACACGCACGGACACGCGAATCAAGCGCCCCACTCGTCCGAATGAAACCCATCATTTAAGGCCACAAGCCTCTCTCTATATACGCAGCCACTGCTGCAGCCGTTGTACTGTTCCCGCAAAAACTGCTTAGCCCGTAACGCGTTGGACACGCTAATTGGCAGCCACTAAGTACCAGTCAATTATCCATCTGTTTTTTTGCGCCCCGTCGGCACTGGCTAAAACAGCGGCAGCGCATACAGTCTTCATCGATAACCGGATTTTGTATGCGTGTTTATTACAACAGGCCAGCCAGCGATTCAGGTGATTCGAACCGCTTGGCTGACCCGACCACGGAGGTCATGCAATGGTTCAGAAGATCATCATCGTAGGCGGTGGTGTGGGAGGCACATTACTGGCCAATCAACTGGTCACAAAGCTCTACCCGGAAATACTCCGCGGCGATGTGCAATTGACGTTGCTCTCCAACTCGCCCGATCACTACTACAAGCCCGCCTTCCTGTACGTCGCATTCCACCTGTTTTTCAATGACGAACTCAAACGCGCTGAGCGCTCCTTGTTAAGACCTGAAATTGATTTTCGGGTTGAAGAGGTCACCCGCTTCAACTTCAACGATCAAATGCTAGAAACTGCAAGTGGAAAGCGTTTTGGCTATGACTACCTGGTGATTGCTACCGGCTGCATTCCCGCTCCCGAACGGATTGAAGGACTCAAGGAAGCTGGCGATCATTTCTATCAATACGCGCCAGCCCGTCAGTTGGCAGAACGGTTGAGCACCCTCAAAAAAGGCCGGATTTTCATTACCGTGTCTTTCCCGCATACCCCCAATGTGCCTCACCAGTGCGGAATCGCACCGGTAGAGACAACCTTGATGCTCGACGACTTCCTGCGTCGGCGCGGGGTGCGCAATCAAGTCGAGATCGTCTACACCTATCCGACAACCGCGCAGCTGATGCGCAACTGTCTATTCCTGCAACGCCCCACCGCCGAGGTGCTGCCAAATCTCTTTGAGCAAAAGAACATTCATTTTCAGCGCGGTTTTACATTGAGCAAGGTCGATCCCGACGCCCGTATTGCCTATAGCGAGGAAGGCGACGAACAACCGTTCGACATCCTGATGGCCACGCCGCCTATTCGCGCCGTTGACGCCGTGCTCTACAGCGGCGCATCGCACGCGCTGAACAATGAAGGGTGGCTGCCGACCAACCATGAAACCCTCGAAGTGTACGGCCTCGACAACGTCTACGTGATCGGTGACACAGTCGATCTACCCATCAGCAAAGCGGGAGGCGCTTGCCACAACCAGGGGCCGGTCATCGCCAACAACATTACCGGCAAGATTCGTCTTGGCACCAACGTCAGCGTCTATGACGGCCGAGTGCAAGCTATTGCCCAGATGGGCCTCCATGCAGGGATGCCACTCTGGTACGACTACCAAACCGATGTCCTGCCCACCCCGCCGACCAAACTGGGCGGGTTACTTAGAAACGGATTTAACCGGGGAATTTATTGGGCTGTCGCCCGCGCAATGCTGTGACCCGACACCGGGAGGAGCACCTGTATGGACACCGTTGAACAGCCACCTTTAACCGACTCGGGCCACCCGGCGGGTTCGACTCATCAGCCTGCACTGGATCTGGAACACCTACTGGCCAAAATCACGCCACTGGTTCAAAGCGGTCGCCTGGACAATCTGGTAGATATCTTGAGTCTGGTGTCGGACGTCGTGGACCTGCTGGACCCGGCCATGGTGGAAAAACTGGCACTGCTGTTTGAGCAACTCACGTCGGTCAGTTGGTCATTAGGGAACGCTGTACGCATGGCGAGTGCCCAGACTGCCGCCGACTCCCAAGCACCCACCTTTAGCCAATTACTTTCACTGCTGCGTCATGAAGACACCCGACGCGGCTGCGCTGTGGCATTGCGCACCCTTAATGTCATCGGAAGACAACTCTGAAATGCACGGGAGGACCACCTCATGCTTACCAAGGTTCAGACTTCACTGGCACGGACTGCCAGCACCCAATGGGACGCCACGTCCTATCAACAATTTGCCCGCCTGCGAGAGCGCCCCGTGCTTGAGCTGCTGGATCATGTTGACCTGCAACACCCTCAACGGATCTACGACTTGGGTTGCGGAACCGGCATTGCGACGCAACTGCTGGCCAAACGTTGGCCGATGGCTGACCTGACTGGCGTCGATAGCTCTGCCGAGATGCTGGAAGAAGCCACTTACCTGCCCATCAAGGCGTTATGGCAAAAGTGCGATGTCCAGCAGTGGCGTGCTCACCGCCCAGCAGACTTATTATTTGCCGCTGCGGTGCTGCACTTTATCAGCGACCATGAAACCTTGATCCCGCAATTGTTAAGCCAGTTAAACCCTGGCGGTTGTCTGGCGGCGCACATGCCTAATTGGCGCGATGCGTTGTGGTACGAGCTAATGCTGGAAACCCTCAATACTGGCGGGCCGAATGGCCGACCGCTAGGCACTGTTCAACTGCGTCAATTCATGGCCGAACGCACAGTACTTCCACTTAAAAGCTATTACCAACTGTTGGCGCCACTGACCCAGGAGCTGGATATTTGGGAAACCGAACACTTGCAGGTGGTAGAAGGGAAATCCCCTATCTTTGACTGGGTCAAAGTGTCGGCCCTGCGTCCAGTTTTACTGGCTCTGGATCAGGCCGAAAACAAACACTTCATTGAAAACTATCTGCGTCTGGTGCATGAGCACTATCCACAAGAAGCCAATGGCCAGACATTGTTTCCGTTCAAGCGGGTGTTCATTCTTGCCACAGTTTGAGCCGCCCGGCATGAACGATCTGCACAATTAGCGCCGTGACTATTTGTTCAGATGTGCAACTTTCGACAGTGAATACAGAACGAGCGTTCTATATTCACTGCCACTTATAGCCACGTCATTAGGAGCGCACGCCATCAATTCGCTTGATTCTTTCGTCGGACATCCCTGTATTGACTATCACATGAGCGTTGACGCGGCCGAACAGCTTGGGCGATAGTAGCAGCCACTGTTCATGGGCATTACAGAACAGTCTAGATGCAGGCAAAAAGCTCCTCTTCAACCGCCTTTCCTGACCAACTCAGCGTTGCAAGGGTAGTCGGAGGGTGGATAATTGCCTTGCTTTTAAAGCACGCGAACCAACCAACTTTGATTCGATAGTTGAAGCGACCGCCTGCGGCGTGACATGGAAAATTTACATTCGCGCATATTTATTAGCGCCGTACTTGGCCATGCCATTGATCCCGATTCAAACTCTACTTAATTAGGTAACACTGTGACGAAAGACGAACTGCGCGCAGAACTTGAGCGTCAGGAGCAACGTTACAAGGACGTTTACGGTGGTGAAGTGACGACTTATGCAGCTCAACCAGAGCCCGAGCGTAAGCCATGGCGCAAGCGCGCCAGCCTGCTTGATCAGGCCTTCACGCAGGAAATCCAGAAAATTGAAAAAGAGCTGAAACCCGAGGCGCCCTGACAGGTCACGTGCAGTACCGGAGCAGGCTTGCTTCGTGAACACCTCAAACACGAGATGTACACCCAGTCAGTTTCTGAGCGTTATCGTTCAGAGCGTTCGCGAGGCAAGTGGCTCCTTCGATGAGGATATTCAGCGATCCGACGGGCTATTTTCCAGCCATCAGCAGGAGACGTTGCGGCAAAACATCCCGGAAAAGAAATTTCATACGTCCGATTCAGACACGCCCCTTGGCTCAATGTTTGCCCCGAAAACCGCGTATAGCCTTTGTTATCAGCGGCTTGGAGTGTATTTACGGCCAACGGAAACTGACCGGTCTGACAGGTTTTTTCATTTACAGATGTTACCAACGGGCAGCTAGTGCATCGATTACCAAGGTTTTCTGGCATAATCCGGCCCCCTTTATGACCGTGTCAGAAAACCTTCATGATCGATCTATTAAGCGGATTGGATGCCTGGGTTCTTGTCAGCCTCTTCTTCGCCCTAGCCTTTGTTCTCGCGTTTGAGTTCATCAACGGCTTTCATGACACCGCGAATGCGGTAGCGACTGTCATCTACACCAAAGCCATGCCGCCTCACCTGGCGGTGTTCTTTTCCGGTGTGTTCAATTTTCTCGGCGTTTTGCTGGGCGGTGTGGGCGTGGCGTACGCCATTGTTCACTTGCTGCCGGTCGAACTGCTGGTCAATGTGAATACCGGACATGGCCTGGCCATGGTGTTCTCACTGCTTGCTGCAGCCATTACCTGGAACCTGGGTACCTGGTACTTCGGCATCCCGGCCTCCAGCTCCCACACCCTGATCGGTTCGATCCTGGGCGTCGGCCTGGCCAACGCATTGATTACCGGTATCCCGGTGAGTGATGGCGTGAACTGGCAGAAGGCAATCGACATTGGTGCGTCATTGGTGTTCTCGCCGCTGGCAGGCTTTGTTGTGGCAGGTTTGCTGCTGGTAGGCCTCAAATGGTGGCGTCCGAACTCCAAGATGCACAAGACGCCCGAGCAGCGTCGCAAGCTGGATGACAAGAAGCACCCGCCGTTCTGGAACCGTCTGGTACTGGTGATCTCGGCCATGACCGTCAGCTTCGTGCACGGCTCCAACGATGGCCAGAAGGGAATCGGCCTGATCATGCTGGTATTGATCGGTATCGTGCCGAGTGCCTTCGTACTTGACCTCAACAGCACGACCTATCAGATCGAACGCACACGGGACGCGACCCTGCACTTGAGTCAGTTCTATCAGCGTAATCACACAAGCCTGAGCGAGTTTCTGGCTTTGGGCAAAAGCGTGAAAGACGACCTGCCAGGTGAGTTCCGCTGCAACCCGCAACAAACCGAGCCGACCATCGCAGCCTTGCTCAGTTCGTTGAAAGGGGTCGAGAATTACCAGTCGTTGTCGGCCGAAAAACGTATCGAGATCCGCCGTTACCTGCTTTGCCTGGATGACACGGCAAAGAAAGTCAGCAAATTGCCGGTCCTGGAGCCGCGCGAGAAAGCAGACCTCGAAAAACTGCGTAAAGACCTGACAGCCACCACGGAATACGCTCCGTTCTGGGTCATTCTGGCTGTCGCGCTGGCCTTGGGCCTGGGCACCATGGTGGGCTGGAAACGCGTGGTCAAAACCATCGGTGAGAAGATCGGCAAACAAGGCATGACCTATGCACAGGGTATGGCGGCACAGATCACCACGACCTTTGCCATTGGCCTGGCCAACATCTTCGCCTTGCCTGTCTCCACGACCCACATTCTGTCGTCGGGTGTCGCGGGCACAATGGTTGCGAACAAAAGCGGCCTGCAAGGCAACACCATCAAGACCATCCTGATGGCCTGGGTGCTGACGTTGCCCGCAACGATTGCACTTTCTGCAGCGTTATTCTGGCTGGCTTCCAAAGCCCTCGCCTAAATAACAAACGCACTAAAAAAGGTACGCTCCGGACGGGGCGTACCTTTTTTTTGTCTGATGCGGGCACTCACAGCGCACTTAATTCATTACCTGGCAACCACCTCACACACTTGCACAAAACACACACGCAAAAAAATAGGCGACCGAAGTCGCCCAAAATGCCTTGCGTGCTCGTGTATCGAAAAGACCCGGCGCTACTTATTGCGCTTCTGGGAATCTTTCCAGATAAAAATCCCCAAACCCGCGAAAAACAGGACCATGAGGCCGACGGTAAGTACTCCAGCGATAACCACATTATCGAGAAACATGACGGCCTCCTGCGCGTGTTTGTTTGTGTGTAACCAGAATAACCAGACGCGCAGGCAGAGAACTTGACCGGGATCAATAGTGGCCACAGCTTCGAGGACGTTAGGGGTAATAGTTGACGCAGATCAGGGAAAACGCCGCAGTTCAGCGTTTTTTAGGCTTTTTTTTCGGTTTCTTCTTGGCACTTGTCAGGGGCATAGCCTGTTCAAACGCCTGACGCACTTCTTTAAGGCGCTTTTCATTAAGGTCATGCACGCGCTTGGCACGCTCGGCGCCGAGGTCTACCAGCTTGCTGTCTTGGCTCATACGGAATGGGATCACTGTCGATGTGTCGGCAAGGGCCAATAATGCGGCGCGCCAGCCGAGCTGGCCAGAAAAATTTCACACCTCTATGTCCACCCACTGCCCCTGGCGCGGCGCACCGTCGATCAACGGTGAGACAGGCACAGTATTGTCCCCATTCAATTCGTCCCCCGGCACGATCACCACTTCGTGCGGCGCATCCTGTGCTTCACGACGCCGCTTTTCCTGCTGGCGTCGCTGCTCTTCACGCAACAACAGCGAGGCCTGATCGGGGTCCTGATTCTTCAAGTTGATCGTGCTATCGCCTGAGCTAGCTTGCGCAGGCACTACAGGCGGAATATCCGGACGCGGGCGCACCGGATCCTGTTGGGAGGTGACCGGTACCACACTGATGGGAAGAATCGGCGGCAGCATACTTATTGTTCTCCTGTTTTCAGGCTGTCGGCCCGACGCAGATTGACTTGAGACGCCCGTTAAATCCGGCGGCAGCCTGAACGACGTCGATCAGGTTTTTATCAGAGACCTTTGGTCTCAGGCCCTCGTTCCGTTAATATACTCGGCTTTTTCAAAGCGGGAGTCAGGCAGCATGGCGCAGCAGTATCAACCGGGGCAACGCTGGATTAGTGACAGCGAAGCTGAGCTAGGTTTAGGCACCGTTCTGGCACAGGACGGTCGCTTGTTGACCGTGCTCTATCCGGCCACTGGCGAAACCCGTCAATATTCGCTGCGCAACGCACCGCTCACGCGCGTACGTTTCTCGCCGGGTGACACCATCATCCACTTCGAAGGCTGGAAAATGACCGTGCGCGAAGTCGAAGATGTCGACGGGCTCATGGTCTATCACGGTCTCAACGAGCAAAACGAAGTCGTGACCCTGCCAGAAACCCAACTGTCGAACTTCATTCAGTTCCGCTTGGCGAGCGACCGTCTGTTCGCCGGGCAAATTGACCCGCTTTCCTGGTTTTCGTTGCGTTATCACACCCTCGAGCACACTAGCCGCCAGCTGCAATCGCCGCTGTGGGGGCTGGGTGGCGTGCGTGCGCAACCGATTGCTCACCAGTTGCACATCGCCCGTGAAGTCGCAGACCGCATTGCGCCACGCGTACTGCTGGCTGACGAAGTGGGCCTGGGCAAGACCATCGAAGCCGGCCTGGTGATTCATCGCCAACTGCTCAGTGGCCGTGCCAGCCGCGTGCTGATCGTGGTTCCCGAGAACCTGCAGCATCAGTGGCTGGTTGAGATGCGTCGTCGCTTCAACCTTGAAGTCGCGCTGTTTGATGAAGAACGCTTTATTGAAAGCGATGCCAGCAACCCGTTCGAAGACACCCAGCTCGCGCTGGTGGCGCTGGAATGGCTGGTGGACGACGAAAAAGCCCAGGACGCGCTGTTCGCCGCCGGTTGGGACCTGTTGGTGGTCGACGAAGCTCACCACCTGGTGTGGCACGAAGACAATGTCAGCCCCGAGTACGCGCTGGTTGAACAACTGGCCGAAACTATCCCCGGCGTCCTGTTACTGACAGCAACCCCCGAACAGTTGGGCCAGGACAGCCACTTTGCCCGTCTGCGCCTGCTTGACCCAAACCGCTTCCACGATCTGGCGGCTTTCCGTGCTGAAAGCGAAAACTACCGCCCGGTAGCCCAGGCTGTGCAAGAGCTGCTGGATAAGGGCCGGCTGTCGCCAGAAGCCCAAAAAACCATCCACGGTTTCCTCGGCGCCGAAGGCGATGCCCTGTTGGCGGAAGTCAACGCCGGGGATGCTGAAGCCAGCGCCCGTCTGGTGCGCGAACTGTTGGACCGTCACGGCACCGGCCGCGTGCTGTTTCGTAATACCCGCGCCGCAGTACAAGGCTTTCCGGAGCGCAAGCTGCACGCGTATCCACTGCCCTGCCCGGACGAATACCTTGAACTACCGCTGGGTGATCACCCCGAGCTGTACCCCGAAGTCAGCTTCCAGTCGCAGCCGGACATCAGCGAAGAACAACGCTGGTGGAACTTTGACCCGCGCGTCGAGTGGCTGATCGACACGCTCAAAATGCTCAAGCGCACCAAAGTGCTGGTGATCTGTGCCCATGCCGAGACTGCAATGGATCTGGAAGACGCCCTGCGCGTTCGTTCCGGCATCCCGGCCACGGTGTTCCACGAAGGGATGAACATTCTGGAGCGCGACCGTGCAGCGGCGTACTTCGCTGACGAAGAGTTCGGCGCGCAAGTATTGATCTGCTCGGAAATCGGCAGTGAAGGCCGCAACTTCCAGTTTGCCCACCATCTGGTGCTGTTCGACCTGCCATCGCACCCCGACTTGCTCGAACAACGGATCGGCCGTCTGGACCGTATCGGCCAGAAGCACGTGATCGAACTGCACGTTCCCTACCTCGAAACCAGCCCGCAACAGCGCCTGTTCCAGTGGTACAACGAAGCGCTAAACGCGTTCCTCAACACTTGCCCGACTGGCAACGCATTGCAACATCAGTTTGGTCCGCGCCTGCTGCCGTTGCTCGAAGCTGCTGACGATGACCAATGGCAAGCGCTGATCGACGAAGCCCGCACCGAGCGCGAGCGTCTTGAACAAGAGCTGCACACCGGCCGCGACCGCTTGCTGGAGCTGAACTCCGGCGGCGCAGGCGAAGGTGAAGCGCTGGTTGAAGCGATCCTTGAGCAAGACGATCAATTCGCTCTGCCGATCTACATGGAAACCCTGTTCAACGCGTTCGGTATCGACAGCGAAGACCATTCCGAAAACGCCCTGATCCTCAAGCCCAGCGAGAAAATGCTGGATGCGAGCTTCCCGCTGGGTGACGACGAAGGTGTGACCATCACCTACGATCGCAATCAGGCGCTGTCTCGCGAAGACATGCAGTTCATCACTTGGGAACACCCGATGGTGCAGGGCGGCATGGACTTGGTGCTGTCCGGCTCGATGGGTAACACTGCCGTCGCACTGATCAAAAACAAGGCCCTCAAGCCCGGCACGGTATTGCTTGAACTGATTTACGTCAGCGAAGTGGTTGCCCCGCGCGCTCTGCAACTTGGCCGCTACCTGCCTCCTGCTGCCTTGCGTTGCCTGCTCGACGCTAACGGCAATGACCTGTCATCGCGTGTTTCTTTCGACACCCTGAATGAACAACTGGAAAGCGTACCGCGGGCCAGCGCCAACAAGTTCGTACAGGCACAGCGTGACCAGCTCACGCCGAAGATCAACGCCGGTGAAGCCAAAATCGCACCGCGTCACGCCGAGCGTGTGGCTGAGGCCCAGCGTCGTCTGGCGGCTGACACAGAAGAAGAACTGGCACGCCTGACCGCGTTGCAGGCGGTCAACCCGAGTGTGCGTGATAGTGAACTCGTAGCGCTGCGCAAACAGCGCGAACAAGGCCTGGCCATGCTTGAAAAAGCAGCGTTGCGCCTCGAAGCCATTCGCGTACTGGTCGCTGGCTGACAGTGGGGAAGCAGCGGCGACAGCGGGTTGCAACCCTCGCTGTCGCCGCCCCCCACATTCACAGGTTAAAAACGCCTCCCTTATTACAACGGCCAATTAAGTGCTGCAACGCAACGCGGCAGCCGTCTTGGCTACCTGGTTATAAAAAAAAATCCTGTCATAGCAAAATGATAAGCATCATCTTGCCATCATTCTTTTTTCCTACATTCCACCTTCTACACTTCAGAGCAAGCTAGCGCCTGACGACTAGTACCCTGCACTCAGTGTTGAGGCATGCAATGGAATGGCTGGGATTGCAGTTTATTGGAGACAACACCGCTGACGGGCAACTGCTGATGACGAGCAGCCATAACCCGTACCTGGTGGTCCTGGCCTTCCTGGTCGCCTGCGCGGCCTGCCTCGCTACGTTGCATATGTATGAGCGGGCGTGCAACGCAGAAAAACCTGCAGCCAAAACCGTATGGCGCTGGATAGGGGCCAGCTCGTTAGCAGGCGGTATTTGGGCCATGCACTTCATCTGCATGCTCGCTTTCGAATCCCCGCTCAACGTCCATTACGACTTGGGCATCACCATAGGCTCGCTGTTTATCGCCCTGCTCTCAGCCGCGATTGCCATGCTGGCTCTTCTTCAGACCCCTGTCACACGCCGCCGCCTGGTACTTGCAGCGCTCGTTTTCGGCTTAGGCATTTGCACTATGCATTACGTGGGCATGTCGGCCATGCACTCCAGCCATTTGCAGCAGTACGACCCTGTGCTGTTCGCGCTGTCGCTGCTGATTGCCGTAGCAGCAAGTTATGCCACCTTGGTGCTGGCCCGCTCACTGCGCAGCACCAGCGGTCTGGCCTATCAGTTCTTCAAATACTTCATCAGTCTGGCAGCCGGTCTGGCCATCCTCAGCGTTCACTTCATCGGCATGTGGGCCATGCACACCTATACCCCGCCAGAGGGCGCGTTTCAGGTGACGATTGAAAACAATCACTGGCAACTGGCATTGACGGTGGCACTGATTACCCTGCTGCTAATCGGCAGCAGTATCAGCGCCGCGTTGGTCGACAAAAAACTGCAACTCAAAGAGCACGACCTGAGACGGGTCAACGCGCTGCTTAGCCAGTTGGACCAAGCGCGCGCGTCATTGCAGCAAGTGGCGCATTACGATCCGCTGACCAACTTGATCAACCGTCGGGGCTTTAATCAACTGTTTGCCGAAAAGCTGATTGAGCGTGCCAGTAACAACAGCATGCTGGCCGTGATGTTTCTCGACATTGACCACTTCAAGCGTATTAACGACAGCCTGGGTCACGATGCGGGTGATGAGCTTCTCAAAGTGATTGCCGCGCAAATCAAAAGTGCGACGCGTAATCATGAAGACGTGGTGGCGCGTTTTGGCGGCGATGAGTTCTGCATTCTGTTCAACCTGAACAGCCGCGAAGAAGCGCGAAACATGGCCCAGCGGATCATGCTCAAAATGAAAGAGCCGATTGAGCTGGCGGGCCGTAACATGGTGATGACGACCAGTATCGGGATCAGCGTATTCCCCGATGATGGCAACACAATTGATGAGCTTCTCAAGCATGCTGACCTTGCGCTGTATCAATCCAAGGACGCCGGGCGCAACAGCCTGCATTTCTTCAGCTCAAACCTTAAAGCCCGTGCTTCGCTTGAATTGCAGATAGAGGAGGAACTGCGCATGGCAATGCGCGGCGATCACGGATTGTTTCTGCACTATCAGCCTATTTTCGATCTGAAAACAGGCTTGGTCGCCAAGCTTGAAGCCTTGGTGCGCTGGCAACATCCCGAGCACGGGTTGCTGGGGCCGGAGCGTTTCATACACATTGCTGAAGCCAACGGCCTGATCGCCGAACTCGACAATTGGGTACTGCGCAAAGCTTGCCAGGACTTGGCAACCCTGACGGCACTGGGTTGGACGGATATCAGCGTCGCCGTTAACTGCTCGGCGCTGAATCTGGTGCGCGTCGAGCTGGCTGACGAAGTTGAAAGCGCCCTGTGCTCAAGCGGCCTGAGTGCCAGTCGCCTGGAGCTTGAGGTCACTGAAAACGCGTTGATGGGCAATATCAACAACACTTCGCAATTACTGCGCCAGATCCGCGCGTTGGGCGTCTTACTGTCCATAGACGACTTTGGCACCGGCTACTCTTCCCTTGCCTACTTAAAGCGCCTGCCACTGAACACGTTGAAGATTGATCGGTCCTTCATTCAAGACATCCCCAACTCCAGCCAGGACATGGAGATCGTTCAGGCCATCATCGTCATGGCCCATACCCTGCACCTGCAAGTGGTGACTGAGGGTGTTGAAACTCACCAGCAATTCGCCTTCCTCAATCAGTACAACTGTGACTTTATTCAGGGTTACCTGTTGAGTCGCCCCGTGCCGTTTGAAGAACTGCACGCGCTGCTGCAGCAGCTCAATAAAAGCACGCTGGCGAGCCTGGATTTCAGTACGTTTCAGCTCTCAAGCCAGTAAATTGCCAGCATCCTTGCCATGGCTTGAAAACAGTCATTAAAGAACCTCCGGTTCAGGCCGATTCTTTTCTATCCGCGCCGTTTAAAACCCTTATACAAAATAGGGATGACGCGCCGCGAACGCCTGATCGCCCCGTAAATACGCGATTACCACCCCCGTATTGGCCTGTTGAATGTTCCTCAACAGTCGTCCAGCCCTGACAGATGGCAAACAATGACGTCGAACAATAATGCGACACCCTTGGTCTCTGACGTGTCTCTGAAAACAATAAACGAGCCCCAACGTTCATCGAACAGTTACTCAAGTCAGCAGCCACTGGCTACCCAGCAATACCTCTACTTCACCGAAACCAATACCGACCGGATCCTCGAAAACCTCGACGGCTTGCGGGATATCGTCTTCCCACAACCGGAACTGGTTGAGGGTGACAGCGAAAGCCGTGCCGACCAGCAATTCCCTTCGGTGTGCCTGATCGGGCTGGGCCGTTGCGGCTCCAACATTGCCCTGGATGTGGCCGAGTTGGTGTACAACGCACGCAAGTTCTATCTCAACGAATTCAACACGGTAGACCCGCGTCACGAAGACAAGCGCTACAGCCCCGGACAATGGATTCGCAATAACCTGCGCCTGGTGCACAACAAACCGGCCAAACCGGTATTTCTGGTGGAGCCGCTGGTGCTGTTGGGGGATCTGGACAAGGACATCGCCGGGCGTATCCGTTTTTCGCGCAAGAGCGAAAAAAGTAACTTCATCCGCGATTACAGCAAGATGAAGATCATGGATTTGTCGGAAGTTCACGCTGGCGGCGCGGGTAATGCACCTATTTTGGGTCAGTACCTGGCCAAGATCATTCTCAACAAAGATGCGCAGCGCTTTTCCAGCCCGGACTGGAAACTGATCCACTCCTACCTGATCGACTCCTGCGGTATCAAGGCTAACCAGTCACGCTTGTATTTCTCGATCTTCAGCGCCGGCGGCGGTACAGGCTCGGGCATGGCTTCGGAGTTCGGCCTGGCGCAACAGTTTTCGTACATGAACAAAACCTTCGACACTAAACCGGCCGACGAGCACGACAGCAAAAGCGGCCACGCCTTTGTCTTCGAGCCCATCTTCACCAGCGGCATTTGCGTGCTGCCGAACATCTCGGATCATCGCAGCGAAATGTCCGAGGCGCTGCACATCAATGCCGGTCGCCTGCTGTGCAAGTACCTGTCCGAAGAATGGGACTTTTCATACAACTTCGATAACGAAGACTGCAGTGAAGCCAGTGTCATGGGGCGCATTCGCCCCTGGAACGCCATGATGCTGATTTCCAACGACATCATGCGTTATGCCGAACAAAGCGATGACGGCACGATTCAGAACATCGACGTCAACGCGATGGAAAAGCACGCCAACCAATATATTTCACAACAGATTTTCAACATTCTTACAGCTCAGGCGGTCACTACTGACTACGACCAGAATTACTTCCGACGCGCCGGTATCGATATTGGTGAAACCATCCGCCTCGACGCCAACGACCTGTTCATGAGCTTGGCCGGGCCTGTGGCGATTGCCTACGCGGAATCGGTCGTGCCGGAGCAACCGGTGCCGGGCACGGACAAATTCAAAGTGTTCGAAAAAGAGCCGCCACGGCTGGACATTGATGACCTGTTTTTCCGCTCCATCGATTTGCCGCACTTCAACAAGGACACCCAAGCCATCGAGGGCATCAGCCTGTTGCCCATCGAATCCCAGCGCTACCGGGCAGCGCTGGAGCAATACAAGCACTCGGGCTATGACGCTGCCGCCCTGCACGACCTGCACTTCTTCAAGAACTGCTCATCGGTGGTGTCCATCGTGTCCCTGCCCAAGGATTACAAGCTGTCATACATGGACTTGAACCGTCTCAAGACCCACCTCAACAGCCTGTTCCCCAACACCACCCTCAAGCGGTATGCGCTGGTGATCGGCGCCTCGGCCAACCTGTCGTTGACCACCCTGATCGCGAAAAGCCCATGCCTGTCGGATGATTTTCTGACGTTGATAGTGGCATTTATCAAACGCTGCTTTGCCCGTAATCCTTACCGATTTGATGACACGCTGGACGACTCGGTGCTGGAGTTCATCACCGGGGAGCACTTCGATGAAAGCCGGATCGATGAGTTGCTCAACGAATTCGAAAACCCGGCGAAAATTCTCGACACCAACTGGTACGCCATCAAACCGATGTACGAGAAAAAGTACCGCGAGCGATTAACGACAAAGACAAGTTTGTCTCGATCAATGACATCCGGCTTTCACGGGACTGCGTAAAAAAAGCCATCAAGTACCTGCGCGAGATCTATCGCCATCGCATCGGTAAAACACGGATTATTTCGCTCAACAGCCACACCGGGAAAACCGCGTACTGAGGCTGCGCGACAGAAAAAAAACGCCACAGCGGCAACTGTGGCGTTTCTCTACGGCAACTGGCCACTATCGAGCAACCGGTTACTGGCCTACACACTTCGGGGTGGTCATATTGGCACCAGGATCGCCCGATTTTGGTGCGAAAAATTAAATTGCTGCCCTTTCCTGGACCATGATCCAGGGCGAAACCACCACCGCCCATAGCACCGGATCACGCTTGGCAAAGTCTAACGCCTGCGTATCAGACAATTTGTCGAGGGCTCCCTCGGCCATCCACTGCGCCACTTTCCCTGCCTCATCCTGGCTCACAGCCTGCGCCGCTTCGATCAGGTCCAAATCGTCACTGACCCACAACAATTCGCCTTTGGCGAAAAACTTTTCCAAGGCTTTCCATTCGATTGTTGAGGTCTCGCCGAGCAGCTTGGCATAGAGGGTGCTAGGTTCTTCGATCATGGGGTCCACCAGGTAAAAAATGGGCGCAATGATAGCGCTGCTGACCTGGTAGAAAAACCCGGATTCAGGAGGGAGAACGAAGAAAGCGACGGGAACGAGGCGCGAAAGGGGGAGATAGCAACATTCTGTTAAATAACCTCCCTGAATTTAGCCGCCATTCTGTCTCTTTCTTTCGTTAAGGCGACATTTCCCGGTTTTTCACGCTTCAGCCCGCTATTCAATCGCTGAAGGGCCGCTCTACACTGTACCGGTACAGTTGCAGGGGGGATTGGCCGGGATTTTCGCTCAGAAACAGACCCGGTCCGGCTGCCTTGGCTTCCAGGACTATAAAAATTACAACAGAAGAGTGGAGCAACAATAAAGATGGCTATTAAGCACATGACTAAACTGTTTGCCGCTATGGTGTTGGCCGGCGTTGCCAGCCATTCGTTTGCCGCAGACACCATCAAGATCGGTATTGCCGGCGCCAAGACCGGCCCTCTGACCCAGTATGGCGACATGCAGTTCTCGGGCGCCAAGATGGCCATTGAGCAGATCAACGCCAAAGGCGGGGTAGACGGCAAAAAGCTAGAAGTCGTTGAATACGATGACGCTTGCGAGCCCAAGCAAGCCGTCGCGGTGGCGAACAAAGTGGTTAACGACGGCGTTAAATTTGTGGTTGGCCACCTGTGCTCCAGCTCCACTCAGCCTGCTTCGGACATCTACGAAGACGAAGGCATCATCATGATTACCCCGGCCGCTACTGGCCCTGAGATCACTAACCGTGGTTACAAAATGGTGTTCCGCACCATCGGTCTGGACAGCGCCCAAGGCCCGGCTGCTGGTAACTACATTGCCGATCACGTCAAACCGAAAATCGTCGCTGTGGTTCATGACAAGCAGCAGTACGGTGAAGGTATTGCCAGTGCGGTGAAAAAAACCCTCGAAGACAAAGGCGTGAAAGTAGCGGTCTTCGAAGGCATCAACCCAGGCGAAAAAGACTATTCCTCCCTGATTGGCAAGCTCAAGCAAGCCAATGTCGATTTCGTTTACTACGGTGGTTACCACCCGGAACTGGGGTTGATCCTGCGTCAGGCTAAAGAAAAAGGCCTGAACGCCAAGTTCATGGGCCCTGAAGGCGTGGGCAATGACTCTATCTCGCAAATCGCTCAGAACGCTTCCGAAGGGCTCCTGGTAACCCTGCCGCAAGCATTCGATAAGGACCCGGCAAACCAGCCATTAGTTGAAGCTTTCGCTGCCAAGAAAGAAGACCCCAGCGGCCCGTTCGTATTTCCGGCCTACGCGGCTGTAGAAGTAATTGCGCAAGGTATCGCGCAAGCCAAGAGCGAAGACCCGGCCAAAGTGGCAGAAGCCATCCACAAAGGTTCTTTCAAAACCCCTACCGGCGAGTTGACCTTCGACGAGAAAGGCGACGTGAAGAACTTCAAATTCGTCGTCTACGAATGGCATTTCGGCAAACCTAAAACCGAAGTCAGCCCTCAATAAGGGCCGCGTGTTGATCTGACAACGAAGCCCACTGCACAGCGGTGGGCTTTGTTTTACGGACGTTCGTTGGACTGAATTGGGGCTGCGTTTTCGTGATCCGAAAGCCTGTCCACCTGAAAATCTTTAAAACCGTCACCAGCGGTTCGCTGGGAGAAGGCTTGTGCGCCAAGTGGATGCAAATCCACACCGCCAAGCCCGGAAAATGACTCCACCAGTGAAATGCGTCTCAGGTTTTTAGGAGCTTGGTAATGCCTGACATCTATCACTTTTTCCAAATGCTGGTTAACGGCCTCAACGTTGGCAGCACCTATGCCCTCATCGCCATCGGCTACACGATGGTGTACGGCATTATTGGAATGATCAACTTCGCCCACGGCGAGGTGTACATGATTGGTTCCTACATCGCGTTTATCGCCATTGCCGGACTGACCATGATGGGGCTGGACAGCGTGCCGTTGCTGATGACGGCAGCGTTCCTCGCCAGCATTGTGGTGACCAGTGCCTACGGCTACAGCATCGAACGGGTTGCCTACCGTCCGTTGCGCGGCAGCAACCGCCTGATCCCTTTGATCTCTGCCATTGGTATGTCGATCTTCCTGCAAAACATGGTGCTCTTGTCACAGGACTCAAAAGACAAATCCATCCCGAACCTGATTCCGGGAGGCTTCACCTTCGGGCCGGGTGGCGCGAGCGAAGTGGTTATTTCCTACATGCAGATTGTGGTCTTCATCGTCACCTTCCTTGCCATGCTGGGCCTGACGCTGTTCATCTCCCGTTCACGCTTGGGCCGCGCCTGCCGCGCCTGTGCCGAAGACATGAAGATGGCTAACCTGCTGGGCATCAATACCAACAACGTGATTGCGCTGACCTTTGTGATTGGTGCTGCTCTGGCCGCCGTCGCGGCGGTTCTGATCAGCGTGCAATACGGTGTGATCAACCCGAACGCCGGTTTTCTGGTGGGGCTCAAAGCCTTTACCGCCGCCGTGCTGGGGGGTATCGGCAGCATTCCTGGCGCCATGCTGGGCGGGCTGGTACTGGGTGTAGCTGAAGCCTTTGGCGCTGATATTTTCGGCGACCAATACAAAGACGTTGTGGCGTTTGGCCTGCTGGTATTGGTGCTGTTGTTCCGTCCGACCGGCATTCTGGGGCGTCCGGAGATCGAAAAAGTATGACTAGGCATCTTAAATCGGCGTTCTTTAGCGCCCTGTTGGTCTGGGCTGTGGCCTACCCGGTACTGGGTCTGAAACTGACCATCGTCGGCATCAACATTGAAGTTCACAACACCAGCACTTTCACGCTCAGCGTGATTGCCCTCTGTTCGTTGCTGATGTTTGTGCGCGTGTTGTTCAACCAGCAATTGAGCGCTGCCTGGAAAGCTTCGCCCAACCTGCCGAAAGTCCCTGCCAAAGCCTCTAACTTTCTGACATTGCCCAGCACTCAGCGCTGGATCATCCTCGGTCTGGTGGTGGTGGCTCTGGTGTGGCCGTTCTATGGCTCTCGTGGCGCTGTGGACATTGCAACCCTGATCCTGATCTACGTGATGCTGGGCCTTGGCTTGAACATCGTGGTGGGGCTCGCGGGCTTGCTGGACCTGGGTTATGTCGGTTTTTATGCCGTCGGCGCCTACACCTACGCGTTGCTGTCGCACTTTTTTGGCTTCAGCTTCTGGGTGTGCCTGCCTCTGGCGGGCCTGATGGCTGCCACCTTCGGCTTTTTGCTGGGGTTCCCGGTCTTGCGTTTGCGGGGTGACTATCTGGCCATCGTAACGCTGGGGTTCGGCGAGATCATTCGCCTGTTCCTGCGTAACCTGACCGACATCACCGGCGGCCCAAACGGCATCAGCAACATCCCTAAGCCCACGCTGTTCGGATTGAGTTTCGACCGCACCGCTGCCGAGGGCATGCAGACATTCCACGAATACTTCGGCATCCCCTATAACTCGATCAACAAGGTGATTTTCCTGTACCTGATCGCGTTACTGCTGGTGCTGTTGGTACTGTTCGTGATCAACCGTTTGCTGCGCATGCCGATAGGCCGGGCCTGGGAAGCCCTGCGAGAGGACGAAATCGCCTGCCGTGCACTGGGCTTGAACCCTACCGTGATCAAGCTCTCGGCCTTCACCCTCGGTGCAACATTCGCAGGGTTTGCCGGTAGCTTCTTTGCCGCCCGCCAAGGGCTGGTGACCCCCGAATCGTTCACCTTCCTGGAGTCGGCGATCATTCTGGCCATCGTCGTGCTCGGCGGTATGGGCTCGCAGCTGGGCGTGATCTTGGCTGCGGTGGTGATGATCCTGCTCCCGGAAATGATGCGTGACTTCAGTGAATACCGGATGCTGCTGTTCGGCGCCTTGATGGTGCTGATGATGATCTGGCGTCCGCAAGGTCTGCTACCGATGCAACGTCCTCACCTGGAGCTGCGAAAATGAGCCGCGAGATTCTGAAAGTCAGCGGCCTGAGCATGCGCTTTGGCGGCTTGTTGGCGGTTAACGGCGTGGGCCTGACCGTCAAGGAAAAACAGGTGGTTTCCATGATCGGTCCTAACGGGGCCGGTAAAACCACTGTCTTCAACTGCCTGACCGGTTTCTACAAGCCCTCGGCGGGGAGCATTTTGCTCGACGGCCAGGCGATAGAAGGCCTGCCAGGTCACGAAATTGCCCGCAAGGGTGTGGTACGTACTTTCCAGAACGTGCGCCTGTTCAAGGACATGACGGCTGTTGAGAACTTGCTGATCGCTCAGCACCGTCACCTCAACACCAACTTCCTGGCAGGCCTGTTCAAAACGCCAGCCTTTCGCAAAAGCGAACACGAGGCCATGGAATACGCCGCGTACTGGCTGGACAAGGTCAACCTGACCGAGTTCGCCAACCGCCCGGCGGGCACCTTGGCCTACGGCCAGCAACGGCGTCTGGAAATCGCCCGCTGCATGATGACGCGCCCGCGCATCCTGATGCTCGACGAGCCCGCTGCCGGTTTGAACCCCAAGGAAACCGACGACCTTAAGGCGCTGATCGGTGTGCTGCGTGAAGAGCACAACGCCACCGTGTTGTTGATTGAGCACGACATGAAACTGGTGATGAGCATCTCTGACCACATCGTGGTCATCAATCAGGGCACACCGCTGGCGGACGGCACGCCGGAACAGATCCGCGACAACCCTGACGTGATCAAAGCCTATTTGGGGGAAGCGTAAATGCTGCAATTCGAAAACGTTTCAACCTTCTACGGCAAGATCCAGGCATTGCACAGCGTCAACGTCGACGTTCGTCAGGGGGAAATCGTGACCCTGATCGGCGCTAACGGTGCGGGTAAATCCACGTTGATGATGACCCTGTGCGGCTCACCACAGGCTCAAAGCGGCAGTATTCGTTATTTGGGCGAAGAACTGGTGGGGTTGAGTTCGGCGCAGATCATGCGCAAAAGCATCGCTGTGGTCCCTGAAGGACGTCGGGTCTTTGCTCGGCTGACAGTGGAAGAAAACCTCGCGATGGGCGGTTTTTTTACCGACAAGCACGAGTATCAGGAGCAAATGGACAAGGTGCTGCACCTTTTCCCGCGACTGAAAGAGCGCTTTACCCAACGTGGCGGCACCATGTCCGGTGGCGAACAACAAATGCTTGCCATTGGCCGGGCGCTGATGAGCAAGCCCAAGCTGTTGTTGCTCGATGAACCCTCACTGGGGCTGGCACCCATCATCATTCAGCAGATTTTCGACATCATCGAACAGCTGCGCAGAGAAGGTGTGACGGTGTTTCTGGTAGAGCAGAACGCCAACCAGGCCTTGAAAATTGCCGACCGCGCCTACGTGTTGGAGAACGGCCGGGTGGTGATGCAAGGCACTGGCGAGCAGTTGCTCTGCGATCCAAAAGTGCGCGACGCCTACCTCGGCGGCTAACCCTGCCCGTGACACAAGAACGGCCCTTCGGGGCCGTTTTCTTTTCCAGCGGTCATTTCACGCCCGTTGAACAGCCGCTGCTCTGCGCTTATGCATCGACTGCCAACCTGCCTGTCAGGCACATTTCATTTTTTTCAACTGCTCTGTAATAAAACCCGAAGTCGCTTCTCTAGTGAAGTAAGCCGGCAGCCACCACGCGCTGGCCACACTCGAAAACTCAACCTCGGAGAATCACCATGTCTAACAAAACCACTCGCACTGTATCCGCCGCAGCCTTGGCGCTGGCCCTGGGTTCAGCCTTGAGCATGGCCGCCCTGCCCTCCACCGCGTTCGCGTCGGGCGACATGGAAAAATGCTTCGGCGTCGCCATGGCAGGCAAGAACGATTGCGCCGCGGGCGCTGGCACTACCTGCGCGGGCACAGCCAAAACCGACCATCAGGCCAACGCGTGGAAATTGGTCCCTAAAGGCACGTGCGAGCGCACTGTCAGCACCACCTCCCCGACCGGTTTCGGGCAGTTGACGGCTTATGCCGCCAAATCCTGACAGTCGTCATTGAGCCATGATGATGCACAGCCCGACTGCTTCGCACATCGCGCCTCGTGCGCCCCAGCTTTCGCCACGTGCGGGGCTGGGGCTCAAGGCCGAGCACTTCAAAGACATTCTGGAGACCCGGCCCGATATCGGTTTCTTCGAAGTTCATGCCGAAAACTACATGGTCGCCGGAGGCCCCTTTCACCATTATTTGAGCTTGATTCGGGAGCACTATCCCCTGTCGATCCACGGGGTAGGTCTGTCCATTGGCTGCGAGGGGGTGCTGGATCAAGCCCATTTGTTGCGATTGCGTACCCTGCTCGACCGCTATGAGCCTGAACAATTCTCTGAACACCTGGCGTGGTCCATCCATGGTCAGTGGTTTCTCAATGATCTGCTGCCATTGCGCTATGACGACGCGACGTTGACGCGGGTCTGTGAGCATATCGATCACGTACAAAACGTCCTGCGACGGCCCATGCTGCTGGAAAACCCGGCAACCTACGTCGAATTCGATCAGGCCGACTACGACGAAGCTGCATTTATTCATCACGTCATACAGCGCACCGGCTGTGGCCTGTTGCTGGATGTGAACAATGTGTACGTGTCCTGCATCAATCATCGCCGTGATCCGATTGCCTATATCGACGCCCTGCCGTTACAGGCCGTCGGCGAACTTCATCTGGCAGGTTTTGCCGAAGACACCGACAGTCAGGGCCAGCGCCTGTTGATCGACAACCATGGTGCAGCCGTTGATAGCGCCGTCTGGGCCCTTTATGGGCAGGTATTGAAGCGTATCGGTCCCATGGCGACCCTGATTGAACGGGATAATCACCTACCTGCCCTGAACGAGCTGCTCATCGAAGCGCAACGCGCTGATCATATGATTCAGACCTCAAAGGTGCGTGTATGACCTTACAACAGGCCTTCAGCGCCGCCCTTTTCGATCCGCAGTCGAGTTGCCCGCACGGTGTGATTTGCCCTGTTGGCAGTGATGCGTCGAGCCGTTTTTCCGTGTACCGAAACAACGTACTCAGCGGTTTGATCAACGCCTTGGGCGCCAGTTTTCCGGTGGTTGCCCGCTTGGTGGGAGACGCGTTCTTCCATGGCATGGCGCACGTGTTCGTGCACAAAAACCCGCCGGACAATCCGGTCATGAGTACCTACGGGCATTGCTTTGCGGACTTCATTCAAGATTTTGCCCCGGCCAATAGCCTGCCGTATCTCGCTGATGTCGCACGCTTGGAATGGCTCTGTGTTCAGGCGTATCACGCCGCCGATGCCCTGCCTTTGAACCCGCAGGCCCTTGCGCGGGCATTGGCCAATCCCGCTACCCTGGAACAACTGCGCATGACGTTGCACCCGAGTGTGGCCACCCTGCATTCCCCGTATGCCGTGGCCTCCCTGTGGATTGCGCACCAGAACAGCGGACACCTTCAGGGACTGGACCCCAGCCAGCCGCAAAGTGCGCTGGTGCTGCGTCATGGTTTGAACGTAGAAGTGTTTGCGGTCAGCTCAGGGAGCGTAGCGTTTATTCGACTTTTGAAAACCCACTGCCCTCTTGGTCAAGCTGCTGACAATGCCCTGCACGCCGATCCCGGATTTGACTTGAGCCAGTGCCTGGCACTGCTCATCAGCATGGGCGCCATCACCGAAGTGCAGCACGCCCATGAGGTAACGTTATGAACACGTTTACAGAATATTCCTGCAGAATCGGCCGTTTATGGGCACATACAACCCGTGCTCTGCAACGCATTCCCCACTCCCTGATAGCGTTAATTGCGCGCTTCTCCATCGCCGCTGTGTTCTGGAAGTCGGGGCAAACCAAGGTTGAAGGCTTTGCACTGGACGTGGTGTCCGGCACTGTCGAGTGGGGACAACCCCACTTGGCCGATTCAGCGCTGTACTTGTTCAGCCACGAGTACAAGGTGCCATTGCTGCCTGCGGAGTTCGCCGCTTACGCGGCGACCGTCTGCGAACACCTGTTTTCAGCACTGATACTGGTGGGTTTGGCCACGCGTGTATCAGCCTTGATGCTTCTAGGCATGACCCTGACGATTCAACTGTTTGTTTACCCAGAAGCTTACGCAACCCACGGCACCTGGGCGGCCATTTTGCTGTACCTGATGGCACGGGGGCCGGGCGCCATTTCCATCGATTACTGGCTGGCGCGACTTTATCGTCAAGGCTGTTCGAAGCGCTGCACAGTGCGTTGAAACCAACTCACAAGGTAATCCGCCAACACTTGCGTGCGCTTGGGCAAGCCACCTTGATACGGGTGAACGAGGTACATCGGATGGCTTTGCGTCTGGTAGTCGCGCAATACACTGCACAAGCGCCCGTCAGACAGTTCGGCGTTGAGCATATAGGACGGCAGACGTGCAATCCCTGCACCGACCACGGCAGCTTTTTTTAGCAAGCTGTAGTGATTACTCGCGAATGGTCCCGACACCCGTACACGGTACAGCTCATGCTGCTTGTGGTAGAGCCACTCCTCGCGTCCAAGGTAATGGCTATTAAGCAGGCAACGGTGACCGGCCAGTACATGCGGTGTCTCCGGCTCACCGAACTGCGCCAGATACGCGGGGCTTGCACAGGTAACCTCGTGCCAGCTTACCACTTGTTTGGCGACCAGACGTTCGTGAGTGGCGACTTTAGACCGAATCGCCAGATCAAAGCCTTCGCGCGCCATGTCTCGGTAACTGTTGTTGAGCTCCAGCTCGATTTGCACCTGCGGGTAATCGCGGGAGAACTCAAGCAACAGAGAATCAAAGAATGTTTCCCCTAATGACACAGGAACCGTCATTCGCACAGGCCCGGCAATGTCCTCCTGAAGACGCGCCAACGCCTGACGCGCGCGCTCAACTTGAATTACAAGAGCTTGAGCTTGCGGCAACAGAGCCGCGCCCGCTGCCGTAAGGCTCAAGCGACGCGTGGTTCGGTGCAGAAGAATCACCGAAAACTGCGCTTCCAACTGGCTGATACGCTTGGATAACTGGCCTTTGCTGCAACCCAATTGTTGGGCCGCCAGCGTGAAACTGCCCGCATCAATTAATACCGCAAACGCGGCCAGATCATCCATTTCGCTCATCGATTGTTTCCATATAAAAACCAAAGGTTGCCAATTAGCGCGCTTATCACACAAAAAAACCAACACTAGACTAAGCCAACACTTCCCCCCTAGAGGTAAAGGCTATGAAAGTTCTCTTGATCGGCGCCCAAGGCACCATTGGTTCAGCCATTGATCGCGAATTGTCAGCACGGCACGAAGTTGTGCGTATTGGCCGTAAAAGCGGAGATTTTCAAGTGGACATCAGTGACAGCGCGTCCATACGCCAACTGTTTGAGCAAACCGGTCAATTCGACGCGTTGATCTGTGCAGCAGGTAGCGTGACGTTTGCGCCTTTGGCCAACATGAGTGAAAAAGACTTTTCACTGGGCTTACAGACTAAACTCATGGGCCAGGTCAACTTACTCCTGATTGGCCGAGCATTCGCCAATGATGGCGCATCGTTCACCTTCACCAGCGGCGTCATTAATCGTGAGCCTATTCGCTCCGGTAGCTCGGCAGCGCTCGTAAATGCCGCACTGGATGGTTTCGTAAAAGCCGCCGCTATCGAATTACCACGCGGTCTGCGTGTGAACTCGGTCAGTCCCACCGTACTGGAAGAAGCTATGGATCATTACGCTCCGTACTTTCGAGGGTTCAAGCCGGTGCCGGCAGCCGAGGTAGCATTAGCCTATGCAAAAAGTGTTGAAGGTCTGCACACCGGCCAGACGTATCAGGTCGGCTAAACACTTGTGATGGCAGGCGAGCCTGAGTAACGTGGCGGCACTTGTCAGGAGACCTGAAGATGCGTGTCGCCCGTTCCTTAGTTTTAGTCGCCCTGCTCCCCGTGTTCGCGGGCTGCCAATTGCTTAACAGCAAACCCATGGACAACCATGCGGGTTTGTCGCGCCTGCAAGGCGAGTTGATCTCGACCAACGGTGAGCTGGTCTTCCAGCCCTGTATCGGACAACAGCGTTACGTCGTACGTGACAGCGAAAACACCACGCTCGTACAAGATGCTGCAGACATGCCGCTCAAGCCCGAGGCCCTTTTCGCAGATATTCGCGGCCAATTCATCGCAAGCAAAGCCGCCGGCTCGGATGGCGAGGTCAACGTCAAACAGCTCTATCGCCTTGAGCGCAGCAGCACGGCCTGCAAAGATCCGAACTTCAAGCAACTGACCGTGCATGCCAACGGCAACGGTCCGGCGTGGGAAGTCCGCGCTGGCAGCAAGGGCATGGAATTGACCCGCGAAGGCCAGCCACCTCTGGCGCTGCCGTACGTGGAAGAACAAGTCGGCGACGGGCGTTTTTACCTGTCCACCGAAGCCAACAACCAACGCATCGAGCTCTGGGTGGCGCCGCAACGGTGCACCGACAGCGTTAATGGCAGTGTGCAGCATTTGGGTGCCGAACTCCGGGTCAACGGTCAGGTCCAGCGCGGCTGCGGTTATTTCGGGGGCGCACGCAACGACTAACCGACGACGGTTACTGAACATTGCCGTTTAAGCCTGACGGATTCACCCCGAAGCAGCCTATAATCGCCGGTCTATGGCTGCCGGGGTAAACCTGGCCCCAATACTGGACCACCGTCATGTTACGAATTACCGAACTCAAGTTGCCAATCGACCATCCCGAAGAAGACCTGCGCCCTGCCATCGTGCAGCGCCTGGGCATCGCGGATGATGACCTGATCGATTTCACCTTGTTCAAGCGCAGCTACGATGCGCGCAAAAAATCCTCCGAACTGTGCTTCATCTACACCATCGACCTGTCGGTGCGTGATGAAGCACCGTTGCTGCTCAAGTTTGCCGATGATCGCAACGTCAATCCTGCACCGGACGTCAGCTACAAGGTAGTCGGCCAGGCGCCGCAGGACCTGACCGAACGCCCGATTGTGGTCGGGTTCGGTCCGTGCGGTATTTTTGCAGGCCTGCTGCTGGCTCAGATGGGCTTCAAGCCCATCATTCTTGAACGTGGCCCGGAAGTACGTCAGCGCACCAAAGACACGTGGGGCCTGTGGCGTAAGAACGTCCTGAACCCCGAATCCAACGTGCAATTTGGTGAAGGCGGTGCGGGGACGTTCTCTGACGGCAAGCTGTACAGCCAGATCAAAGACCCGCAACACCACGGCCGCAAGGTGCTGCACGAGTTTGTGAAAGCCGGCGCCCCCGAAGAAATCCTCTACGTCAGCAAGCCGCATATCGGGACGTTCCGTCTGACGGGTGTGGTGGAAAATATGCGTCAGCAGATCGAGGCCCTGGGCGGCGAAGTTCGCTTTCAACAGCGTGTGACCGACGTAATGATCGACAACGGTCAATTGACCGGTGTGGTACTGGCCGATGGCGAGCAACTGAATGCACGCCACGTCATCATGGCGCTGGGCCACAGTGCGCGTGACACCTTCCGCATGCTGCACGCACGCGGCGTGTACATGGAGGCCAAACCGTTCTCGGTGGGTTTCCGTATTGAACACCCGCAATCGTTGATCGACAGTGCACGCCTGGGCAAATATGCCGGCCACCCGAAGTTGGGCGCAGCCGACTACAAACTGGTGCACCACGCCAAAAACGGTCGTTCGGTGTACAGCTTCTGCATGTGCCCCGGCGGTACGGTTGTGGCGGCCACCAGCGAACCCGGCCGAGTGGTGACCAACGGCATGAGCCAGTACTCGCGTAACGAGCGCAATGCCAACTCCGGCATCGTCGTCGGCATCACCCCCGAAGACTACCCGGGCGGGCCTTTGGCTGGTATTGAGCTGCAAGAGCGCCTCGAAGCCCACGCCTACGTTCTGGGTGGCAGCACTTACGAAGCGCCAGCACAGCTGGTTGGCGACTTTATTGCCGGTAAACCCTCCACTGCGCTGGGCAGCGTCGAACCGTCGTATAAGCCGGGCGTAGCGTTGGGCGATCTGGCGCTGGCCTTGCCGGATTACGCCATCGAAGCCATCCGTGAAGCCTTGCCGGCGTTCGAAAAGAAAATTAAAGGTTTCTCGATGCATGACGCGATCCTGACCGGTATCGAGACCCGCACCTCATCGCCCTTGCGCATGACCCGCGACGCCTCAATGCAAAGTCTCAACGTCAAAGGTCTGTACCCGGCAGGTGAAGGCGCCGGTTATGCAGGCGGCATTCTGTCCGCGGCCGTGGACGGTATTCGCATCGCTGAGGCGGTTGCTCGCGATCTGCTGGGCATCGACGCTTAAAACGGGCAGTGCTACTGCCAAGCCGCTCAGAACGGATCGACAGTTCTGCTTGAGCCATCAACGGCAAAGGGCCCTCGGGCTCTTATTGCAGCTTGGCGATAGCAGTAACCTTCAGCTGTTAAGCCCCTTTCCTACGGGCTTTCACGGCTAATTCCTGACTCACTTTGATACACAACTGCTAGGCTTTTGAGCGGTGTGATTTCGCGCGCCGGCTTATAACAAAAAAGAATATAGTTTTTGTTTTAACAACTAACCTCTCAGGTTAGGGTGTTGCACCCTTTCACTCACCGATGGAGAGCGACCTTGCCTCTGCGTAGCACTTTCACTCGTTTCTTTCAGTTGGAAGCTGCCAGCGGTTTGCTGTTGATTGCCGCAGCCGCTCTGGCTTTGATCATCAACAACTCACCGCTTTCACACTTCTATACCGCCTTCCTGGACGTGCCTGTGGCCGTGCAAATTGGCGCGCTGCAAATTGCCAAACCTTCGCTGCTGTGGATCAACGACGGCCTGATGGCGTTGTTTTTCCTGCTGATCGGTCTGGAGGTCAAGCGCGAGCTGCTTGAAGGCCAGTTGTCCAAGCCATCGCAGGTCGTGCTACCCGGCGCCGCAGCGATTGGCGGTATGGTGGTGCCAGCGTTGATCTACTGGTTCATCAACAAGGACTACCCGGATGCGTTGGGTGGCTGGGCAATTCCCATGGCTACCGACATCGCGTTTGCGCTGGGTGTCCTGGCGCTGCTGGGCAAGCGGGTTCCGGTATCGCTCAAGCTGTTCCTGATGACGCTGGCGATCATTGATGACTTGGGCGCGATCGTGGTGATTGCCCTGTTCTACTCCAGCGAACTGTCGGGCATGTCCCTGATTCTGGCCGCTGCGTGCCTGGTGGTGCTGATCATCATGAACCGCATGGGTGTGGTGAAAGTCGCGCCGTACATGATCGTTGGCCTGATTCTGTGGATGTGTGTTCTCAAGAGCGGCGTTCACGCCACGCTGGCAGGTGTCACACTGGCGTTCTGCATCCCGTTGCGCACCAAGAACTCAGAGCCATCGCCGCTGATGACCATTGAGCACGCACTGCACCCGTGGGTGGCATACGGGATCTTGCCGTTGTTTGCCTTTGCCAATGCGGGCGTTTCGTTGTCAGGCATTACCCTGCACAACTTCGTCAGTCACGTACCCATGGGGATTGCCGCAGGCTTGCTGATCGGTAAAACCGTGGGCGTGTTCGGCCTGACCTGGATCGCCATCAAAACCGGCATGGCGGCATTGCCAGCCGGCGCAAACTGGGGGCAAGTGTTCGGCGTGGCCATCCTGTGCGGCATCGGCTTTACCATGAGCCTGTTTGTCGGCTCGCTGGCGTTTGTCGCAGGCAGCAGCGATTACGTTGGCATGGACCGTATGGGGATTCTCACCGGTTCGATCCTGGCCGCCTTGATCGGCTATGCGGTGACAGCCATGGCGAGCCGCAAGCCGGTAACCAACTGATCGGCTGCATGCCGCAGCTGACCCGGGGACCCCGCCTGTGCCAGCTGCGGCGAAGCCAATAAAAAACCCCGGCCAGTTCGTACTGGCCGGGGTTTTGTTTTTACGCGGTGACTTACTGAGTCACGCGGCTGGTGCCATCAACGGTCATGATGCGTACACGCTCACCGGTACGGAACACCTGATTCGGCTCTACCTGTTGCACATACGCACGGGTGCTGCCGTCGTCTTCACGCACGGTGATTTCAACACCCTGGGTTTTGGTCAGGCCAGATTCTGCAGCCGACCCCAACAGACCGCCTGCGACAGCACCGATGACAGCCGTCACGATGCTGCCGCGACCGCCGCCAATGGCGCTACCACCTACCCCACCTACAACAGCACCGGTTGCGGCGCCGATCGGGGTTTTGGTGCCTTCAATTTTGACCGGACGCAAGGCAACGATAGTGCCCATACGCACTGTCTGCACGCGACGCGCTTCTTCGCGCGAGTAAGAGTCGCCGGTCAAGTTGGAGGTGCAGCCGCCCAACAGGACTGTCATGGTAGAAAAAGCAGCAATTAACAGTACGGACTTACGCATTAGATCAACTCCAAAAGATCAGGGATTCATTAAACTCCGCGGCCACCGCCCTGTCACGGCCGGGTGCGGAAAAAATAGCCTTTATTCAGCGGCTGTACAGCCAGATAAACGCCTTCAATCAGGTCGAAACGTCAAGCAAGGGTAGCGGGTAATCACTCGTTACGCTGCGTTCATCACAGGACACATATGGACTATTTCATCATTTTCATCACCACTGCCGCCGGCCTGTATTTCCACGGGTGGTTGTATGTGCGTATCAAACGCTGGATGGACAGGGATCTGGCGTTGTCGCTGGCAGGTGACGATCCGGCCCGCAAGGCCTTTATGTTGCAACGCCTGGAAGAGGCTCACAAGCAGAGAATCAAACGCCGCGACATGCCCCAATGGCTGCAAGCCGCGGCGTCTGAATATGCCGTCAGGGTGCCAAACGCTCCCGCGTCCAGTCAGTCCCGCAAAGCCGATAGTTGAGGCGGTCATGCAAGCGGCTGGGACGGCCTTGCCAAAACTCGATGCGCTCAGGTAACAACCTGAAACCACCCCAATGCTCGGGACAATGGGGCTGCGTATCAGTGAAGCGCTCCTGAGTGACACGAAGCAGTTCGGCCAGCTCTTCACGTCCGGCAATCACCTGGCTTTGCGGCGAAGCCCAGGCACCTATGCGGCTACCCAACGGGCGAACTTGATAGTAAGCGTCTGACTCTTCAGGCGTCACCTTGACCACGCGCCCTTCAATGCGCACCTGACGTTCCAGCGTCGGCCAGAAGAATGTCATGGCCGCAAAGGGATGCGCCGCCAGTTGCTGGCCTTTTGCACTGGTGTAGTTGGTGAAGAAGGTAAACCCTTCAGCATCCAGCCCCTTGAGCAACAGCACGCGACAGTGCGGGCGCCCGTCTTCATCCACCGTTGCCAGCGTCATGGCATTGGCTTCTACGGGCGGCTGCTCGGTTTTGACCGCGTCTGCAAACCATTGATGAAACAACCCGAAAGGCTCCGCCGGGGCCTGAGCCTCGGCGAGTCCATCACGGGTGTAGTCGCGTCGCATATCTGCCAGCGCTTGAGTCATGCCACCCTCCCGTTAATCAAACCAATCAGTTTTTGGCTTGAGTATTGCTCACGTCCTTTTTCGCGGCGGCAGTCTTGGCGACCACCGCTTTCTTGGCTGGAGCGGCTTTAGCAGGTTTCTTGGCCGGGGCGGATTTCTTGGCAACTACGGCTTGCTTCGCCGGGGCCGCAGCTTTTTTAGCCGCGACCGCTTTGGAAGGCGCAACAGCGGGTTGTACGGCTACCAGTTCAGCCGGGGACAGTGCTGGCTGGCTGTATTTGCTCACAAGCGCCAGCATGGTGTTTTGCGGTGTCATCAGGATCTCAACACGGCGGTTCAGCGCACGGCCTTCGTTACTGTCATTGGCCGCCCGTGGCATCACCGATCCCATACCACGCAAGGTCAAGCGGTTCGCCTGCAGACCACTCATGCGGAAAATCGCGGCGACCGAACGCGCGCGGTCGAGGCTTAACTTGGTATTGGCAGCCATTGCGCCTGTGGTGTCGGCGTGGCCAAGCACCAGAACTGCGGTTTTTGGATCGCCTTCAACCACTTTGGCAACACGGGTGAACGGACCGAGCATGGACGGCTTCAACAAGTCCGGACGGGTTGGTTTGAACGCACTGTCCGCAGACGCCACGATCACCAGTAAGCTTTCACGGCGCTCAAGTTGCAGGTTGGTGTCTTTGATGGCTGCACGCAGGCGCGGCTCATATTCGTCCAGCCAGGCTTGAGTCACTTTAGGGTCAGGCATCGGCACGACATTGGCTGCCACCGGCTTGGTGTCTTTAGCAGTGCTGCCAAACGGCCACCACCAGTTCTTTTCGGTGCTTGACGTAGGTGCAGCGGCTACCGTTTTTTCTTTAGCGACAGGTGCATCTTTCTTGGCACTGTCCGAACCAAAAGGCCACCAGCTGGAGCCGCTGTCTTTTTTGGCTTCGGTAGTGGCGGGAGCTGTTTTGGCTACAGCGGGCGCAGCCGTTTTTTTGTCGGTCGGCTTGGCTGCCGGGGCATCAGCCTTGTCAGCAGCGGGTGTTGCTGCCTGATCCGACGACCCGAGCTGCCACCATTTGTGGCCGCCTTCTGCGTCATTTTGTGGTGTTTGTGCGCAACCAGTGATTGCCAGACAAAGGGCGAGTGCAAGGGTCTTATTAGATGACATTGAATATCCACACAATGAATTAGAAATAATTGGACGCGATATACGTATAAAAAAGCGTATTAAGCGCATTAAAGCCACAGGGATCCGACCTACGGCTTACAAAACAGTCTTACAAACACGTTGCTAATGCCCGCACCAGCTTTTGCGCACGGGGATCCATCAAAACATAGGGGCCGAGCGTGTTGGTGACAAACCCAAACGCCACATCGCGTTCCGGGTCGGCAAACCCGATGGAACCGCCCGCCCCGGGATGGCCAAAAGCCTTGGCCCCCAGACCAAACGTGGCATTCGCCACTTCAGGCTGATCCAGCATGCACCCCAGGCCAAAACGCGTTTGGGTGCGCAGGGTTTTGTCTTCACCAACGCTGTGCTCGCGGGTCAACTCAGCGAGCATTTCGGACTCCAGCAATTGGCCATCGAGTAAACCGTTGTAGAAACCGGCGAGACTGCGGGCATTGCCATGACCATTGGCCGCTGGTTGCTCCATACGACGCCATTCCGGCTTATTCGTGCTGGTCATAATAGACGGTGGATTGGTAAATGCCCGGGTACTCATGGACGTAGGCTCGTTCATCATCGCCTTCAGCAAGCGCTGGGCAGAGGCATCACCCACCGTGCCTTTGCTGCGGGCGATATGCGCGACCCGATAAAACTCGTCATCCGCCAACCCGATATGGAAGTCCAGCCCCAGCGGCAGTGCCGTACGGGCCATGATCGATTGACCCGGACTGCGCCCATCGGCGCGGCGTATCAATTCACCCAGCAGCCAACCATAGGTGATGGCGGCATAACCATGCCCATCACCCGGCGTCCACCACGGAGCTTCAGCCGCCAGCGCATCCACCATGGTTTGCCATTCATACAGCGCCTGAGGCGGCATAGGTTCACGCAATGCAGGTAAACCGGCACGATGGCTCAGCAGGTGACGCAACGTGATGGACTCTTTACCGGCCGCGGCAAATTCCGGCCAATAGCGAACTACCGGGACATCCAGCGCCAGCTTGCCTTCTTCCACCAATTGCAAGGCCGTCACGGCAGTGAAGGTTTTGGTACACGAAAACAGGTTGGCAATGGTATCGGTGTGCCATGCCTGCTCACCGTCTTTGTCAGCCGTACCGCCCCACACGTCTATGACCGTTTCACCGCCGACCTGGATACACAGCGCGGCGCCACGCTCTTGAGGGTCGTTGAAAAGCGCGGCAAATGCATCACGCACTGCCTCGAACTTAAGGTCGTGAAAACCCTGAATCTGCACCCGCCCCTCCTGGATCACGCATGGCTCTACAAGGCGTGCATTGTTCCAGCCCCGATCAAATTTTGAAACAGACTAAACGGATCTAAACGCACAATTTTTGAGCATTGGAACATCGAGGGAGAAGGTAAACACATGAAGGTGGATTTTTTGTGAAAAAGCCACCCGACGGCCTGCTTTTCAGGGGCGGGCCTGCCTCGGGAGGCAAGCTCACGCCTGCAAGGGTTAAAGCGCAGCGTTCACGGCTGTGGCCAATTTTTGCACCCGAGGATCCGAGAGGACGTGACTGCCCATGGTGTTGGTGACAAAAGCGAAGGTGACGTCACGGTCGACGTCGGCAAAACTGACAGGGCCACCCAGACCTACATGCCCAAACGCATCAGGCCCCATACAAAACGAAGCGCCGGGGTCGGCAGGCTGTTCCATCATGCAACCCAAGCCATAACGCATGGGTCTAAGCAATGTGCGGTCCATGCTGTTGCTGTGCTCACGCCTGAACGCGTTAAACAGTTCCGGGCCGATCAGTTGCCCCGCCAACAACGCACTGTAAAAGCCCGCCAGCCCATGTGCGGTGCTGTGACTGTTGACGCCCGGCTGGTGGTATTTCCACCAACAGGGGTTGCCCGTGTTTTTGGGGGACATACTTGGATTGGAAAAAGCGAGGGTCGCTACATGCCCAGGCTCGCTGAGCATGACGCGGCGCAAGTCCTGTGCGTATCGATCACCGATGCGTCCTGGCGCGTGTTCGAAATGGGCGATACGAGAAAAATCCAGAGGATCAACCCCCGCGTACACTTCCAGTCCATGGGGTCGGGTTATCTGCTCGCGAATAAACGTGCGCGAATCTCTTCCGTCCACTCGGCGTATCAGCTCACCTAAAATCCAGCCATAGGTGGTTGCACCATAGCCCAGCTCAGCGCCCGGCTCCCACCACAAGGGCTCGGCCGCAACCGCAGTTGCCATATGTGCCCAGTCGTACATCATTGGCGTGTGACTGGGCAGACGCAGCGCCGGCAAGCCGCTGGTATGGCACAGCACCTGGCGCAAGGTAATGAGCTCTTTACCACCTTGCGCAAACTCAGGCCAATAAAAAGCGATGGGCGTATCCAGTGCCAACTTGCCAGTCTCTACCAACATCAAGGCGGCGATGGCGGTGATGGGTTTGATGGCACAGTAAGTATTTACCAGCGTGTCGTGCTGCCATGGCTGCTCACCCGCCAGATCCGCCACACCCGCCCATAGATCAACGACCGTTTCACCGCTGATTTGTACGCAAACCCCACCGCCTCGCTCGTAAGAATCGTCAAAAAAAGACTCAAATGCGTGCTGAACGGCTTCGAACCCACGTGCACACTTCCCTAATGCTTCCATTTCGAAGACTCCATTCAGTTCAGGTGAATGGATAACCTTAGGTTTTGAGCGGGTATTGAGAAAGGCTCTAGAACCCCGACAGCGACGAAATACATCGCCGCCCGTCGAGTTTCACACTGTCAGTGACCTTGGCCCGAGTGCCCGCCTGCATGGCCCGCGCCAGAGCGGCCTTCGTTGCCTTCCTGGGCGGCGTGGCGCGGTGCTTTGACGTCTTTATTAGCGTCTGCCTGGGCCTTGGCCGCTTCTTGGCCAAGTTGGTCCAACGCTTGCAAATTGGCTTTGCGCACGCTTTCAACAAAACCGGTAAATGGCAAATCGGTGATGCCTACCATGCCGAAGTGACCATTTTCGCCATCCAGTAAACGGCCGGTCACTGGCTGATCCAGGTATTGGAACCAATGCACGCCGACGATCGACGGTTCTGTCACCGCCTGTTTGAGGAATTTGCTGTACGCCGGGCCACGCGCCTCCTCGTTGGCCACTTCGGTCACGCCGCCCCAGAACGGGCCGCGATCACGGGAGCCAAAGTTGAACTCGGTGATCATCACCGGCTTGTCGAGTTCTCGCAGTTTGGCAAAGTCGTAGCCGTCTTGCGGTTGCAGCGTGTAGAAGTTGAAGCTCAGGACATCGCAATACTGCGCACACGACGCCACCGCCTCAGGTGTGCTGACGGCAAAACGGCCCCCCAGCAGCAAATGGTTAGGGGCGTGCCATTTGAGCGAGTCGGAAATGGTCTTGAAGTAGTTGTCGGCGAATACTTTCTGGAAGTATTGGTAGTCGGCTTCGATCTCCGGGTGCTCTGGGTTGGGCAACGGTGCTTCGAAACCTGGGTCTTCAAGCAACTCCCAGGCCGGGATATCGACACCCCAGGCCTTGGACAGGCCCTGCTGGTTACGGTACTTGTCACGCAACTGCTTCAAGAACGCGCGTTTGGCGGGAACGTCGGTGGTCATGCGCAACGTGCCAAAGGCCAGCGCATACCGATTCTTCGCATCGGAGCCGGGACCGGCCCACGCCAATTCGTTGTCAGCAAAATAACCGATCAACCACGGATCGTCGCGATGATCACGGGCGGCAATGGCGACGGCGCGTTCAGTGGCCATGGCAAAGCGCGGGTCGAACGGGTCGGGCATGCCGCCCCACCAGTCAGAGCCGGTACTGATGCTGGCGTAATCCCCCACAATCGACAGCGGCAAGGTATAGGGCACGCGCTTGCTATCGCCCAGCGCCGGGTCGCTCCAGTTGCCGATGGTGTTGAAACCCCAGGCTTGCAAGCGATCCAACGTATGAGTTTGCCAGCGTTGTGCATCGAAGGCTTCGGGCGCACAAGGCGTCACAACTTCAGCGCCTTCGACCGCCTTGCCGGTGGTACAGGGCTGGCCATAAATGCGTTGCAGGTTGGCGCCATAAAAGTTGTACCAGCGTCCCGCATCGAACGCTCGCCCACGGCTCGCGCCGTTGCCGCTGTTATGGTCCGAGGTGCCGTAGTAAGCATGCAAAGGTTCGTCTTTGTTCGGCAACGCGCTGAACATCCATTCGCGCCCGGCCACATACGTCTGACTGTCGCTCGCGGTCACGGCGTTCAGGCCCAGGGAGTAAAACGGGTGCCCTTGCGGGGTGACCAGATTCCAGCGCCCGTCACGTTTTTCAGTGCGGAAAAACCCAGTGGCGTCGAACGGTGCGCCTTGGGTCCAGCCACCGAATTTATCCAGATCACTGCGTTTGGCCAGCCAGCCTTTGAGCTGTTGCTGTTCTTTAGCGGCTGCGGCCTTGAGCTGCTCGTCATTGCTTACACGCTCGGGCCACTTGGCACGGGTCGACTGACCATAGCCGTCCACAATTGAGCTGTAGACCGCTTTGATCACTCCGTCGCCGTCTTGCACACCAAAACGTTCGAGCAAGATGCTTTGCGCGGCCGTGGGCTGCGGGACTGACAGCGTCACCGACACCACTTGGCTCAGGTCAATTTCGCCTTGGCTGGCAGCCAGCAAAATGCGCTGACCGTCGAGGTTCATCGGCATCGGCGGTCCGGCGCGCATTCCCTGGCTGTGCGGGGTATTGGCTTTCAACGGCAACAACAACGTCTGCGCCGGACCTGCTGGCAGAGCAACGCGGCTGGTCAACGTTTTGCCGTTGCTGCTTTGCAGCGTAACGTCGAGGGTCAGCGCCCAGTTCATGGCATTTTGAATACGTAACGTCATCATGCCCGACTGCGACCAGTCCCACGCTCCGGTCTGCGGTTTGAGAATCAGGCTCGGGGCGGCTGCCGGGTTGAAGGTCACACGACGCAACACCTCACCTTCGGCCGTTTGTTCTGCGTTGTACTGCGGCAAGATCGCATCCACGGTCGCCACCTGCACCACATCGGCGGGACGAACGAAGTTGAACAAGGTCTGTTGACCGGCAGGCGCTGCCATCAGTGGGGTCGTAACCAGCAGCGCAAAAACAGCGGACAGTGAACGGCGAATCATAAGAATGTGGTTCTCCCAAACGACCGAAAACGGCCGGTGTGGTGGTGAAAGACAAAGCATAGACAGCAAAGTCGGCCATAAGGCCGACTTGCGCTTAAGAAATTTCGCGCCGGAAAGGTGGCAAGGCATTCAGGATCGCCTTGCCATAGCGCTGAGTCACCAGTCGCCGGTCCAGCAACGTGATAGTGCCGCGATCCTGCTCGGTGCGCAGCAGACGACCGCAGGCTTGCACCAGTTTGAGGGACGCGTCGGGGACGGATATTTCCATGAACGGGTTGCCGCCACGGGCCTCGATCCACTCCGCAAGCGCCGCTTCGACCGGGTCGTCAGGCACCGAGAACGGAATTTTAGCGATCACCACGTGCTCACAGTACGCGCCGGGCAAGTCCACACCTTCAGCAAAGCTGGCCAGCCCGAACAACACACTGGAGTCGCCACCATCCACCCGGGCCTTGTGTTTGTTGAGGGTTTCCTGTTTCGACAAGTTGCCCTGGATGAACACCTGCTTGCGCCAGTCACGCTCCAGGCCGTCGAACACGTCCTGCATCTGTTTGCGCGACGAGAACAACACCAGCGTGCCTTTGGAACCTTCAACCAGACCCGGCAGGTCGCGAATGATCGCCGCCGTGTGCGCCATCGCGTCACGCGGGTCGGCTTTAAGGTCGGGCACCCGCAGCACACCCGCGTCGGCATGGTGGAACGGGCTGGGTACGACTGCGGTAACCGCCTTTTTCGGCAACCCGGCGCGCATGCGGAAACGATCGAAGGTGCCCAACGCGGTAAGTGTGGCCGACGTGACTAACGCGCCATAGGCGACGTTCCACAGGTTACGGCGCAGCATTTCTGCCGCCAGAATCGGGCTGGCGTTTACCTCGATATCAAACAGCGAGCCGCTTTCAGCCAGCGTCAACCAACGGGCCATAGGCGGGTTGTCTTCGGGGTCTTCGGTGGTAAAGGCGGTCCACAATTCCCAGTTACCCTGGGCACGGGACAGCAAGCTGCCAAACAGGGGATACCACTCTTCGGCCTGATTGCTGGTGATGCCGATGTTGACCTCACCGTCCATGCCGTCCTTCAGAATTTCAGTCAGCCGGGTAAACAAGTCTGTAAGACGCGAGAAGCCTTTTTTCAGTTCGATGCCCATTTCCCGCATATGATCGGGAATCAGCCCGCCGACAAAGCGGTGCCGCGGGCGCTCACGCCCTTCCGGTTCTTCACCGACCTTGAAGTCAGCGATCTGCTCACAGGTGGTGAACATGAACTGCTGCTGCGCCTTGATCTCCTTCGCAAGCTCCGGCACTTGTTCCAGCAAACGCCCCAAGTCACCCGGCAGTGGGTGTTGCGCCAGCAGTTTGGTGAGGTTCTTGGCGGTTTGCTCCAGCCAGTCGGCGGTGGAGCGCAGGCGCGTGTAATGGGCGAAGTGGCCGATGGCCTTGTCCGGTAGGTGATGGCCTTCGTCGAACACATACAGCGTGTCACGCGGATCAGGCAATACCGCACCGCCGCCCAGCGCCAGGTCGGCCAGTACCATGTCGTGGTTGGTGACGATCACGTCCACCTTGCCCATGCCTTCGCGGGCCTTATAGAAGGCGCACTGGCCGAAGTTCGGGCAATGGCGGTTGGTGCATTGGCTGTGGTCGGTGGTCAGACGCGCCCAGTCCTGGTCTTCCAGAGCCTGAGGCCAGCTGTCGCGGTCGCCGTCCCACTTATTGCCCGCCAGCTTTTCGATCATGCTGGTGAACAGCTTTTGACTGGCTTCATCAACCTCGATCTTGAACCCTTCTTCCTCGAACAACTGCGCCGTCGCAGTTTGCGCGTGGCCTTCTTGCAGCAGCATGTCGAGCTTGGACAGGCACATGTAACGCCCACGGCCTTTGGCCAAGGCAAAACTGAAATTCAGCCCGCTGTTGCGCATGAGATCCGGAAGGTCTTTGTAGACAATCTGCTCCTGCAACGCCACGGTCGCCGTGGCAATCACCAGGCGCTTGCCTGCCGCCTTTGCCGTCGGGATTGCGGCCAGGCTGTAGGCCACGGTCTTGCCGGTGCCAGTGCCCGCTTCGACCGCAACCACGGCGGGCTCGCCGCTGCGATGGCCTTCTTCGTCGGTATCGATGTCGCCCAGCACCTTGGCCACTTCAGCGATCATCAACCGCTGGCCATAGCGTGGCTTGAGGCTCTTGGCTTCGAGAAAACGCGAGTATGCGCCCTGAATCTGGGATTTGAGTTCGTTACTAATCATGGTTCTTCGGGCGCGAGAAACGCTGGATAAATTTTCAGTGGTTCGAATGGCCGCTATCATACCCCGCTAAATCATCCCGCGCCGAACGGAGTACCTCATGACCGCCTTTGCCCTTGCCTATAGCCTGCATGTTTTGGCCGCCCTGATTTGGGTCGGCGGAATGTTTTTTGCCTGGATGATCCTGCGACCGGCCAGTGTGGCGGCCCTTGAAGGCCCGGCCCGGCTGAAATTATGGGTCGAGGTGTTTCCGCGTTTTTTCGTCTGGGTATGGGCCGCGGTGCTGATTTTGCCGATAAGCGGTGTTGGCCTGTTGCAGATCCGCTTTAACGGATTTGAGACCGCACCGCGTTATGTGCAGATCATGATGGGGCTGTACATCGTGATGGTGGCGCTGTTTATCCGCATTCAATCCCTGCAACTTCCGGAACTGCGCAAGGCAGTCCAGGCAGAGCAATGGGCGGCAGGCGCAGCGGCTTTGGCCAGGATTCGTCGATTGGTGGGCTGTAACTTGATCGTCGGGCTGTTGCTGGTAGCGATTGCGGCGGCGCGGCCGATGTTTTAAGGCCTTGAGCTGTTGCGCGACGCCGCGATGAACGTCGTGCAACCGCTCGCAACCTTTATGCGGTGTCAGCAACTGCGCGTTTACAGGAAGGGTTACAAGCGCTGGATGGTCACCGCGCCAGCAGAACCGGTTTCGCCGGGCTCACCAGCCAGCCCGGGCTTGCCTGACTTGGCGCCGTCGGTGCGGTACACCAGGCACCCTTTGGATTTGCCGCCAGCCCCCGCACGCCCTGCTGCACCGGGCTTGCCACCCGCGCCGCCCTCCACACGCACGTTGATCAGGGCTTCAGGGAAATCTCGGGGCAGTTCGACACGCACCTGCGCACCGGCAGCGCCCTGCTGACCGTTACCACCGTTTTGCCCATTGTGGCCTGCGCCCGCGGAACCCCAGGTGCACCCCGGTGCCTCACCGTTGCCGCCATCGAGCCCGACAAAACCCGGCGCACCGGTTCCGCCACGGGCATCGACCGACAGCTCGTTGGCTTGTAAGGCATCAAACCGCAGGGTCAGATCTCGGGCCGGTCGCGCCGGTTTTTCGTAAGTGCCCGCTGCGCCACGGGCATTGATCTGGCTGCCTTCTTCAAAGTTGGCATAAGCCGCGTGCAACTCAATGGCACGCTCGGCCGGGACAATGGTGATGCGCGCTTCACGTCCCAAATGCAGTTGGTCAATTTTGACCTGCGTCACACCGGGCGGGATCAGCAAGGTGCCGTAATCCGCCACATCGAGCTGTTCGAGTTGCAAGACGCTGGTATTGGCGGGCAAACGCATCAGCGTGTTGGGATCAACCTTGACCGATTCGGCATGGACAAACGGGCTGCACAGGGCGACCAATAGACCTAACTTACGCATGGTGAGCGCCTTGTTCAGAAGTGGAGCGGAGGGTTTGCAGGTGAAAAATGCCAACCAGAAGGACATGCAAGCGATCACGCCAAGGATTGGGGCGCTCTTTGATACTGCCGTTGAACAGTAGCAGCTCAAGCAAGTGGGTCAGCAACAACAAACTGCCGGCCAGATTGACCAATACATCAAATGGGTTGATCAACGGATTGAGCACATTGATCATCACAACCACCCAAAACAAAAGGGTCAAGACTTTCCCCACCCCCCAAAGCACCTTCATAGCTCCCCCTGATCGTTATGTTTTTTCTTTGGATGCACCTTAACGGGTGGCAGGACAGCTGCGCCAGAGGTCCCGACAAAAATACCTCGGTGTGTCATTTCGATACGTGAGGTCGCCAGACCGCTTCTTCGCTTTCGTTGAGTGGATCCACTAGGCCGCAGGGTCAGGGCAGGCTAGTCTTGGGCGCTTAGAAAGAGGACTTGAGATGAACTCCGGCATTTCCACCCGCACGCCTCAGCACGCTTTGGCGGCTTTGCTTGATCGATACGCCCCGCAGCGTTTGCTGGTGGTCGGCGCCAGTCATTTTCCGGCCCTGCAAGCCTTTCAACAGGCCCACCCTGACGCCCAGGTCTCACTGGCAACCCCCGGCCCGCTTCCCGAAGACTTGGCCAGCCAGCGCTTTGATTTAGCCCTGGTAGTGGATTGCCTTGAACACCTGCCCAAAAAAGCGGGTCTTGAATTGCTGGGCGGGATTCGTAACCTGAACGCCAGTCGACTCGCGGTACTCGCAGATCTGACAGCGTGCGACTGGAAAGAAACGGACTTTTTCGCTTTAGCACTACAGAACAATGAGAGCTTTCAGCGTGACGATCAGATACTGACGCTATTCACCTATGATCTACGCGAGTACAAACAGGTGCCCGACTGGTTAAATGCCAGGTTCTGGGCCAATCCGGAAAACTTCGGCAAGTATTGGTGGTAAACCGATGAGTACATCCATTTGCCCTTGTGGCAGCGGCAACCTGCTCGACGCCTGCTGCGGGCATTATCACGCGGGGACTGTCGCCCCAAGCGCCGAAACCCTCATGCGTTCACGTTACAGCGCCTACGTTCTGGGGCGGGTGGATTACCTGGTTGCTACGACATTACCGGTGCAGCAAGCCGGTCTCGACCGTGAATCCATTAAAAGCTGGAGTACACAAAGTACGTGGCTCGGGTTAGAGGTTGAACACAGTGAAGTGTTTGGTGGTCAACCTGAACATGCGTTCGTCACCTTTACGGCCCGCTGGCATGATGCCAATGGCGAACACAGCCATCGGGAAAAGTCTTCCTTCGTGCAAAGTGCTGGGCGCTGGTTCTTCATTGATCCAACCGTTTCGCTAAAAGTGGGGCGCAATGACCCCTGTCCTTGCGCCAGCGGCTTCAAATTCAAAAAATGCTGCGCCGGCTATTTCGCCCAATAAGCTGAACTGACGTGGCTGATAAGGAGCAAAGAATGGATGCTCGGGCACTTATTAAACACACCGCCGCCCTCTTGCTGATAGTGGGTCTGTCGGGGTGCGCCTCCTGGTTTGAGTCCTCGGACAAAGACCCCGGAGTGCGCCTGGAGCGTGTTGAACTAATTCAGGCCAAACTGTTGGAGCAGCGCTTCAAGCTGCACTTCAGGGTGGATAACCCCAATGACTCCACCCTCACCGTCCGCGGCATCAGCTACAAAGTGTACTTGGGCCCCATTTTGTTGACAGAAGGCGAACACAGCCAATGGTTCAGCGTTGATCCCAAAGGCACGGCCGACTACGTAGTCCCGGTGCGCACCAATATGTGGCAACACGTCAAACCCCTGGTCAAATTGCTGGAGTCGCCTGACGAACCTATCCCTTATCGGCTTGAAGGCACGCTGGAGACCGGCCTGTTCTACGGTAACGACGTGCACGTCATGCGCAAAGGCGAGATAATCCCCGGCGATTTTATTCCAGAGTGATTGAGCAATGACCCAACAACCCCACGTTCACGGCCCAGACTGCAACCACGATCATGATCAGCATGATCACGCCCATGACCACGGTAACGGTCATGTGCATGGCCCGAACTGCGGTCACGCCCATCAGGAGCCTGTGCGCAATGCGTTGAAAGACGTTGGCCGCAACGATCCTTGCCCGTGTGGCAGCAGCAAAAAATTCAAAAAGTGTCACGGCGCCTGATCCTTTAAACAGCGCCCGACCTGCGCCGCACCTGCCTTCAGGCATGTGCGGCGTTTGTATTTTTACCGCCTGAGATTTCCTGCCAAAACTTGCACTGACACGTTTCCCCTTCACAACGGCGCGAGTAAAACTGACAACTGCGAGTGAACTGCTACCTTTGCCGAGCATCAGTTTCAACGTGAACATTCGCTTCTGGAGCCCTTCATGATCGATCTTTACTACTGGACCACCCCAAACGGCCACAAGGTTTCACTGTTTCTCGAAGAAGCTGGCCTGCCCTACAAGGTCCACCCGGTCAACATCAGTAAAAATGAACAGTTTGCGCCTGCTTTCCTGAAAATCTCGCCCAACAACCGCATTCCGGCCATTGTCGATCAAACCCCGGCGGACGGTGGCGCGCCGCTCTCGCTGTTCGAATCGGGTGCCATCCTGCTGTATCTGGCCGAGAAAACCGGACAGTTCTTGCCCAAGGATTTGCGAGGGCGGCAAATGGCGCTGCAGTGGCTGTTCTGGCAAATGGGCGGCCTGGGGCCAATGGCGGGGCAAAATCACCACTTCAATCGTTTTGCGCCCGAAAAAATCCCTTACGCGATCAAGCGCTATACCGACGAAACGGCCCGCCTCTATGGCGTCTTGAACAAGCAACTGGAAGGCCGGCAGTTTGTTGCAGGTGACGCGTACAGCATCGCGGACATGGCGATTTACCCGTGGATCGTGCCGCATGCCTGGCAAGGGCAGAATCTGGACGACTTCCCGGCGCTGAAAACCTGGTTTGACCGCATCAAGGCACGCCCCGCCACTGAGCGGGCCTACGCGCTGGTGGCCAAGATCAACCCGCCACAATAAACAACCCTCGCAGTTTGAAGCTGCTATAACGCTGCCGCTGCAGGCCAGCGGCACATAGCGCCTTGCGCCGTTCGGCCGCAATAACACAGCGTGCGATGCTGACGGCGCCTGCACTTGGCTTTTCGCCATATAGCCCTTGCGTGCCCTCTTGCGCGTCACTAACGTAGCGCCTTTCGATGACACCCCCTTCGCAGGAGCTTTGCCATGGCCTCGCCAGCCTTCACTTATTGTTTACCCCGGTTCGGCGTTGCCGCGGCAGTGGTCGGTTTTCTGAGCCTGACCGGTTGCCAGATGAACAACCCTGCCACCCAAAGCCTGGTGCCCACGTCAGGGGTGCAGCCGCTCAAAGGGCTGGCGCAGAACGTGTCGGTGCGGCGTAACGCACAGGGCATGCCGCTGATTGAAAGCAGCAGTTTCCATGACGCACTTTTCACGCTGGGCTATGTGCACGCCAGTGATCGCATCAGCCAGATGGTACGCCTGCGCCTGCTCGCGCAAGGCCGTCTGGCGGAACTGGAGGGTGCCGATGCCCTGCCAACCGACCGCCTGATGCGCAGCATCAACCTGAAAAAGAACGCCAGCGAGCTATACAAAAGTGCATCGCCGCGCCTGAAAAAGTTTTTTGAGGTGTATGCCCGGGGCGTTAACGCTTACCTGTTTCGCTACCGCGACAAACTGCCCGAAGATCTGGCCCGGGCAGGTTATAAGGCCGAGTACTGGAAACCCGAAGATTCGGCACTGGTGTACAGCCTGCTGAGCTTCGGCATGTCAACCAACCTGCAAGAGGAGTTGAATGCGCTGGTGCTGGCACAGAAAGTGGGCAGCGACAAATTGCCATGGCTGATGCCGACCTACCCCGGTGAAGCATTGCCTACCAGTGAGGCCGAGAAACTCAAGGGGTTGAACTTTGGCACTGCGTTGCAAGGGCTGGACAGCGTGACGCATGCCCTCGAACAGGTCACCCGCCTGAGCATGCCGGGCGTAACGGCGTCCAGTGACTGGGCGATAGGCCCGCAACGCAGCCGCTCGGGCAAAAGCCTGCTGGCCAACGATATTCATCAGCCCATCGGCATCCCTTCGGCCTGGAGCTACGTGCAAATCCGCGCCCCAAAATATCAGGCTGCGGGGGCCTCGATTGCCGGGCTGCCGACCCTGTTTGCCGGCTTCAACGGTAACGTTGCGTGGGGCATGAGCATGGCCATGGGCGACAATCAGGACGTGTTTGTTGAGAAACTCAAACGCGAAGGCAATCGTCTTTACTACCTGTCGAACGGCAAATGGCTGCCCGCCAGCGTGCGCAATGAAACCTTCTTCATCAAAGGCCAGCGCCCGATTCGTGAAGCCGTCTATGAAACCCGTCACGGGCCACTGCTCAATACTGCGCTGAACAGTAGCCTGGGCCTGGCCCTGCAAATGCCGGACTTTAAGGACGACAAGACGCTGGACGCGTTTTTCAACCTGTCCCGCGCGCAAACCAGCGAGGCAGCCTCAGACGCCAGCCGTGAAATCCGTTCGGTCGCCCTCAACCTGTTGTATGCCGACGCCCGGCATATTGGCTGGCAAGTGACCGGCCTGTACCCCAACCGCCGCGAAGGCCTGGGCCTGATCCCGTCGCCGGGCTGGCAAAGTCGCTATGACTGGGACGGATACGCCGATGCCATGTTGCATCCCTACGATCAAGACCCGGCTCAAGGCTGGCTCGGCACGGCCAATCAGCGCTCGGCGGCCTATGGCTACGGCATGCAACTGTCAAACTCGTGGCTGTCGCCCGAACGCAGTGAGCGCATCGCGCAACTGGCAGGCAGCGGCAAGCAGGACGCGCGCAGCCTGATTGCCATGCAGTACGATCAGGTCACCCTGTTCGCCCCCAAACTCAAAGCCATGCTCACCGCGCCCGGCATGACCCAGCCCTTGAAACAGGCCATTGCTGCCCTGCCCGCTGCCGATCAACCGAAGGCGCGCGAAGCCTTGAGCCGGTTATTGGCCTTTGACGGCAAGCTCAGCGCAAGCTCGGCCAATGCCGCGCTCTATGAACTGTTCCTGCAGGCCAGTACGCAAGTGACGTTCCTTGACGCCCTCGGGCCTGAGAACAGCGCCAGTTGGCAGGCATTCATCAGCAACGGCAACCTGTCGTACTCGGCTCAGGCCGATCACTTGCTGAGCCGCGAGGACAGTCCATTCTGGAATGACGCCCGCAATGGAAAAGCGCGAGACAAACCGACAGTCCTGGCGCATAGCCTGGTGGCCGCTGTCGACAACGGTGAACGCCTGATGGGCAGCGATCCTAAAGCCTGGCAATGGGGCAAGTTGCACACTTACGTCTGGCGCAATGCCCAAGGCCAGGCTGTGCGCGGCCCCATCGCGGCGGGCGGTGATCACACCACGCTGAACATCGCCGCTTATCGCCTGGGGGATTCGAACTTTGACACGACGTTGATCCCGGCCATGCGCATGATCGTCGACTTCGGGCAGGTCGAACCGATGATGGCGCAGAACAGCAGCGGACAATCCAGCAACCCGGCCAGCCCGCATTACGCCGATGGCATCGATCCGTGGCTTAAAGGCCAGTACCTGAGCTTCCCGATGCAACCGCAACATTTCGACAAGGTGTATGGAAAAACCCGCCTGACGCTGACGCCGGGCAGGTAAAACCGCGAGCACTGCCGCGCCGGGAACGTTCACCGAGCCCACCTTGCGCGGCAGTGTCAGCACCTGCACCTTTTTCGAACTTCCCGCCCTGTCCTTGCCTCCTACATAACAAGCCCATTGCCACGGCATCCCCATGGACCTTGTGATTGCGCGACCTGAAGGCTTGTACTGCCCGCCTGGGGATTTTTACATCGACCCCTGGCGCCCTGTCGAACGTTCGGTAATTACCCACGGGCATGGCGACCATGCGCGCACGGGTAACACCCATTACCTGGCCGCCGAACCCGGCGCGGGCATTTTACGTGCGCGGCTGGGGCAAGACATCAGCCTGCAAACTCTGGCCTACGGCGAACCCCTGAAACACCATGGCGTTACCCTCAGCTTTCACCCGGCGGGCCATGTGCTGGGCTCGGCGCAGGTACGACTGGAGTACAAAGGCGAAGTGTGGGTGGCCTCCGGCGATTACAAAGTGGAACCCGACGGCACCTGCGCGCCGTTCGAGCCCGTGCGCTGCCACACGTTCATCACCGAATCGACCTTTGGCGTGCCTATTTACCGTTGGCAGCCACAAGCGCAGATTTTTGCCGAAATCAACCAGTGGTGGCGGGCCAATCAGCGCGTAGGCAAGGCCAGCGTGTTGTTCTGTTATGCCTTCGGTAAAGCGCAGCGTATTTTGCATGGCATCGACGCCAGTATTGGCCCGATCGTGGCTCACGGTTCTGTGGAGCCACTAAACCGGGTGTACCGCGACGCCGGCATTTACATCCCGCAAACGCTGTACGCAGGGGACCTCAAAAAGACTGATCCCTTGCTGCGGCAGGCATTGATTCTGGCGCCCCCCTCCTCGGGCGGCAGCACCTGGATGCGCCGCTTTGGCGACTACAGCGATGCCTTTGCCAGCGGCTGGATGCGCCTGCGCGGTCCGAGGCGACGCCGGGGTGTTGATCGCGGGTTTATCCTCTCCGACCACGCCGACTGGCCCGGATTGTTGTGGGCCATTGAACAGACCGGTGCGCAACGGGTCATGGTCACCCATGGATCCATCGGCACCCTGGTACGGTTTCTGCGGGAAAAGGGGCTGGATGCCCAAGGCTTTGTCACTGAATATGGCGATGACGAAGAAGCAGCGCCCCTACCGGAGCCTGCCTCATGAAAGCCTTCGCCCAGCTCTATGGTCGGCTCGACGCCACCACCTCCAGCAACGCCAAGCTGGCCGCGCTGCAAGACTATTTCAGCCAGGCCCAACCCGCGGATGCCGCGTGGGCGGTGTACTTCTTGGCAGGCGGACGCCCGCGCCAACTGGTGCCCAGCCGCGTGCTGCGCGAGATTGGCATGCAGCAGGCCGACTTGCCTGAGTGGCTGTTCGAAGAAAGCTACCAGGCGGTGGGGGATCTGGCCGAAACCCTGTCGCTGCTGTTGCCCGAGTCCCCGCACAGCAGTGAGACCGGGCTCGCCGACTGGGTTGAAAACCATCTGTTACCGCTGCGCGGAGCGACGCCAGATGCTTTGTCCCTGCGACTTCCCGCGCTGTGGGCGCAACTGGATCAACAAAGCCTGATGGTCTGCATCAAATTGATCACCGGCAGTTTTCGCGTGGGCGTCTCCAAACTGCTGGTGACCCGCGCGCTCGCGGCCCTGGCCGGGGTCGACAGTAAGCGCGTGGCCCAGCGGCTGGTGGGGTATACCGAGCTGTCGCGCAAACCTTCTGCGGCCGATTACCTGAAACTGATCGCCGAACCCTCCGCTGACGAACACGCACAACGTGGCGGGCAACCTTACCCGTTTTTCCTGGCACACCCGCTGCAACTGCCGGTCGAACAATTCGAGGTCCTGCTGGGGCCGCCCGCAGACTGGCAAGTGGAATGGAAGTGGGACGGTATACGTGCACAACTGGTCAAGCGCGACGGGCAAGTGTGGCTCTGGTCGCGGGGCGAGGAATTAATCAGCGAGCGCTTCCCGGAGCTTTTGGAAATGGGCTCTGCACTACCGGATGGGTGCGTCATCGATGGCGAAATCGTGGTCTGGCATCACGCACCGCAGGCCGGTCCCAACGTGCAGCCATTTGCCCTGCTGCAGCAGCGTATTGGCCGCAAGACGCTAAGCAAAAAGATCCTTCAGGAGATTCCGGTGGTGCTGCTTGCATACGACTTGCTGGAGTGGCAAGGCCAGGACTGGCGCCAGCACCCGCAGGCGCAACGACGGGCGCAACTGGAAGGTGCAGTGGATCAGGCCAACCAGCCAGCGCTGCAGCTGTCCCCCCAATTGCACGGCAGCGACTGGGCTGACTTGGCGCAACAACGCACCACCTCTCGCGCCCTGGGCGTGGAAGGGATGATGCTCAAATCGCGCACAGCCCAGTACGGCGTCGGGCGCACCAAAGACGTGGGCGTGTGGTGGAAATGGAAAGTCGACCCGTTCAGCGTCGATGCTGTGCTGATCTACGCCCAACGCGGGCATGGTCGCCGTGCCAGCCTCTACAGCGATTACACATTTGCCGTGTGGGACGGTCCGCCGGAAAAATCCGACCGCCAATTGGTGCCTTTTGCAAAGGCTTATTCAGGTTTGACCGACGAAGAAATGCGCAAAGTCGACGCCATCGTACGTAAGACCACCGTCGAGAAATTCGGGCCGGTCAGCAGCGTGACTCCCAGCATGGTGTTCGAGCTGGGGTTTGAAGGCATTGCCCTGTCAAAACGCCATAAAAGTGGAATCGCCGTGCGCTTTCCGCGCATGTTGCGCTGGCGACATGACAAAGGTGTCGCGGATGCCGACAGCCTTGAAACCTTGCAAGCACTGCTGGGCTAAAGGCCATCACCGATGTGGAAAGCGCGGTGTGGGTGCTATGCGTGCGCCAGCATCGCTGCCATTATTCGCGCCTGCGTGACCTCACTCGCCGGAACGCTGCAGGCTGGCGCGCCCTGACTTGGCTCATCGGGACTTTTGCATGCAAACAAAGCGACATCAAACCCACCCCCTGCTGGCCCCCGTGCCCGGCGGTGAGCGGCACATTCACAGTTTTCACTATGGGCCTGACCAACCACAGGGCAAGGTCTACATTCAGGCCGCACTGCACGCAGATGAACTGCCAGGCATGCTGGTGGCCTGGCACCTCAAGCAGCGGCTGGCAGAGCTGGAAAACGATGGCCGGTTGCGCAGTGAAATCGTGGTCGTGCCCATGGCCAATCCCGCCGGCCTGGAACAAGTGTTGATGGACGTGCCTCTGGGTCGTTTTGAACTGGAAAGCGGGCAGAACTTCAATCGCCTGTTTCTCGATTTGAGCCTGGAAATAGGTGATGCCATTGAAGGGCTTTTAACCGATGACCCTGACCATAACCTGCACCTGATTCGCCATCACGTGCGTGCAACCCTCGCCCAACACGTACCCGCCACCCCTCTGCAATCACTGCGTTCCACCCTGCAAACGCTGGCTTGCGATGCCGATATCGTGCTGGACCTGCATTGCGATTTTGAAGCCGTCCCTCACCTTTACACGACCCCCGATGCCTGGCCTCGGGTCGAGCCGCTGGCCCGTCGCATCGGTGCACAGGCAAGCCTGCTGGCCACCGACTCTGGCGGGTTGTCCTTCGATGAGTGCCTGACGCTCGTGTGGTGGGAGCTCAAACAACGCTTCGGTCACGTCGCCGCCATCCCCCAGGGTTGTGTGTCGGTCACCGTGGAGTTGCGCGGTCAGCATGACGTCAGCCATCCCATGGCCAAGGCCGACTGTGAGGCATTGCTTGATTATTTGATCGACATGGGCGCCATTGCTGGCGACCCGCCCCCTGCACCCGCGTTGTTGTGCCCTGCTACGCCGCTGGCCGGGGTTGAACCGGTTGCAACGCCCGTTGGGGGGTTGCTGGTATTTTGCGCCAGCCCGGGCGAGAAACTGCGCGACGGGCAACTCATCGCCCAGGTTATTGATCCGGTCAGCGATCGTGTCACGCCGGTTTACAGCGCAACCGACGGCGTGTTGTATGCTCGCTCGTTGCGGCGCATGGCCACGGCTGGCATGGTCATCGCCCATGTGGCGGGGGCCGGGGAGCACCGCAGCGGGTACCTGCTGTCGCCTTGAGGCGAACGACAATTTGGGGCACTAACCGGCGGCGCTCGCGGTCTGTAAATCAAGCCCCCTCAGAGCATCGCCCGCGCGTATGGCTGACTCTACTAACTTCGCGAAACAGTGGTTCACTGCTCGACAGTGGGTACCGTTCGACTTTCAGAAAAAAGTCTGGGCGGCGGTCAAGCGCGGTGAGTCCGGGCTGCTGCATGCCAGCACCGGTGCTGGCAAAACCTATGCGGTATGGTTTGCAGCACTCAACCGTTTTGCCCGTGCTGCGCCAGCCAAACCGCTCACTGCGCCCAAATCGCGCAAACCGGCCTCAGCACCGCTGACGGTGCTGTGGATCACCCCCATGCGCGCGCTGGCAGCGGACACCGCGCGTGCGCTGGATGCACCGCTGGCAGATTTGAACATCCCATGGACCGTTGGCCTGCGCACGGGCGACACCAGCAGCAGTGAACGCGCCCGACAGGGCCGTCGCCTGCCCAGTGCGCTGGTCACCACACCCGAAAGCCTGACCTTGCTGCTGACCCGTGCTGACGCAGAGGCACAGATGGCCAACCTGCGCATGTTGGTGGTCGATGAGTGGCATGAGTTGATTGGCAACAAACGCGGAGTACAACTGCAATTGGCGTTAGCTCGATTGCGCAAGTGGAATCCACAACTGATTGTGTGGGGCATTTCTGCAACCCTTGGTAATCAGGCCCACGCTCAGGACGTGCTGTTGCCGCAAGGCGGGGGCGCCAGCGTACAGGGCAACGTCATTAAGGATTTGCAGGTCGACACCCTGTTGCCACCCTCGATAGAACGCTTTCCCTGGGCGGGGCACATCGGCTTGCGCATGTTGCCGGCAGTTGTGAACGAGGTGGACAGCAGCGCCAGTTGCCTGATTTTTACCAATACCCGCGCGCAATCCGAGATTTGGTATCAGGCGTTGCTAGAGGCCCGTCCCGATTGGGCCGGATTAATTGCCCTGCACCACGGTTCATTGGCCAGAGGCGTGCGCGATTGGGTCGAGCGCAGCCTCAAGGAAGGCACACTGAAGGCGGTTGTATGTACGTCGAGTCTGGATCTGGGCGTGGATTTCTTACCGGTTGAGCGGGTGCTGCAAATCGGCTCGGTCAAAGGCATTGCCCGTTTGATGCAACGCGCCGGGCGCTCGGGGCATGCGCCGGGGCGGCCTTCGCGCGTTACGCTGGTGCCGACCCACAGCCTGGAACTGGTAGAAGCAGCAGCCGCCAAAGCCGCAGTGGCTGCCCGTTTGATCGAGCCCCGGGAATCCCCCCACTGCCCGCTGGATGTGTTGGTGCAACATCTGGTCAGCATGGCATTGGCCGGCGGTTTTCTGCCTGATGAATTACTCGACGAAGTGCGCAGCACCTGGGCTTATCGCGACTTGAGCGAGGAACAATGGCGCTGGGCGCTGGCGTTTGTCCATCATGGCGGCGACTCGCTGACGGCGTATCCGGACTATCAGCGCGTTGAGCCCGATGCCGATGGCGTGTGGAGAGTCCCCAGCGCACGCCTGGCCCGACGCCACCGTATGAGCATCGGCACCATTGTCAGTGACGCCAGTATCCAGCTTAAGTACTGGCGCAAAGGCGGCGGCGGGCAATCGCTGGGCAGTGTCGAAGAAGGCTTTATTGCAAGGCTTAAACCGGGGGACGGCTTTTTGTTCGGCGGGCGCTTGCTTGAACTGGTGCGCGTCGAAAACATGGTGGCGTACGTCAAACGCACCTCGGGTAAAAAAGCCGCCGTACCGCGCTGGAATGGAGGACGAATGCCACTTTCCAGCGAGCTGGCGCATGCCGTGGTCGCGCAGCTGGATGCCGCTCGCCACGGTCAGTTCACAGGCCCGGAAATGCAGGCAATCAAACCCTTGCTGGCGGTGCAAGAGGCGTGGTCGGCCCTGCCCGGCACCCACACCCTGCTGGCCGAGACCCTTAAATCCCGTGAAGGCTGGCACCTGTTCTTGTATCCCTTTGCTGGCAGGCAGGTGCACCTGGGGCTGGCCAGCCTGTTGGCCTGGCGGGTCAGTCAACAGCAACCGCTGACATTCTCAATCGCGGTGAATGACTATGGTTTTGAACTGCTCAGTGCAACTGCAGTGGACTGGGCGTCCCTTCTGAACGCAGGCCTGTTTGATGAGGGTCACTTGCTGGAAGACATTCTTGCCAGCCTCAACGCCGGTGAGCTGGCCCTCAGGCGCTTTCGGGAGATTGCGCGCATTTCAGGACTGGTTTTTGGCGGCTATCCCGGCGCGCAAAAAAGCACGCGGCAGGTTCAAGCCTCCAGCGGTTTGTTTTTTGAAGTCTTCAAGCAATACGACGCCAACAACCTGTTACTGACCCAAGCCCAGGAGGAGGTGTTGCGCCAGGAGCTGGACATTCAGCGCCTGGAACTGACCTTGAGGGACATGCGCGCCTTAACGCTCGACCTGCATGCTATTAAGCGGGCAACCCCGTTCGCCTTTCCACTCCTGGTGGAGCGCTTTCGCGAAAGTCTAAGCTCCGAGAAACTGGCGGACCGCATCGCCCGCATGGTCAAGGACCTGGAAGCCGCTGCCTTGAAAGGAACGAAATAGCATGAAGCTAGCGGTTGAACTGGCAGGTGAAGAAGTATGGCTGTTGGCAGAAAAGGCAATGTTTTGGCCGCGGCGGCAAACCCTGTTGATTGCTGACGCGCATTTCGGCAAGGCGGCAGCCTATCGAAAACTGGGCCAGCCGGTGCCGACAGGAACGACTCAAACCAATATCGATGTACTGAATCGTTTAATGAAGCGTTATCCCTGCACAGAAGTGATTTTTCTAGGGGACTTTCTGCACGCACCTGAATCCCACGCGCTCAACACATTGGCCGCCATTCGCACCTGGCGCGAAGCGCATTCCGAGGTGACGATGACTTTGATAAGGGGCAACCACGACCGGCGCGCAGGAGATCCACCAGACGCGTTGAAGATTGAGGTGATTGCCGAGCCGCTACTGCTGGGGCCCTTTGCACTTCAGCATGAGCCAGATCCCCATGAAACACACCATGTGCTGGCCGGTCATGTGCATCCTACATACCGACTGCGCGGTAAGGGCAGACAGAGCGTACGGGCGCCCTGCTTCTGTCTTGGCACCAAGGTCAGCGTATTACCGGCGTTCGGCGCATTCACTGGGGGGATGAACATCAGCCCTGCGCCCGGCACGCGCCTGTATCTGGTAGCAGATGAGGGCGTGTGGCCACTGACGCATGACTGACTGAATATTCACGCCACGGGGGCAGGTGGAGGCTCGTCGGGAATCGTCGGAACGCCCGGTTCAGTGGGCTGCGGGGTATCGGGATCAGGCTGGCCGGGGATGCCGCCTGCTTGCATCTGAGGGTGTGCGAGCAGCGACCAGGCCAACATACCGACCTGATTAGGTTCAAGGCTGGCCAATTGGGCGCGGATACTCGGATCAATCTTCATAGGGGCACTCCTGAGCGTGGATCCGGCGCGCTGGGTGCATCACCGGAAATACACTCAGTAGAGTGCATTTTCGCTCAGGAATTCCCTCAGCTCGTCAGGTACGTGGCAAGGTCACGCCGCGCTGGCCCTGGTATTTGCCACCACGGTCCTTGTAGGAGACTTCACATTCTTCATCGGACTCAAAGAACAACATCTGTGCGACACCTTCGTTGGCGTAGATTTTCGCTGGCAAGGTCGTGGTGTTGGAGAACTCCAGCGTCACGTGGCCTTCCCACTCCGGCTCAAGCGGGGTCACGTTGACGATAATGCCGCAGCGGGCGTACGTGCTCTTGCCCAGACAGATAGTCAGCACGTTGCGCGGAATACGGAAGTACTCGACGGTGCGCGCCAGGGCGAACGAGTTGGGGGGAATGATGCACACGTCACTGGTGACATCGACAAAGCTGCCTTCATCGAAATTTTTTGGATCGACGGTGGCGGAATTGATGTTGGTGAACACCTTGAATTCGTTCGCGCAACGCACGTCATAGCCGTAGCTCGACACACCATAGGAGATCAGACGGTCGGCGCCTTCGCCGCGCACCTGGCGCTCAACGAAGGGTTCGATCATGCCGTGCTCTTGCGCCATGCGGCGGATCCACTTGTCTGATTTGATGCTCATGGCGGGGTGTCCTGAATAGCGAGGTGGAAAAATTCTGTTGGGCATCTTACCGGTGCGCGGTGTCAGGTTCAAAAGCCTGAGACAGATTTATTGAAAATAGCTGTACCTACCGGGAATACAGGCTGTGAGGCCAACCGCCAGTCACGTTTTTAGAGAAACCTTCGCAAAGACCCTTTGCACGTTCCTGAAAAAGGGTTAAGGTGGCGTCACTGTGTTGCTTGTGTCACTGAGAATCTCTACACGATGTTGAATTTCGATCCAACCATCTCCAAGAATTTTTCCTGCTCTTTGCACTCAGTCTCGGCCAGGGCTTTTCCTGAGTCGCAGTTATCTTTGTCCAAGGAGTTACACCATGTCTAATCGCCAAACTGGTACCGTTAAGTGGTTCAACGATGAAAAAGGCTTCGGCTTCATCACTCCACAATCCGGTGACGACCTGTTTGTTCACTTCAAAGCAATCCAGTCCGACGGCTTCAAAAGCCTGAAAGAAGGCCAACAGGTTTCTTTCATCGCTACTCGCGGTCAGAAAGGCATGCAAGCTGAGGAAGTTCAAGTTATCTAACTTGTACTGATCCAGTAAAAAACCCCGCCCTCAAAAGCGGGGTTTTTTTATGCCCGTCCAAAAACATTAAGCGCCACGCTTGCCAGCAGGAGCGAGCTAGCCCGCCCCCACTGCCGAATATCAATCGTCGCTGTTGGTAATGCTGGGCATGGCTTGAGATGCCGCTTCGTGCAAGACGATGCGCGCCCCCACATGCCGGGCCAATTCCTGATAAATCAATGCGATTGGACTGTCCGGCTCGGCAATCGCCGTCGGCTTGCCGCTGTCTGCCTGCTCACGGATGGACATCGACAATGGCAATGAGGCCAAGACCTCAACACCGTATTGAGTCGCAAGCTTCTCACCCCCGCCCTCCCCAAACAGATGCTCAGCGTGACCGCAATTGGAGCAGATGTGGACCGCCATGTTCTCAACGACACCCAATACCGGGATATTGACCTTGCGGAACATTTCGACACCTTTGCGCGCGTCCAGCAGTGCCAGATCTTGCGGCGTGGTCACCACGACAGACCCGGTGACCGGAACTTTCTGCGCCAGAGTAAGCTGGATATCCCCCGTACCCGGCGGCATATCAATCACTAAGTAGTCCAGATCATTCCAAGCTGTTTGCGTCACCAGCTGCAACAGCGCGCCGGACACCATTGGACCGCGCCACACCATCGGCGTGTTGTCGTCGGTCAAAAACGCCATGGACATCACTTCAACACCGTGTGCTTCGATCGGCACAAACCACTTCTGATCACGGATCTTTGGCCGAGTGCCTTCCGGAATGCCGAACATTACACCCTGGCTCGGCCCATAAATGTCGGCATCCAGAATACCGACCCGCGCACCTTCGCGCGCCAGTGCCAACGCAAGGTTTGCGGCCGTGGTGGATTTGCCCACGCCACCCTTGCCCGACGCCACTGCCACAATATTTTTGACATTGGCCAGCTCAGGGATTTGTCCCTGAGCCTTGTGCGCCGCAATCACGCAATTGACCTCAACCTTGGCAGCTGTCACGCCGTCCATGTTTTGAATGGCCATTTGCAGCATCTGCGCCCAGCCATTTTTGAACAGGCCCGCAGCGTAACCCAGCTCAAGCTGCACGCTGACGCGATCACCTTCAATATCGACATGACGGACGCAGCCGGCAGACACAGGGTCCTGATTCAAGTAAGGGTCGGTGTACTGGCGAAGGACAGCCTCCACCGCTGCGCGATTGACGGCGCTCATGGGCAACTCCCGAAAGGTCTGATTAAAACAGGCCGCTATCCTAACCTTCTGAGGCGACCAAAGCAGGCTTTTAAAAGCCCTTGAAACACCATAAACCCACAGATACGTGTCCACGGGGTGAAATATATTGTCTGGCGCTTTATAGTGGCCGACCACCGTCTCATCAAGTAGCCGAGCCCCATGTCCGAGCCACGCAAGATCCTCGTCACCAGCGCCCTGCCCTATGCCAATGGTTCAATCCACCTTGGCCATATGCTTGAGTACATCCAGACCGATATGTGGGTGCGCTTCCAGAAGCAACGCGGCAATCAATGCACGTACGTTTGCGCAGACGACGCCCACGGCTCGGCAATCATGTTGCGCGCCGAAAAAGAAGGCATCACACCCGAGCAACTGATCGCCAACGTTCAGGCTGAGCACAGCGCCGACTTTGCCGATTTCCTCGTTGACTTCGATAATTTCCATTCGACCCACGCTGAAGAAAACCGTGAGCTGTCGAGTGCGATCTACATCAAGCTGCGTGAAGCCGGCCACATCGCAACCCGCTCGATTACTCAGTACTTCGACCCGGAAAAGAAAATGTTCCTGGCCGACCGCTTCATCAAGGGCACCTGCCCGAAATGCGGCACTGAAGATCAATACGGCGACAACTGCGAAAAATGTGGTGCCACCTACGCCCCCACAGATCTGAAGAACCCAAAATCAGCGATTTCCGGCGCCACTCCGGTGCTCAAAGAGTCGCAACACTTCTTCTTCAAACTGCCAGACTTCGACGCCATGCTCAAAAGCTGGACCCGAAGCGGTGCCCTGCAAGACGCCGTGGCAAACAAAATTGCCGAATGGCTGGATGCGGGTCTGCAACAGTGGGACATCTCCCGCGATGCGCCGTATTTCGGTTTCGAGATCCCGGATGAGCCCGGCAAATATTTCTATGTGTGGCTGGATGCGCCTATCGGCTACATGGCCAGCTTCAAGAATCTCTGCGCCCGCCGTCCTGATCTGGACTTCGACGCCTACTGGGCCAAAGATTCGACCGCTGAGCTGTATCACTTCATCGGCAAAGACATCGTGAACTTTCACGCCCTGTTCTGGCCAGCCATGCTCGAAGGTGCAGGCTATCGCAAGCCCACGGCCATCAATGTCCACGGCTATTTGACGGTCAACGGCCAGAAGATGTCCAAATCCCGCGGCACCTTTATCAAGGCCCGCACCTATCTGGACCACCTGTCGCCTGAATACCTGCGTTACTACTACGCATCGAAACTGGGTCGCGGGGTCGACGACCTGGACCTCAACCTCGAAGATTTCGTGCAAAAGGTCAACTCGGATCTGGTCGGCAAAGTGGTTAACATTGCCAGCCGTTGCGCAGGCTTTATCCACAAAGGCAATGCCGGTGTGATGGTCGAAGGCAACGCTGCACCTGAGCTGACGGATGCATTTCTGGCAGCCGCCCCGAGCATTGCTGAAGCCTACGAAGCGCGCGACTTCGCTCGCGCCATGCGCGAAATCATGGCACTGGCCGACCGCGCCAACGCCTGGATTGCTGAAAAAGCGCCATGGGCCATGGCCAAACAGGAAGGCAAACAGGATGAAGTCCAGGCAGTGTGTGCACTGGGTATCAACCTGTTCCGCCAACTGATCATTTTCCTAAAGCCCGTGCTGCCCGTGCTCGCCGCCGATGCCGAAGCATTCCTGAATGTCTCGCCGTTGACGTGGGACGATCACACGACCCTGCTGAACAACCATCAGTTGAATGCATTCAAGCCGCTGATGACCCGTATTGATCCGGTAAAAGTACAAGCGATGACTGACGCGTCAAAAGAAGACCTGGTTGCGAGTCAGACTGACACAGGCTCCGCCGCCCCCAAAGGTAACGGCGAACTGGTAAAAGAACCGCTGGCAGCCGAAATCGACTTTGATGCCTTCGCGGCCGTTGACCTGCGCGTGGCGCTGATTCTCAAGGCAGAAGCCGTTGAAGGTGCCGACAAGCTCTTGCGCCTGACGCTGGACATCGGTGATGAGCAGCGCAACGTCTTTTCCGGGATCAAAAGCGCCTACCCGAACCCGGCAGAACTCGAAGGTCGCCTGACAATGATGATCGCCAACCTGAAACCGCGCAAAATGCGTTTCGGTATTTCGCAAGGCATGGTCATGGCAGCGGGTCCCGGCGGTGAAGAAATTTACCTGCTGAGCCCCGACAGCGGTGCCAAGCCGGGTCAACGCATCAAGTAAGACCCCGCGTATCACATTCGCCAATGGCCTACCGGCCGTTGGCGAACGTTCTTCAGTAGCCTCCCTTCCTGCCTTGTCGGATAATCAGCCAGCCTCGCTAGACTGTGACTATGACTGACCTGACATTCACGCGTTAATGCCAAGCCCGTTTCGATGATCCCCACGTCATGAACGCCGGGAGATGGCTTGCTGTCGTTGGAAACACCCCACAATGAGCCTGATACAACAGATCGATGCCTTATTGCCGCAAACTCAGTGCGGAAAATGCGGCCACCCGGGCTGCAAACCTTATGCGAAAGGGATTGCCCAGGGCGAAGCCATTAACAAATGCCCGCCTGGCGGAGAAGAAACCGTTCGCGCCCTGGCACAGTTGCTCCGCGTACCTGTCATTGAGCTCGACCCCGAACGCGGCTCTGCTCCAGCTCAAGTTGCGTACATCCGCGAGGCTGAGTGCATCGGCTGCACCAAATGCATTCAGGCGTGCCCGGTTGATGCCATTCTCGGCGCTGCCAAGTTGATGCACATCGTGATCGTGGATGAATGCACGGGCTGCGACCTGTGTGTTGCCCCCTGCCCGGTGGACTGCATCGAAATGCGCCCACTCCCTGCGAATGTTATTCCAGTTGTAGGCGGACTTGCGCAGCAAGCAGGGGAGTTCGAAGCGCGGGCAAACAAACGGCAGCATGCACGTTGGCGTTACGAACAGCGTGAAACCCGGCTCGCACGCGAAGAAACGACCAGACAAGCCGCACGTGCGGCACGCTCGCAACCCACCGTCGCGGCACACTCACGGGCTGAAGCTGAGCCGCAAACACATGCCCTGCGGCCAAGCGGTCATGAAGCCGCGCTTAAACAGGCCAAAATTACGCTGGCCATGGCCCGGGCCCAATTGCACAAATCGCTAAAAGCCTTTGGTCACCCACCAACAGCTCAACAACAAGCTCAACTCAACCAGCTCGGGCAACAGTTTGAATTGGCCGAACAGGCATTGGCGACACTAGAAAAAAGCCCTCAGCCACCAGCGCCCAAAACACACCCGCAGGGTTCCGATCTCAAGCGCGCAAAAATTCAACTGGCGTTGCGTCGGGCAGAATTGAAAAAATCGATCAATCTGGATCTGCCAACCCAAGAACTTGCACCACTAAAAGAAGCTGTGGATCGGGCCGAAAAGCTGATTGCTTCGTTGACCGACGCCAGCTCTTGATATTTCTCAGACCGAGACCCAACTGTCCCAACAGCGCTTGGACAGACAGCACATCAGGAAACGCCCTTACTCATGAACGCCGCAAAGCGCCTTGAAATATTTCGTCGATTTCACGAAGACAATCCTGAGCCTAAAACGGAGTTGGCTTACTCATCACCTTTCGAATTGCTAATCGCGGTCATTTTGTCCGCGCAGGCAACCGATGTGAGCGTCAACAAGGCGATGGCCAAATTGTTTCCGGTCGCGAATACGCCAGAAGCCATCTACGCTCTGGGTGTGGAAGGGTTGTCGGAGTACATCAAGACCATCGGTTTGTATAACAGCAAGGCCAAGAACGTGATTGAAGCCTGCCGATTACTCATCGAGCGACATGACAGCCAGGTGCCTCAGACACGGGAGGCGCTCGAAGCACTTCCAGGTGTCGGCCGTAAAACTGCGAATGTGGTGCTAAACACCGCATTCAGGCAATTGGCCATGGCAGTCGATACCCATATTTTTCGAGTGAGCAACCGCACCGGCATCGCACCGGGCAAGAATGTGGTGGAGGTCGAAAAGCAATTAATGAAGTTCGTACCCAAGCCCTACCTACTGGATGCGCACCATTGGTTGATTCTGCATGGACGCTATGTTTGTCAGGCTCGCAAGCCTAGATGTGGGAGCTGTCGAATCGAAGACCTGTGCGAGTTCAAGCAGAAAACCTCTGATGATTGAGCGATAGTGATTTTATGGGCTGATCGATTGAGAAAAACTTTTTTACCCTTGCGACATTTGTCGCTATAAGGAGCGCCAATAGCTGTCTTGGTCTGGAGTGAGCAGAATGAGCACTGGCAAAGAAGAATTGGATGTAGACGATGAGCTTGTCTCAGACGAGCAAGAGGAGGTAGTCCCTCCCCCAGAGGTTGCGAAGACCAATCTCGCCAAACGCAGAACCATTGATAACCTTCTGGAAGAGAGAAGACTCCAGAAGCAGCTATCAGATTATGACTTTGATCTTTGATGAGCTGAAAAGCCTCCTGTTGCCCAAGGAGGCTATTTTAATCATGGGGCCTGAGCAAACGGCTATCCCGCCATACAAGCGAGATAGCCGTCTAGACGTGAAACTTACTGGTGCCGCCGTTCACACTAAACCGTTGCGCTGAGCAAGCTCGATCAGGTCAACCAGTGAGCGAGCGTTAAGTTTCAATAACAAGCGTGTCTTATAGGTACTGACGGTTTTGTTACTCAAGAACATCCCGTCCGCGATGTCCTTGTTACTTTTTCCGCGAGCCAATTGTTGCAGCACCATCATCTCCCTGCCCGACAAGCGATTGACCATATCGGCTTCACTGGCATTTCCAAGACTGGTGCGCACAGAGTGCAATGCTTGATTAGGAAAGTAACTGTATCCCGACAATACAGCCTTTATTGCACTGAGCAACTCTGTCAGATCCTGCTGCTTGCACACATATCCCGCCGCCCCGGCTTGCATGCAACGCATGGAAAAATGTCCCGGCGCTTGTGAAGTTAAAACCAGCACTTTCACAGGTAGCGCCGGAGTTGATAGACGAGCAATCACCTCAAGCCCGTCCAGTTTAGGTATTCCTATGTCGAGTATCACAATATCCGGCGCATGTTCACGCGCAAGTTGTAATGCGTCCACACCGTTATCCGTCTCAGCAACGACTTCATAGCCATGTCGTTCCATGAGCATACGTACAGCAAGACGGATCACGGGATGATCATCCACGATCAGCACTTTATTCATGGGTAATTCCAATTTTCGCTGTTCGAATTTTTAGAGTCAGCACAATAGCCTAGTCGTAACACCCTGGGCATAGCGCCCCCCCCCGAGCACTAACAGCCAAAGACATCACCTACATAAAATAACGATTTTCCCTACAAAAAACTGCTCTAAAGAAAAGCTTCCCGCCCAACAAAGCGTGGACACCCTCACAAAATAAAACCGTATCCCACAGCCTGTACGGATACACGATTAATCAAACGAGTGTTTTATTGCAATTCCATCGCACTTACGCAAGCGACACTTCGACGTAACACCATACATGTCATTTACGTCCTGAGATCCCTCCCGTTTTCGAATTGACACAAGCACCTTCGTGTTCCAGGGATCGGAGCCACAATCAGTTACTTGTGACAAACCTTATATCAACAATATTCGTCATGACAACACGTACAGACATGAAAATACGTCTGGAGCCGTTGATGCCACATAAATAGCATTACAGAAAAACTCTTAAAATATGTAGGCGAACCACACTAGCATGCTCTTATGTGCCGCCTGACACATTTAATTTCACGCAGCAAAATCTACTCTTATTTCTCATGAAAGTATTTCAAATTATCACTTAAGGAAAGGTACTACAGGTCATTAGGAAAAATATGCAGGAATCAATTAACTCTATTTTTTACGAAACATATCACAACAACCCAGCTAGACACCTCTATAGGCATTCATCATCCTACTGTTTGAAATTGACTACCCTGTAATAACTCCCTCTTTGACTCGAGACATAGACTACAACTAACGAACAAAATAGCGCAGCGTATGCTCCCCGCCGGCGCGACCCAAGTAAACCTTGCGCATTCAAAATCTCACAGCTAACTTTGTAAATAGACACATTATTTAAATCACTCAAGGCCCGACAATAAACTCAGACAAAAAATAATTTTTACGATTACATTTGTCTTCTTTCATCAATTGAGGCCTTTTCAGACAAGCAGGTTCCCTTATGCTTACGAGTAAACCCACTACAAAAAATCCGCTGACTGTAATTGCGATTTTTTCAATACTGACGCAAGCCTCGGCATCCGTTTCCCTGCCGTACATAAACAAGGAGAATCAGGAAATCTATGTCTGGTTTTTGGTCGCATTCCCGATCGCACTGGTTATCCTTTTCTTTATTACATTGAACTTCAATAACAGAACGCTTTACTCACCCTCCGATTTCTCGAACGAGAAACACTTTCTGGACACAAATATTGAGTCGACAAACCCAAGAAAAGAGCGTGAAAACAAACCACTCCCACATTTAAAATCACCACCCAAAAAAATAACCGACCGGTCGGACATAAGATTGAGCTTTTGCACCCCGCAAAACCTTGTACTGCTGCCTCAGAGCCATACGCACGCCCAGTCATCCACACACAAACAAGGCACAAAAAAGGGCCTGAGCGAAGCCACCAAACGGCATAAAGAGCCAGAATCGGCCAAATACAAAACCTTTAAAAGGACCATAACAGACGGGTTGCAGGTCGCTAACCTGACTCATTCAGATGAAGTCCTTACAAGCAAGCATGATCTTGAGGAGGTTCTTTCAACCATTTACAGAAACATGATCTCATCAAAAAACTCAGCCGATAAAAACAAGGTGCTTATTCTGTTAATTAACAGCCATGTCAGCGAGTTAATAAATAAATACCCGCTCTCAGCGCTGAGCTATAAGAAGACTCACTTAGGGGACACAACCACTGTTTTCACCTACAACACCGACACTGACTCACTGAGCATGACACATTGAAATTATTGGCACTTCAAAAGCGCTTTAAAAAAAAGCCCCGACCATTGGCCGGGGCTTTTTTTTCAACAGGCGTAGTCGATCAGAACAACGTACGACCCTTATTCGCCGCAATACGCATGCGCAGTGCATTCAGTTTGATAAAACCTGCAGCATCGGCCTGGTTGTAAGCGCCACCATCTTCTTCAAAGGTTGCGATATTCGCATCGAACAACGACTGATCAGACTTACGACCGGTGACGATGACATTACCTTTGTAGAGTTTTAGACGAACGACACCGTTCACGTGAGCTTGGGAGGCATCAATCATCTGCTGCAACATGACGCGCTCAGGGCTCCACCAGTAACCGGTGTAAATCAGGCTGGCGTATTTAGGCATCAACTCATCTTTCAAGTGCGCCACTTCACGGTCCAGCGTAATCGACTCAATCGCACGGTGAGCACGCAGCATGATGGTGCCGCCCGGGGTTTCGTAACAGCCGCGGGACTTCATGCCCACGTAGCGGTTTTCAACGATATCCAGGCGACCGATACCGTTTTCGCCGCCAATGCGGTTCAGGGTAGCCAATACCGTAGCAGGCGTCATTTCAACACCGTCCAACGCCACGATGTCACCATTGCGGTAGGTCAATTCCAGATACGTCGGCGTATTGGGTGCGTCTTCAGGTGACTTGGTCCAGCGCCACATTTCTTCTTCGTGCTCAGTCCAGGTGTCTTCCAGCACACCGCCCTCGTACGAGATATGCAGCAGGTTAGCGTCCATGGAGTAAGGGGATTTTTTCTTACCGTGGCGTTCGATTGGGATTGCATGCTTTTCAGCGTAATCCATCAATTTTTCACGCGAGAGCAGATCCCATTCACGCCAGGGCGCAATCACCTTAACGCCGGGTTTCAGTGCGTAGGCGCCAAGCTCGAAGCGCACCTGATCGTTACCTTTACCTGTGGCACCGTGGGAAATGGCATCAGCGCCCGTTTCGTTAGCGATTTCAATCAGGCGTTTGGCAATCAGCGGACGAGCGATGGAGGTACCCAGCAGGTACTCGCCTTCGTAAACAGTATTGGCACGGAACATCGGGAACACGAAGTCTCGAACAAACTCTTCGCGCAGGTCGTCAATATAGATTTCCTTGACGCCCATGGCTTGCGCCTTGGCACGTGCAGGTTCGACCTCTTCGCCCTGACCCAGGTCAGCGGTAAAGGTTACGACTTCACAGTTATAAGTATCCTGCAGCCACTTCAGGATCACCGAAGTGTCCAGGCCGCCCGAATAAGCCAGAACGACCTTGTTTACGTCCGCCATGCCATCACTCCACGGGTTGTTCGAAAAGCCGAACAGTCTACCGCTCAAGTTGCATAAATTACAGAGGCGCGACAGCTTAAGACGACAAAGCGACAGTTACTTTCATTAGGGCGACGACGGTGTCTGCTTTAAGAGACGTTAGCAGGGTGGGTCGTATTTGCAGGAGGAGTCGTTTTTTCCGGCGCGGGAACCCGCTCAAGCCGCACACTGACACGGCGATTTTTTGCACGATTCGCAGCACTGGAGTTACGCACCAACGGGTATTGCTCACCATGAAACCGGAGTGTGATTTGCGACTCTTGAATGCCGTTTTCCTTGAAGAAATCCATGACGGCCAGCGCTCTGCGTCGTGACAAGTCACGATTGGTCAGACGGTTACCGGAATTGTCCGAGTGCCCATCCAGCGTGACATGATTGACCGAAGGATCTGCCTTCATATATTCCACCATAACCAGCAGGTTTGCCCGCGCCTGATTGTCCAGATCAATCCCGCCGCCCGGAAAACCAATCTGACTTTGACGAACCTGCTCGAAATTTTTGGGTAACAACTTGGCCGTACAAGCCTCGTAATCGCTGTACGCCTGGCGAAACTTAACAGGAAGCAAGCGAACTTCAGACGTTCCGCCGGTCGAAGAATAATGCCTGACTAAGGGAGTACGCCCCTCCAGCAAGCCCCGCACGAGGCTGGAGGCCTGAGTCTGAGAACTGCTGAACAGCACTTGACCCCGACCAATCCGGACAGATCCAAGATTGATATCTCCACGCCCCGGCTGCCAAGGTGCAGCGGCCGCCAACAACGTAGCAGAACCTTCACCCAACAAAGCGTTGAAGGCATTGAGGCGAAAAATAGCTTGTTCACCCGCGCGGCGCACGAATACGCCAGACCCGAAGTCCGTGATCGGCTGGATAAGACGGCACTCGAATTTGTCACCTTCCACCTTCCACTCGATATTCTCCAGACGCGTCTGGAAAGTCAGGGCCATGGCAGGCAGGCTGGCAAACATACTGAGTAGGGCTAGATAACGCTGGCGCACGGGCGGCTCCACAGGCTTGTACTGCAAAAAAACAGCAAACAGATAGACGGCATTCTCAAAAGATATCGGTTAAGCGCCGCAAAACTTGATAGCGAGTGCCTGACAGAGTGTTTTCCGGTAGGATTCGCCTCAGTTTGACCCGCCTGGAATCCCCAATGTCCGACCGCCTGACCCTTCTGCGTCCCGATGACTGGCACATACATCTTCGCGATGGTGCTGTGTTGCCTCACACTGTCGCGGATGTAGCGCGCACTTTTGGCCGCGCCATCATCATGCCCAACCTGGTGCCTCCGGTGCGTAACGCAGCCGAAGCTGATGCCTATCGACAGCGTATTTTGGCCGCTCGCCCTGCGGGTAGCCGCTTCGAGCCGCTGATGGTGCTGTATCTGACTGATCGCACGCAGCCTGAAGACATTCGCGCAGCAAAATCCAGTGGCTTCGTACACGCTGCAAAGCTTTATCCTGCAGGTGCAACGACCAACTCCGACTCTGGTGTCACCAGTATCGACGCTATTTTCCCTGTTCTGGAAACCATGGCTGAAGTCGGCATGCCCTTGTTGATTCACGGCGAAGTGACGCGCGCTAACGTGGATATCTTCGATCGCGAGAAAATCTTCATCGACGAGCACATGCGCCGCGTCGTAGATCGTTTTCCGACACTCAAAGTTGTGTTCGAACACATCACCACGGCTGACGCCGTGCAATTTGTCAACGAAGCTTCAACCCACGTCGGCGCGACGATTACTGCTCACCACCTGCTCTACAACCGCAACCACATGTTGGTGGGTGGTATACGCCCGCACTTTTACTGCCTGCCGATTCTCAAGCGCAACACCCATCAGGAAGCCCTGCTGGATGCTGCAACCAGCGGCAGCGAGAAATTCTTCCTCGGGACTGACTCGGCACCCCATGCCCAGCACGCCAAAGAAGCGGCGTGCGGCTGCGCCGGTTGCTACACCTCGTACGCCGCCATCGAGCTGTACGCCGAAGCTTTTGAACAGCGCAATGCGCTGGACAAGCTGGAAGCTTTTGCCAGCTTGAACGGCCCACGCTTCTACGGATTGGCGCCGAGCACCGAACAAATCACCTTGGTTCGCCAGGAGTGGACCGCCCCAACCAGCCTGCCGTTTGGCGAGCTGACCGTAATCCCGCTGCGCGCCGGTGAAAAACTGCGCTGGCGCCTGCTGGAGGAACAGCTGTGAGTGACGACCATTTCGACGACGAACATGAAGGCGGGCATGGCGGACCGCGTCACCCGATGGCGGAACGTTTTCGCGGCTACCTGCCGGTAGTTATTGACGTTGAAACCGGCGGCTTCAACAGTGCGACCGATGCATTGCTGGAAATCGCGGCCGTAACGATCGGCATGGACGAGAAAGGCTTCGTGTTCCCTGAACACACCTATTTCCATCGCGTGGAGCCGTTCGAAGGCGCCAACATTGAGCCTGCGGCGCTCGAGTTTACAGGTATCAAGCTGGATCACCCGTTGCGCATGGCCGTCAGCGAAGAAACGGCCCTGACCGATATCTTCCGCGGTGTTCGCAAAGCCTTGAAAGCCAATGGCTGCAAGCGCGCAATCCTGGTGGGACATAACAGCAGCTTCGACCTCGGCTTTTTGAATGCGGCCGTCGCTCGACTGGACATGAAGCGCAACCCGTTCCACCCCTTCTCGAGTTTCGACACGGCTACGTTGGCGGGTCTGGCTTACGGCCAGACGGTGCTCGCGAAAGCCTGTCAGGCCGCGGACATCGATTTCGATGGTCGCGAAGCTCACTCAGCGCGGTACGACACTGAAAAAACAGCTGAGCTGTTCTGTGGCATCGTCAACAGCTGGAAACAAATGGGCGGCTGGAAAGATTTCGACGACTGAGTCTGACACTTTCTATCGCACATAAAAAAACCGGACAGTGCGTCCGGTTTTTTTATGCCCTTTGACTGACGCTTACAACTTGTCAGCATTCTCGGACAGGTACGCCGCTACGCCCGCAGTAGAAGCGGTCATGCCTTTGTCGCCTTTTTTCCAGTTGGCCGGGCAAACTTCGCCGTGCTCCTCATGGAATTGCAGAGCGTCAACCAGACGCAGCAGTTCGTCCATGTTACGGCCCAGAGGCAGGTCGTTGACGATCTGCGAACGAACAATGCCTTTGTCGTCGATCAGGAATGCGCCACGGAAAGCTACGCCACCTTCGGATTCAACATCGTAGGCTTTGCAGATTTCGTGCTTCATGTCGGCAGCCATGGTGTATTGCACCTGACCGATACCGCCGTTGTTTACCGGCGTGTTGCGCCATGCGTTATGGGTGAAGTGGGAGTCGATGGAGACTGCTACCACTTCCACGTTACGCGCTTTGAACTCAGGAATGCGGTGATCCAGAGCAATCAGCTCGGACGGGCAAACGAACGTGAAGTCCAGCGGGTAGAAGAACACCAGGCCGTATTTGCCTTTGATGGCGGTGGACAGCGTGAAGCTGTCAACGATTTCGCCATTGCCCAAAACGGCGGCGACGGTGAAGTCAGGGGCTTGTTTGCCTACGAGTACGCTCATGGATATCTCCTGATGTGCAGCGTGGTAAACGGGAGCTGGCCAGTCATGGGTAATGACACGGTTAACAATCAGCTCGCGCATGAAAAAAGATCGGCCATCATACACCGGTCGTCGGGTCCGGCCTCCCCCATTTTTTTACACCCAAGAGGGTTGAGCGCCGCACCGTTCGTCAGCGTCGGGAGTTAAACACGCAATCGAGACACAAGTTGCTTTGACAATCATTCTCGTTAACATTAAGATCCTTCGCATTGAATCCCAACCAGCGATGGTTCTTATTTATGTACGTTTGCCTCTGCACTGGCGTCACTGATGGAAAAATTCGAGACGCAATCTATGAAGGTTGCTGCAGCTACCGTGAAGTGCGCGAAGCGACCGGTGTTGCCAGTCAGTGTGGCAAATGTGCGTGCTTGGCCAAGCAAGTGGTGCGCGAAACCCTGACTTCCCTGCAAGCCAGTCAGGCAGCCATGAGTTACCCGGCAGAATTTTCAGTCGCGTGATTTCGCCTTTTAAAGAGAACCGGACGTAATGTCCGGTTTTTTTATGCCTTGAATTCAAGTGCTTAGGGTCTAGACGCGGAATACAAACATTCTTATTCCGATTAATTTTAATAGAGTATTCAAATACTTAGGTTTGACAGCTGTAAGTGTGCGGATCAAACTCTTGCGCATATACAGTTAATGAAGGCAGGCCCTCGCGATGAAAGGCGACATTTCAGTCATTCAGCACCTCAATAAAATCCTCGGCAACGAGCTGGTCGCAATCAATCAGTACTTTTTACATGCGCGCATGTATCAAGACTGGGGCCTGGAAAAGTTGGGTGCACACGAATACCACGAGTCCATCGATGAGATGAAGCACGCGGACAAGCTGATCAAACGCATCCTCTTTCTGGAAGGTCTGCCGAACGTACAGGATCTGGGCAAGCTGCATATCGGCGAGCACACCAAGGAAATGCTTGAGTGCGACCTGCGCATCGAGCGCACCGGTCACGCCGATCTCAAAGCAGCCATCGCACATTGCGAAGTTGTGGGTGACTTTGGTAGCCGAGAACTTCTTGAAGACATTCTGGCGTCCGAAGAAGAGCATATTGACTGGCTCGAAACTCAGCTTGGCCTGATTGATAAAGTAGGCCTTGAGAATTATCTGCAATCGCAGATGGGCGAATAAACAGCCTCTCATTCAATAAAAAACCCCGCCCTGTTTAACAGTGGCGGGGTTTTTAATGCGCGCTAATTTATTCAAATCAGCGCGCAAAGACCGTTACGCTTCGGTCTTGGCTGCAGCGGCTTTAGCGGCTGCCTCTTTGATCAGGGTTTGCAACTCACCATTGGCAAACATCTCCGCCATGATGTCGCTGCCGCCGACCAGCTCACCACCGACCCACAATTGCGGGAAGGTTGGCCAATTGGCGTACTTTGGCAAGTTGGCGCGAATTTCCGGATTCTGCAGGATGTCCACGTAAGCGAACTTTTCACCACAGCCCATAACGGCCTGAGCAGCTTTCGCCGAAAAGCCGCACTGTGGGGCATTCGGTGAGCCTTTCATGTAGAGCAGAACGGTGTTGTTGGCAATCTGTTCTTTGATAGTTTCGATGATATCCATGGAGCACCTCGGCTGAACTTTCCGACTCAGTTGTCGGCACGGTGGCGCATTGTAACGGAAACCCAAGCACCACGCTCGGTCTCCCCCACCGACAATAGTCTGCTTCTGCTGCCCATAATTGCCAACCCCGGGTGGGGCAGTGTACAAATGAGCAGCTGAGGGGGCAGGTAAACCACCCATTAGTGATTTCAAGGCACGCGCTCATGCCGCTTGCCCATCGCCTGACACCCCCCAAACAACACCCTTATTGGCAAGACGCGACATTTCCTTATAAGATCGCGCCTTCCCCTATTTCGTCGCCCGGTGCGGCTAACGCCGCAGGTCTCGCCCGTTTTCCTGAAAAATCCGGCTTTGAGCATCTGCAGTCGTTGTAAAAAAAGGTAGTTAATGATGAGCGCAAGGCACTTTCTCTCCCTGATGGATTGCACGCCCGAAGAGCTAATCAGCGTGATTCGTCGAGGCATCGAGCTCAAGGACCTGCGCAACCGCGGCGTACTTTTCGAACCTCTGAAAAACCGTGTGCTAGGTATGATTTTTGAAAAGTCATCGACCCGCACCCGTTTGTCATTCGAGGCGGGTATGATTCAGCTCGGCGGTCAGGCCATTTTCCTCTCGCCTCGTGATACCCAACTGGGCCGCGGTGAACCCATCGGCGACTGCGCGATTGTTATGTCGCGCATGCTGGATGCCGTCATGATCCGTACCTTTGCCCACAGCACCCTTACAGAATTTGCTGCCAATTCTCGCGTCCCGGTGATCAACGGCCTCTCAGACGATTTGCACCCCTGCCAATTGTTGGCTGACATGCAAACGTTTCTGGAACACCGCGGTTCGATCAAAGGCAAAACCGTGGCCTGGATCGGTGACGGCAACAATATGTGCAATAGCTATATAGAAGCCGCCACTCAGTTCGACTTCCACCTGCGCATCGCCTGCCCGGAAGGCTACGAACCCAATGCCGAGCTCGTGGCCCAGGCAGGCGAGCGCGTGACCATCGTGCGTGCGCCGCAAGATGCTGTCGCAGGCGCCCACCTTGTCAGCACCGATGTCTGGACCTCCATGGGCCAGGAAGAAGAGACTGCCAAGCGTCTGCAGCAGTTCGCGCCTTATCAAGTTAACAAGGCACTGCTTGATCTGGCGGCCGACGATGTACTGTTCATGCACTGCTTACCCGCGCACCGTGGGGAAGAAATCAGCGAGGACCTGCTGGACGATCCGCGCTCAGTCGCATGGGACCAGGCTGAAAACCGTTTGCACGCGCAAAAAGCGTTGCTCGAATTCCTTGTACAACCGGCGTACCACCACGCATGAGTCAACCTCTTCTGCTTAACCTTCGCGATCTGGCCTGTGGGTACCAAGGCCAAAGCGTTGTACAAAACCTCAATCTGCACCTCAATGCCGGCGACATCGGTTGCCTGCTGGGCTCTTCGGGGTGCGGCAAGACGACCACTCTGCGTGCAATCGCAGGCTTTGAACCGATCCATCAAGGTGAAATCCAGCTGGGTGGCGAGATCATTTCCAGCGCAGGCTTTACCCTCGCGCCGGAGAAACGTCGTATAGGTATGGTGTTTCAGGACTACGCGCTATTTCCTCACCTCAGCGTGGCCGACAACATTGCCTTCGGTATTCGCAAACTGCCGAACAAAGACCGTGTGACGGAAGAACTGCTTGAACTGGTCAACCTGAAAAACCTCGGCAAGCGTTTCCCCCATGAGCTTTCTGGGGGGCAACAGCAGCGCGTTGCACTGGCTCGCGCCCTTGCGCCGGAGCCACAATTGCTTCTGCTGGATGAGCCGTTCTCCAATCTGGATGGTGAGTTACGTCGCAAGCTGAGCCATGAAGTGCGGGATATTTTGAAAGCACGCGGCACCAGCGCGATTTTGGTGACACACGATCAGGAAGAAGCCTTCGCCGTAAGTGATCACGTTGGCGTGTTCAAAGAAGGCAGGCTGGAACAGTGGGATACGCCTTACAACCTTTACCACGAACCGCTGACACCTTACGTGGCGAGCTTTATTGGCCAGGGTTACTTCATTCGCGGCCAGTTACTGAGCCCGGAGTCCGTGCAAACGGAGCTGGGTGTCCTGCAGGGCAACCGCGCATACACATGGCCAACGGGTGGCGCCGTCGATGTGCTGCTGCGCCCGGACGATATCGTCTATGCGCCGGACAGCGACCTGAAAGCCAGAATCATCGGCAAGACCTTCCTCGGCGCATCGACGCTGTATCGCTTGCAACTGTCGACAGGCAGTCAGCTGGAGTCGATTTTCCCGAGCCACGTCGACCATCTTCCAGGCGCAGAAGTGGGCATTCGTGTTGCAGCTGAGCACCTCGTGATGTTCCAAACCAGTGGTAGCACCGCTGCGCAAATTCCCCACTCTGACTCAGGTGTCAGACGTTTCAGCAACGTTCACTGAAACATCTGATACACCGGCGACGTGACTGTCACCTCGCCGGTGCTTCAAGCCCTTCCAATTGCCGCAAAGGTTGCCCGGGTCTGCTCTGCAAGCACTGAGGGCGCCAATTCGACCTCCAGCCCGCGTCGCCCGGCGCTCACATAAATCGTCGCAAACTCCTCAGCGCTGCTGTCTATAAAAGTACGCAAGCGCTTCTTCTGCCCCAGAGGGCTGATCCCGCCCAATAAGTAGCCTGTCGATCGCTGCGCTGCCGCCGGGTCAGCCATTTCAGCTTTTTTAACCCCGGCGGCATGCGCAAGCGCTTTAAGATCCAGGCTTCCGACGACCGGTACCACAGCGACCAGTAATTCACCTTTTTCGCTGCTGGCCAGCAACGTCTTAAACACCTGAGCAGGCTCCAGACCAAGCTTTTCCGCAGCTTCATGGCCGTAGGATGCCGCTTTGGGGTCATGCTCGTAGCTGTGTATCCGATGCTCGGCGCGAACTTTTTTCAGCAGATCCAGTGCAGGGGTCATTGGCATTCCTGTCATTTGGTAATGGCACATAATCGCCGGTGATTTTAGGGCAATTCAGGCCTGAAAAGGCGCTGGAACGGGCGTTCCAATTCGAATCCGGGCTGAATCGTTACATCTGGACCTACCGATTTGTAGTCTTTGCTTACAGAAAAACCAATACCAAAACATCCTGCAAAAGTCAGAATGTGAATGCTCGTTCACTTTCGACCTTTGACAGTTGTGTTTCTTGTCTATATTTTTTCGATTCTGAATATATCTGCCAAAATTATGTTCCTATTTACCAGCACACGAAAAACACGGAAAAGCATTTCCCGGTTTTTGTGCAGCTTCACTGCCACCTGACTGACGATGTCAAAAAACAACAAAAATGAGGTTTCACATGACGACTGCATCGCAGCACCCTACGCTTTCAGGCCAGTGTATGGCCGAGTTTCTCGGCACCGCACTTCTTATCTTCTTTGGCACCGGTTGTGTCGCGGCTCTCAAGGTCGCGGGCGCAAGCTTTGGCTTATGGGAAATCAGCATCATCTGGGGTATTGGCGTGAGCATGGCGATTTATCTCACGGCTGGCGTTTCAGGTGCCCACCTGAACCCGGCCGTCAGCATCGCGTTGTGCCTGTTCACTGATTTTGAAAAACGCAAATTGCCTTTTTATATCCTCGCGCAGGTCGCAGGTGCGTTTTGCGCCGCTGCCCTTGTGTACACGCTGTACAGCAACCTGTTCTTCGATTACGAACAAGCCCATCAGATGGTACGCGGCAGTAAAGAGAGCTTGGAACTGGCTTCTGTTTTCTCGACTTACCCGCATCCATCCCTGTCGACGCTGCAAGCCTTTCTCGTGGAAGTGGTGATTACGGCCATCCTGATGGGCGTAATCATGGCCCTGACGGATGATAAAAATGGCCTGCCACGCGGGGCAATGGCACCTTTGCTGATTGGCTTGCTGATTGCGGTCATTGGCAGCTCGATGGGCCCATTGACCGGCTTTGCAATGAACCCTGCACGTGATTTCGGGCCTAAGCTGATGACATTCTTTGCGGGCTGGGGTGAAGTTTCGTTCACCGGCGCACGCGATATTCCTTATTTCCTGGTTCCAATCTTTGCACCCATCGTGGGTGCTTGCCTCGGCGCAGCCATTTACCGCGGGATGATTGCCCGCCACCTGCCTGCCGTCGAACCTGTGGCAACGGATGCCCAAGCAAGCGCTGAGGTGAAAACCCAAGCGTCCTGATATCGACTTATGAAACGGGGCGCACGAGACTCTGCCCGTTTTCTTCTCGCGCCCTGAACCCATTACTTCATTCTGCAAGGCAATCCCATGACCGACATTCAGAATAAGAACTACATTATTGCGCTGGACCAAGGCACCACCAGTTCGCGAGCGATCATCTTTGATCGTGACGCCAACGTGGTCTGCACCGCCCAACGCGAGTTCCAGCAGCATTACCCTCAGGCAGGCTGGGTCGAACACGACCCGATGGAAATTTTCGCGACACAGAGCGCCGTGATGGTAGAAGCCCTCGCGCAAGCGGGCCTGCATCACGATCAAGTCGCCGCCATCGGTATCACCAACCAGCGTGAAACCACTGTGGTCTGGGACAAGGTCAGCGGCCGTCCGATCTACAACGCCATTGTCTGGCAGTGCCGACGCAGCACTGAAATCTGCGAACAGCTCAAGCGTGACGGCCACGAGCAGTACATCAGCGACACCACCGGCCTTGTGACTGACCCGTACTTCTCCGGCACCAAATTGAAGTGGATCCTCGACAACGTCGAAGGTAGCCGCGAACGTGCCCGTAACGGCGAACTGCTGTTCGGTACTGTCGACAGCTGGCTGATCTGGAAATTTACCGGTGGCAAGACACACGTCACCGATTACACCAACGCCTCGCGCACCATGCTCTTCAATATCCACACGCTGGAGTGGGACACGAAGATGCTGGAAGTGCTGGATATCCCGCGTGAAATGTTGCCGGAGGTTAAATCTTCCTCCGAAATCTATGGCCGCACCAAAAGCGGCATCGCTATTGGCGGCATTGCGGGAGACCAACAGGCCGCGCTGTTTGGCCAAATGTGCGTTGAGCCGGGGCAGGCCAAAAATACCTACGGCACCGGTTGCTTCCTGTTGATGAACACCGGCACCAACGCGGTCAAGTCCACCCACGGCATGTTGACCACCATCGCTTGCGGCCCCCGGGGCGAAGTGGCGTATGCGCTGGAAGGCGCAGTGTTCAACGGCGGCTCCACCGTGCAGTGGCTGCGCGATGAACTGAAGATCATCAACGACGCCCACGACACCGAGTACTTCGCCAGCAAGGTCAAGGACAGCAATGGTGTGTACCTGGTACCCGCCTTTACCGGTCTTGGCGCACCGTATTGGGACCCGTATGCACGGGGCGCCTTGTTCGGCCTGACCCGTGGCGTACGCGTCGATCACATTATTCGTGCAGCGCTTGAATCCATTGCCTACCAGACCCGCGATGTTCTGGACGCCATGCAGCAGGATTCCGGCGAACGCCTCAAAGCCCTGCGCGTGGACGGCGGCGCCGTGGCCAATAACTTCCTCATGCAATTTCAAGCTGACATTCTGGGGACCATGGTCGAGCGTCCGCAAATGCGCGAAACCACGGCGTTGGGCGCTGCCTACCTGGCCGGTCTTGCCTGCGGTTTCTGGAGCAGCCTCGACGAATTGCGCGGTAAAGCGGTGATTGAACGCGAGTTCGAACCCACGCTTGAAGAGGCCAGCAAAGAGAAACTTTACGCAGACTGGAAAAAGGCCGTGAGCCGTACCCGCGACTGGGAACCCCACGAAGAAAACAACTAAGCACCACGCGAAACACAGCAGCTGGCGCTTCCCGCGCTGGCTGCTGCCTGCTGACTTCCTCTCACCTGCGAGTAGCAGACGGCGCTTTCCTGCGGCATCATGGTCGAATTTGCTTCGCCGCCCAAAGGAAACTCCATGAATCTGCCTCCACGCCAGCAGCAGATCCTCGAACTCGTTCGCGAGCGCGGCTATGTCAGCATCGAGGAAATGGCGCAGTTATTCGTTGTCACGCCACAGACCATTCGTCGCGATATCAACCAGTTGGCTGAAGCCGATTTGTTACGCCGCTATCACGGTGGCGCTGCGTATGATTCCAGCGTAGAAAACACGGCGTACGCGATGCGCGCCGACCAGATGCGCGATGAAAAACGCCGGATCGGTGAAGCCATTGCCGCTCAAATCCCTGATCACGCCTCTATTTTTATCAATATCGGGACAACTACCGAGTCCATCGCACGCGCGCTGCTCAACCACAACCACCTGAAAATCATCACCAACAATTTGCACGTTGCCTCGATCCTGAGCGCAAAGGACGACTTTGAAGTCCTGATTGCAGGTGGCAACGTTCGTCGTGACGGCGGTATCGTCGGTCAGGCCAGCGTCGACTTCATTAATCAGTTCAAGTTTGACTACGCCTTGGTGGGAATCAGCGGTATTGATTCTGACGGCAGCTTGTTGGATTTCGACTATCAAGAAGTACGCGTATCCCAAGCCATTATTGCCAATGCCCGACAGACCATTCTGGCTGCGGACTCCAGCAAATTTGGTCGCAACGCCATGGTTCGTTTGGGCCCCATCACCCTGATTGATTGCCTGGTCACCGACCAACCGCCGGTCCCGGAGCTGGCACAGTTACTGGCACAGAACAAAATCCGCCTCGAAGTGGTGTAACCCTTCTGTGCAGGATCAGGGGCTCGCAATAGCCGAGCCCTGTGCGCGCCGCGAAAGTCAGTCGTGGCCTGCATCTCAAGCGTAAATGTTCGAAATTTTTCCTTTAAGCCGCCTTCGATGAGTTTTTTCAATTGAAGTAGACTGGCTGTGCGCGTGTTTATCCGCTACCATTTTCGAAAATGAACATTAATGTTCGAATTCAAATATGCGTATTCAACGCGAGGCTCATTCATGTCGCACACCACCTTGCCTGCCACGCCTCTTGCCGAGGTTTACGACGTTGCCGTGATTGGCGGCGGAATTAACGGTGTCGGCATCGCCGCAGACGCCGCTGGCCGCGGCCTGTCAGTGTTCCTGTGCGAAAAAGATGACCTCGCCAGCCACACGTCTTCAGCCAGCAGCAAGCTGATCCACGGCGGCCTGCGCTATCTGGAACACTACGAGTTTCGTCTGGTGCGTGAAGCTCTGGCCGAACGTGAAGTGCTTTTGGCCAAAGCGCCGCACATCGTCAAACCGATGCGCTTTGTATTGCCACACCGCCCGCACCTGCGTCCGGGCTGGATGATCCGCGCCGGTCTGTTCCTGTATGACCATTTGGGTAAACGCGAAAAACTGGCAGGCTCCACCAGCCTCAAATTCGGGGCCGACAGCCCGCTAAAAGCTGAAATCACCAAGGGCTTCGAATATTCGGATTGCTGGGTTGATGACGCTCGCCTTGTCGTACTCAATGCCATGGCTGCGCGTGAAAAAGGCGCCCATGTCCATACACAGACCCGTTGCGTGGGTGCCCGTCGTAGCAAAGGCCTGTGGGAACTGAACCTGGAACGTGCAGACGGCAGCCTGTTCTCAATCCGCAGCAAAGCATTGGTCAATGCTGCAGGCCCATGGGTCGCGAAGTTCATCAAGGACGACCTGAAGCTGGATTCGCCGTACGGCATCCGCCTGATTCAGGGCAGTCACTTGATCGTGCCGAAGCTGTATGACGCGCCAAACGCGTTCATCCTGCAGAACGAAGACCAACGCATCGTATTTACGATCCCGTACATGGACCAGTTCACCATCATCGGCACCACAGACCGTGAATACACAGGCGACCCGGCCAAGGTCAGCATCACTGAGCAAGAAACCGATTACCTGCTGAATGTGGTCAACGCTCACTTCAAAAAGCAGTTGAGCCGCGACGATATCCTGCGTACTTATTCCGGGGTACGTCCGCTGTGCAACGACGAGTCCGATAACCCGTCTGCCGTGACCCGTGACTATACGTTGGCTTTGTCGGGCGTGCCGGGCGAAGCACCTTTGCTGTCGGTGTTTGGCGGCAAGCTGACCACTTACCGCAAATTGGCTGAGTCAGCGATGGCGCAACTGACCCCATTCTTCACCCAGATCAAACCCAGCTGGACGGCAGCTGCTACCTTGCCAGGTGGTGAAGACATGACCACCCCGGCGGCACTGAGCGCAGCGTTAATCAGCAAACACAGCTGGCTGGATGCAGCGATCGCCAAGCGTTGGGCCATTACCTACGGCAACCGCTCGTGGAAGCTGTTGGAAGGCGCGCAAGGCCTGGAAGACATGGGTGAGCACATTGGTAGCGGCCTATACAGCCGCGAAGTCGATTACCTGTGCAATCAGGAATGGGCACTGGACGCGCAGGACATCCTGTGGCGCCGCACCAAGCTGGGTTTGTTCACCACCGCCGAAGAACAGCAGCACTTGGCGCACTATATGGCCAGCCTGAACTTGAAACACCGCAAAGTAGAAGCCGCTTAACTCTCCCTTTGACGCCCACCTTGATGTGGGCGTTTTTTTGTCTGAACATTCGCAGGCATTCGGTTTTCCGAACGCAATGATTCGTCATGGTTCGGCTTTCCGGGCATTTGCCTCTTTTCCCCAATTCGCAAAAAATCTATAACCCTATATAAATCATATAGTTAGGTTTAATAGCGCGATCTGGCACGACTCATGCTCTACACTCAGGGCCGACTGCTTAAACAGCCTTAGCCTGTTGAGTTGTTCGAAGTACATAAAGGGTCCAGTGAACTGGCTCAATAAAAAAAACAATGTCGAGGAACCACCGATGCGCATCGTCCCGCAACTTTTGGCCGCAGCCATTACTGCAGCCCTGATTAGCACTCCAGTTTTTGCAGCCGAATTGACCGGCACGCTGAAGAAAATCAAAGAATCCGGCACCATCACCCTCGGCCATCGTGACTCCTCCATCCCGTTCTCCTACATCGCAGACGCTTCCGGCAAACCGGTGGGTTACTCCCACGATGTGCAGCTGGCCATTGTTGAAGGCCTGAAAAAGCAGCTCGACATGCCGGAGCTTAAGGTCAAGTACAACCTGGTCACCTCCCAGACCCGCATCCCGCTGGTACAGAACGGCACCGTCGACGTTGAATGTGGCTCTACCACCAACAACGCCGAACGCGGTCAGCAAGTCGACTTCTCGGTCGGCATCTTCGAAATCGGCACCCGTCTGCTGTCCAAAAAAGACTCGCAATATAAAGATTTTGCTGACCTGAAAGGCAAAAACGTCGTGACCACCGCTGGCACCACGTCCGAGCGCATTCTCAAGGCCATGAACGCTGACAAGCAGATGGGCATGAACGTGATCTCGGCAAAAGACCACGGTGAAGCGTTCAACATGCTGGAATCTGGCCGCGCCGTCGCGTTCATGATGGACGACGCCCTGCTCGCCGGTGAAATGGCCAAGGCCAAGAAGCCAGGTGAATGGGCTGTAACCGGAACGCCTCAATCGTACGAAATCTACGGTTGCATGATGCGTAAAGGCGACCCGGACTTCAAAAAAGCCGTGGATGACGCCATCGTTGCGACTTACAAGTCTGGCGAAATCAACAAGATTTACGACAGGTGGTTCCAGCAGCCAATCCCGCCCAAGGGGCTGAATCTGCAGTTCCCGATGAGCGACGAGCTGAAAGCGCTGATCGCAAACCCTACCGATAAGCCAGCAGACGACAAGCCAAAAGCCTGATGCTGGTGGCGACCGGGCGTGAATAATCGCGCCCGGTCGCCTTGATCACCCGCTGTACTCGCTACTAACTGCATTAGAGAGCACTCGACCCGCCGGATGTCGAGCGGGGAGCGTGTGCCTGACGATCGTGTCAGGTGAGAACGGATTCCCTGAAGCAAGTGCTTGTGACTAGAACCCTCTGAGGGGAGACCCTGCATGAATTACAACTGGGACTGGACCGTGTTCTTCAAGTCCACCGGCGTAGGCAGCGAGACCTATCTCGACTGGTTTATTTCGGGCTTGGGCTGGACCATCGCGATCGCTGTCGTCGCCTGGATCGTTGCCTTGATGCTGGGTTCGCTGCTGGGCGTGATGCGCACACTGCCGAACCGCTTCATCGCGGGCATAGCCACCATTTACGTGGAAATCTTCCGTAACGTACCGCTGCTGGTGCAGTTGTTCATCTGGTACTTCCTGGTGCCCGATTTGCTGCCACCAGACTTGCAAGAGTGGTACAAGCAAGACCTCAACCCGACCACCTCGGCCTATCTGAGCGTCGTTGTGTGCCTGGGCCTGTTCACCGCCGCCCGCGTGTGCGAACAAGTGCGCACCGGTATCGAAGCGTTGCCTCGCGGCCAGGAGTCAGCCGCTCGCGCCATGGGCTTCAGCATGACGCAGATTTACTGGCACGTGCTGCTGCCTCAAGCCTACCGGATCATCATTCCGCCACTCACGTCCGAATTCCTCAACGTGTTCAAGAACTCGTCAGTGGCCTCGTTGATCGGTTTGATGGAACTGCTGGCTCAAACCAAACAGACGGCCGAGTTTTCCGCCAACCTGTTTGAAGCCTTCACATTGGCAACGCTGATTTACTTCACCTTGAACATGAGCCTGATGCTGCTCATGCGCCTGATCGAGAAGAAGGTCGCCGTACCCGGCCTCATGTCTTTGGGGGGCAAATAATGGACTTCTTTGATTTCAGCGGGATCGTCCCTGCCCTGCCGGGCCTTTGGAACGGCATGATCATGACCCTCAAGCTCATGGTGATGGGCGTGATCGGTGGTGTAGCACTGGGGACCGTGCTGGCCCTCATGCGCTTGTCTTCGAGCAAGTGGCTGTCCAATCTGGCAGGCGCCTACGTTAACTACTTCCGCTCGATACCCTTGCTGCTGGTGATCACCTGGTTCTACCTGGCCGTACCGTTCGTACTGCGCTGGATCACCGGTGAAGACACCCCTATCGGCGCGTTCGAGTCGTGCCTGGTTGCGTTCGTCATGTTCGAAGCAGCGTACTTCTGCGAAATCGTGCGAGCAGGCGTACAAGCCATCCCGAAAGGTCAGATGGGCGCCGCCAAAGCACTGGGGATGAGTTACGGCCAGGCCATGCGCCTGATCATCCTGCCTCAGGCGTTCCGCAAAATGACCCCGTTGCTGCTGCAACAAAGCATCATCCTGTTCCAGGACACCTCGCTGGTTTACACCGTAGGCCTTGTGGACTTCCTCAATGCCTCGCGCTCAAGCGGCGATATTATCGGCCGCTCCAATGAGTTCCTGATCTTCGCCGGTCTGGTGTATTTCATCATCAGCTTTTCCGCCTCGCTGCTGGTCAAGCGTCTGCAAAAAAGGTTTGCCGTATGATTTCGATCAAGAACATCAACAAGTGGTACGGGGACTTTCAGGTACTGACCGATTGCAGTACTGAAGTCAAAAAGGGTGAAGTGGTGGTGGTCTGCGGGCCATCGGGCTCCGGCAAGTCGACCCTGATCAAGTGCGTCAACGCCCTTGAACCGTTCCAGAAAGGCGACATCGTGGTTGACGGCATCTCGATTGCCGACCCTAAAACCAACCTGCCGAAATTGCGTTCGCGCGTGGGCATGGTATTCCAGCACTTTGAACTGTTCCCGCACATGACCATCACCGAAAACCTGACCATTGCTCAGGTCAAGGTACTGGGGCGCAGCAAAGCCGAAGCCACCAAAAAAGGCCTTGAGTTGCTGGAGCGTGTGGGCCTGTCGGCCCATGCTCACAAGCACCCCGGCCAACTGTCGGGCGGTCAGCAGCAACGTGTCGCGATTGCCCGTGCGCTGGCGATGGACCCGATTGTCATGCTGTTTGACGAACCCACTTCTGCACTCGACCCGGAAATGGTCAACGAAGTACTCGACGTGATGGTGCAACTGGCCCACGAAGGCATGACCATGATGTGTGTGACTCATGAAATGGGTTTTGCGCGCAAAGTGGCCAACCGGGTCATCTTCATGGATCAGGGGAAAATCGTTGAAGACTGCGAAAAAGAAGAATTCTTTGGCGATGTGAGCGCCCGCTCGCAACGCGCGCAAGACTTCCTCAGTAAAATTCTGCAGCACTAAAACCACACCCGCCGGGTGTATGCCACACGCCTGTAACCGCTGGCGCGCGCTGCGCCCGGTTACAGCATTGGCCACCTTTTTATTGCGCAGTGGTTGACCCAAGGCATCTGTGATGAAATGCGACCCCACACTTTATCGCGGTGCCCCGCCCTCACTTGCCGTGAAACCTCGTCTGCTCCGCCATTGGCTGTTGCCGCCGCTGATTATCCTGCTGACTATCGGCCTGGGGTACACGGGCTATCGCGTCAGTGAGCATTTCGGCATTCGTGCCCTCAGCGAAAACGGTGAGCGTCAGCTTGAGCTGCACGCCCGCACTGTAGAAAGTGAACTCGGCAAATACACCTACCTCCCCAGCTTGCTGGAACTTGAGTCCAGCGTATCGAAGCTGTTGGCCGACCCGAATTTGCAGAACCGCACCACCGTCAATCAATACCTCGAAGGCCTTAACCGCCGCAGCCGCAGCCGCGCCATCTATGTCCTCGACACCACCGGGCGGGTGCTGGCTACCAGCAACTGGCGAGATGCCGACAGCTACCTGGGCGAAGACCTCTCCTTTCGGGCTTACTTTCAAGACGCTGTACGCGGCCAGCCGGGGCGCTTCTACGGAATCGGCAGCACCAGCGGCGAGCCCGGCTACTACTTGGCCCACGGGTTGGAAGAACAAGGCAAAATCATCGGTGTCGCGGTTATTAAAGTGCGCCTTGAAGCCCTTGAAGAGCGCTGGCAGCGGGCGCGCCTTGAAGCCTACGTCAGCGATGAGAACGGCATCATTATCTTGTCCAGCGACCCTACCCGGCGCCTGAAGTCAGTCAGGCCTCTTTCGGCCGACACCAAAGAAAAACTGGCGCGCAGCCTTCAGTACTACTGGTGGCCGCTTAATGAGTTGCAACCATTACAACGCGAACAGTTGGCCGAAGGTGTGGAGAAAGTCACCTTCGCCACCAACAGCGAAGTCATCACCGATCATCAGCAAGTCAGTTACCTGGCGCAAACGCGCAACCTCAACGACACGCCGTGGGACATCACCCTGCTGACACCCTTGCAAGACTTGCGGCGCGAAGCCGCGAATCAGGGCATGTTGGTGGCTGTGGGCTTTGCTCTGCTGGCCTTCCTGCTGATCGCGTGGAACGAGCGGCGCAAGGTGATCGCCACCCGACTGGCCGCCCGGGAAGCCCTGCAAGAAGCCAACAATCAGCTGGAACGCAAAATCACTGAACGCACGACGCACCTGCGCGCCAGCAACGAACGTCTTAAAGGGCAGATTCGCGAACGTCGTCAGGCCGAAGACACCCTGCGCCGCGCTCAGGATGAGCTGGTGCAAGCTGGCAAACTCGCCGCCATCGGGCAAATGTCCACCAGCATCGCCCACGAGCTCAACCAACCCTTGGCCGCCTTGCGCACGCTGTCGGGCAACACGGTCCGGTTTCTGGAACGCGGTGACTTCAAGGTTGCGGCTGAAAACCTCGGCACCATTAACAACCTGGTGGACCGCATGGGCCGGATCACGGCCAACCTGCGTTCGTTTGCACGGCGCGGCGACGATCATGGCCACGCCAACCTGACTCACGCCGTCGATGCCGCCCTCCAGCTGCTCGATAGCCGGCTCGAGGCGTCGGGTGCGCAAATGCACCGTGAGTTCAGCGACGCCGATCTGAGAATCGACCAGACGCGGCTCGAACAAATCCTGATCAACCTGATCGGCAATGCGCTCGATGCCATGCACGGTCAGAGCGCGCCGCAACACGTGTGGCTCGAAGGCCATACCAGCGAGGGCAAATACCGCCTGCAAGTGCGCGACAACGGCCCCGGTATTGACCCTGAAACCCGCAAGCATCTGTTTGAACCGTTTTTCACCACCAAACCCGGTGAGCAAGGTCTGGGCCTTGGCCTGACCCTGTCGGCCAGCCTCGCGGCCGCCGCCGGTGGCAGCTTGAGTGTTGAATTTCCGGCCAGCGGTGGTGTTGCGTTTGTCCTTTTATTACCGTTGCTGCAACCCGTTAAGGCCGAGCCGCTATGAACCCTGAATTAAGCGTCCTGATTGTCGAAGACGACCCCCATGTTTTGCTGGGTTGCCAGCAGGCACTGGCCCTTGAAGACATTCGCAGTGAAGGCGTAAGCAGCGCCGAGCAAGCGTTGGCGCTGGTGGGTGACAACTTCCCCGGCATTGTCATCAGCGATATCCGCTTGCCCGGCATTGATGGCCTGGAACTGCTCAAGCGCCTCAAGGCCCGCGACCACAGCTTGCCTGTGGTGCTTATCACCGGGCATGGCGACATCTCCATGGCCGTGGGTGCGATGCGCGACGGTGCCTATGACTTCATGGAAAAACCGTTTTCCCCCGAGCGTCTGGTGGACGTCGTGCGCCGTGCGCTGGAGCAGCGCAGCCTGGCCCGTGAGGTCTGGTCCCTGCGTAGGCAACTGGCTGAGCGCGACTCCCTCGAAGGCCGCATCATTGGCCGCTCGCCGGCTATGCAGAACTTGCGCGAACTGATTGCCAACGTCGCCGATACATCTGCCAACGTGCTGATTGAAGGCGAAACAGGCACTGGCAAAGAGCTGGTCGCCCGCTGCCTGCACGACTTCAGTCGGCGCCACCCCCAGCAGTTCGTCGCCCTGAACTGCGGGGGCCTGCCCGAGAACCTGTTTGAAAGTGAAATCTTCGGCCACGAAGCCAACGCTTTCACCGGGGCGGGCAAGCGGCGAATCGGCAAAATCGAACATGCCGACGGCGGCACGCTGTTCCTCGATGAAGTCGAAAGCATGCCCCTCAATTTGCAGATCAAACTGTTGCGCGTGCTGCAAGAGCGCACCTTGGAGCGGCTTGGTTCCAACCAAAGCATTGATGTCGATTGCCGGGTGATCGCGGCCACCAAATCCGACCTCGACCAACTGGGCAAAGCTAACCAGTTTCGCAGCGACCTGTATTACCGGTTGAACGTTGTCACCCTCGAACTGCCGCCCTTGCGCGAGCGCCGTGAAGACATCCTGCAATTGTTCGAGTACTTCCTGCAGCAGTCTTCGCTGCGCTTCGACCGCACCGCACCGGAGCTCGACAACCAGACCCTCTCCAGCCTGATGAGCCATGACTGGCCCGGCAACGTGCGGGAACTTCGCAACGTGGCCGAACGCTTTGCACTCGGGCTGCCCGCATTTAAAAAGACCGGCGGTACGGTCGCGCAAGGGTTGGGGTTTTCTGAAGCGGTGGAAGCCTTCGAACGCAATCTGCTCAACGACGCCCTGCAACGCAGTGGGGGCAACTTGACTCAAGCCAGCCAGGAACTGGGGATGGCCAAGACCACACTGTTCGACAAAGTTAAAAAATACGGTTTGGCACACTGATGGATCTGATTTTAAAAGCCGCGCTCGGGGCCGGCGTGGTGATCATTCTGGCCATGCTCGCAAAAACCAAAAACTATTACATCGCCGGACTGGTGCCGCTATTTCCGACGTTTGCCCTGATCGCTCACTACATCGTGGGCAAAGGCCGGTCCATTGAGGACCTGAAAACCACCATCGTGTTCGGCATGTGGTCGATCATCCCCTACTTTGTGTATTTAGCGGCCTTGTACCTGCTGGTCGATCGCATGCGCCTTGAAGCTTCGCTGGCGCTGGCTGCCGTGGCCTGGCTGATGGCTGCAACTGTGTTGGTCAGCGTCTGGGTCAGGCTCCACTAACCCAAAACCGGCAGCGCCGTTTTCCTCATTGAGGCTTCTGCCCGCCACTCGACGTTCCCCGTTAAAGCCCGCCGAAGTAAACCCGGCGGGTGCTTAACGGGGTGCATCTGAGGTTGAATACACTCGATCTCGATTCCAGCCTGACGGCGCAAAGAGCCATCGCTCAGCGTCTGGGGGCCACCGAGCGCACCCAGCGGACCGAGTGCGCCTGGCGACAGATCAGGCCGCTTCGGCCCGCAGCTTGCGGGCCGCCGCGACCATGTTGATTAACGCGGCTTCGGTCTCGGCCCACGCGCGGGTTTTAAGGCCGCAATCGGGGTTGACCCACAACCGCTCAGCCGGGATGCGCTGCGCGGCCTTGCTCAGCAACGTCACCATCTGCGCCGTGTCCGGCACCCGTGGCGAGTGAATGTCATAAACACCCGGGCCAATGTCGTTCGGGTAATCGAACGCTTCGAACGCCTCCAGCAGCTCCATGTCCGAGCGCGAGGTTTCAATGGTGATGACGTCCGCATCCATCGCCGCAATCGACTTGATGACGTCGTTGAATTCGCTGTAGCACATATGGGTGTGGATCTGGGTGGCGTCACCCACGCCCGAGGCACACAAACGGAACGCTTCCACCGCCCAGTCCAGGTACTCTTGCCACTGCGCACGGCGTAACGGCAAGCCTTCTCGAAACGCCGCTTCGTCGATTTGCACAATTTTGATACCCGCGTTTTCCAGGTCCACCACTTCGTCACGCAGGGCTAGCGCCAGCTGTTGCGCCTGGACTTTGCGCGAAACGTCTTCGCGCGGGAAGGACCACATCAACATGGTCACCGGGCCGGTCAGCATGCCCTTCATCACTTTGTCAGTCAGGCCTTGAGCGTAGGTGATCCAGTCCACGGTCATGGCTTTCGGGCGGCTCAGGTCACCCACAATGATTGCCGGTTTCACGCAACGCGAGCCGTAGCTCTGCACCCAGCCATATTGTGTGAACGCGTAGCCGTCCAGTTGCTCGGCAAAGTATTCAACCATGTCATTGCGTTCGGCTTCGCCGTGAACCAGCACGTCCAGACCCAGGCGCTCCTGAGTCTCTACAGCGTTTCGGATTTCGCTGTGCATGGCATCGGTGTATTCGCTGGCCGACAATTTGCCCTGCTTAAAGGACTGACGCGCCAGACGAATAGAAGCTGTCTGCGGGAAGGAGCCGATGGTGGTGGTCGGAAACGCTGGCAGATTCAAGCGCGCACGTTGCACTTCAATACGCTCGGCAAAGGGCGATTGACGCTGACTGTCAGCGGCCGTAATGGCATCCAGGCGCGCTTGCACCGCCGGTTTGTGAATGCGCGGTGAGTGGGCGCGGCGCTGCTCTACAGTGCGGCTTTCGGCCAGCGCCTGTTGCACCTGTGGGGCTTGCGGGATGTTCAAAGCGTCACGCAGCACGGCGATTTCGCTGCATTTTTGTTTGGCGAAGGCCAGCCAGCTTTTCAGTTCCGCATCCAGTTTGGTCTCGCGGTCCAGATCCACCGGACTGTGCAACAGCGAACACGAACCGGCGACCCACAGGTTGTCCCCAAAACGTTCTTCGGCCAGTTGCAATTGCGCCAGGGCATTTTCCAGGTCGCAGCGCCAGACATTGCGGCCGTTAACCAGTCCTAGCGACAGCACCTTGTAGGTGGGCAGGCGATCCAGAATCCCGTGCAACTGGTCCGGGGCACGGACCAGGTCAACGTGCAGCCCTTCCACCGGCAGGCTGACCGCCAGACCGAGGTTGTCTTCCAGGCCGCTGAAGTAGGTCGCCACCAGCTTTTTAAGCGGCGAATACTGAAGAATGTGATATGCGCGCTCGAACGCGCTTTTCCAGGCTTGCGGCAAGTCCAGCGACAGGATCGGTTCGTCAATCTGCACCCACTCCACACCTTGCTCAGCCAGTCGCGACAGGATCTGGGCGTACACCGGCAGCAGGTTTTCCAGCAGCTCAAGTTTGTCGAACGCGTTACCTTTGGCCTTGCCCAGCCACAGGTAAGTCAGCGGGCCGATGATCACCGGTTTGACCCTATGGCCTAGCGCCAACGCTTCATCGACCTCTTCAAACAGCGCGCTCCAGCTCAACTCAAAACGCTGATCGAGACTGAACTCCGGGACCAGGTAGTGATAGTTGGTGTCGAACCACTTGGTCAGCTCCTGAGCGTACTGGCCTTGGCTGTGTTCTGCACCGCAGCAACTGTGGCTGGCGCCACGGGCCATGCCGAATAGGGTGTCCAGCGTCGGACGGCCGTTGTTGTCCCGCGTATTGGCAAAGCGCTCCGGGATAGCACCGAAGGTCAATGAATGGGTCAGCACCTGGTCGTACCACGCGAAGTCACCTACGGGCACCAAGTCGATGCCAGCGTCTTTTTGCAGTTGCCAGTGTTTGGCGCGCAATTCACGGCCCACGGCTTGCAGCGCGGCTTGATCGATGTCGCCTTTCCAATAGGCTTCAAGGGCTTTTTTAAGTTCGCGATCCGCGCCGATGCGTGGGAAACCAAGATTGTGGGCCAGGGCCATGACGGCATTCCTCCATGTCAGTAATGGCCCAATTATCGACAGACGGCACAACATGAGACAAACTCAACGTTTTCGTGTTGATCATCAAAATTACTCATGGAGCACCCGTGCTGGAAATTCGTCACCTCAAAACCCTGCACGCCTTGCGCGAATCCGACAGCCTGGTGGAAGCGGCAGAACGCCTGCACCTGACCCAGTCGGCCTTGTCTCATCAATTCAAAGAGCTGGAAGAGCGCATGGGCATGCCGTTGTTCGTGCGCAAGACCAAACCCGTGCGCTTCACCAGTGCCGGTTTGCGCCTGTTGCAACTGGCCGACGCCATGTTGCCGCTGATGCGCAGCGCGGAACGTGATATCGCACGCCTGGTGGGTGGCACGGCCGGGCGTCTGCATATGGCCATCGAATGCCACAGTTGCTTTCAGTGGCTGATGCCCACCATTGACCAGTTCCGCGATGCATGGCCCGAGGTGGAACTCGATTTGGCGTCGGGATTTGCCTTCGCGCCACTCCCGGCACTGGCCCGTGGCGATCTGGACCTGGTGGTGACCTCCGACCCGCAAGAGATTGCAGGCCTGACGTATGTGCCGCTGTTCACCTACGAAGCCATGTTGGCGGTGGCCAATCAGCACCCATTGGCCAGCAAAGCGTTCATCGTGCCCGACGACCTGAAAAGCGAAACGTTGATTACGTACCCGGTCGAGCGGGATCGTCTCGATATTTTCACGCGTTTTCTGGAGCCCGCAGACGTGGAGCCGGCGCAAGTGCGCACCTCGGAGCTGACCGTCATGATGATGCAACTGGTGGCCAGCGGGCGCGGGGTCTGCGGCATGCCGCACTGGGCGTTGCACGAATACAGCTCGCGGGGCTATGTGAAGGCCAAGCGTTTGGGTGAAAAAGGATTGTTCGCCACGCTGTACGCGGCCATCCGGGCAGACATGCTGGATGCGCCCTATATGCGCGACTTCCTGCTGACCGCCAAGGACACCTCGTTCTCGACGCTTGATGGCGTCAGCGCGGTGCGTTGAACCCTCTGCGCACCTGTAAACGCCAGGCGCAGCTACCCAACTGCGCCTGCCGGATCATCCGCTTGATTCACGCGCCGGCGCATGTGCACACGGTCGTAATAGTTCTCGCCCACCCTGATAGCGCAGTCTTCCAGGCCCGATTGTTGAAACCCGCAGCGGGTGTACAACGCCAATGCCGGGAGGCTGTTCGCACTCACAGTCAGCTCAATCACGTTGATGTCGGGCTCTTCTTCGGCCAATGACAGCACGGCGTGCACCAGTTGCTCGCCCAGGCCCTGCCCGCGGCAGCGCTCACACACGTACAAGCCAAATAAGGTGGCCTTGTGTTGCATGTCTTCCCAGGGTTCAAACGCCAGGCCGACAATCCCAACTAACTGCCCTTCCACAAACGCGCCATACAGCGTGCTCAGTTCGTCGTCCAGTTGTGATTCCCACCAACTCAGGGGCAATTTCTCACGATGGGCAATGCGGGAGACAAAGGCCTCCGGGTGCTGTGCGTACGCCTCAAGCATTAATTGGCGATACGCCCTGGCGTGTGAAGGATCAAGCAGTTCTATAGCCATTACAGGTCCACGTCATACGGTTTTACGTTGCTCCAGCATCAGTCTCACGGCCAGCGCAGCCAGCACGCCGCCCATCACATAACGCTGCACGGCCAACCACAGCGGGTTACGCACGAACCAGACGGCGATGGCGGAAGCGAACAGTGCAATCAAGAAATTCACGGTGAAACTGACACTGATTTGCGTCAGGCCCAACAGGATACTTTGGATAAACAGCGAACCGTGCGCCGGGCTGATGAACTGCGGAAAAATCGACAGGTAGAACATCGCCACCTTGGGGTTCAGCACGCTGGTCAAAAAACCCATCATCACCAACCTGGACGGGGTGTCCGGCGCCAGCGCCCGGGCTTCGAACGGCGAGCGCGCGCCGGGCCGCACCGCCTGCCAGGCCATCCATAACAGATACAGCGCGCCTGCCCACTTCAAGGCTTCATAGGCCAGTGGAACGGCGAGAAACACAGCTGTAAGCCCTACAGCCGCCGCCAGCATGTGCACGAAAAAGCCTGCAACCACGCCAAGCAGCGAGGTGACGCCGGCTTTGCGGCCCTGACAGATTGAACGTGAGATCAGGTAAATCATGTTCGGCCCGGGGGTCAGCACCATCACCAGGCACGCGGCGGCAAACATCAACACATCATGGACAGGCATCAGGGACAGTCCTTGTCAGCAGTGAGTCGGGATCAAGCAGGAATAATCTGGCGGTAAAACGGCAAAATCACGTCACGGGTCAAGGGCGCCAGCGTCAGACCGCCGTCCCCCTGCGGATCAATCCACTGCACTTCCTCGATCTCGGCGGCAGGCGACACCCGTGCGTCGATGTGCAGCAAAAACAGTTCGGCCTGCACCTCAAAGCCGGGTTCGTTCACAGCCGGTGCACAAAAGTGCCCTAGATAGGTGGCACGCGTCGGGTCGATCACGAGCGCCAGTTCTTCTTGCAGTTCCCGGACAAGTGCCTCAATGGGTTGCTCATGGGCATCAATCTTGCCACCCGGTTGCATGAACGCTTGCGTGCCGCGTTTGCGCACCAGCAGTGTCTGGCCGTCAGGCCCAATCAGTACGGCCGCGGCAATGCGAAGGATGTTGGGGGGAACAACGCGGGAAATATCTGAAACACTCACGGGCATCTGCCAACAAACCGGAAAGGGCGCGAAGGATCACATGCCAGCAGGCTGACGAAAAGACACAGATAGCGTGGTGTCAGCATCCGTCTGTATGGTGACTCGCTGAAAAGGCCACCATTGGCGTTGGCGGGACTCAACCCGCGACTTTCGTCGGGATGCTGCGTGCTGCGAAATCTCGTTCAATGGCTAGTCTGCTTTCTGTGCGGCGTTTACTTGATGCAAAGCAAGCGCCTCCCCCGGGAAACCTCCAGGCTAAAGAGAGGGTCCTAACCACACCGTGAGTCTCCCGCTCGTGTTCTGCGCGAGCCCTTCAGGCGCAATGGCCTGACTGAACAAATAAGCCTGAAACAGGAAACCGTATGAGCCTGTCACTGTTGAGCCGTTATGCGTTTTTTGCCTTTTGCGTGATTTTCACCCTCGCCAGCCTGCCGTTTATGCACCACGAGTGGTTGTGGCCGTTCACCGCGGTCACCTTGGTGTTGAGCCTGATCGGTATTTTCGATCTGCTGCAAACACCCCACGCCGTGCGTCGTAATTACCCGATTCTGGGCAATATCCGCTACATGGTGGAAACCATCCGCCCGGAGATTCGCCAGTATTTGCTGGAGTCCGACAGCGACGCGCTGCCCTTCTCCCGCGCCCAACGCTCGCTGGTCTACTCCCGCGCCAAGAATGAAAGCGCCGACAAACCGTTCGGCACACTGATTGACGTGTACCAGTCAGGCTTCGAATTCATCGGTCATTCCATGCGTCCCGCGCCGCTGAGCGACCCGGCCAGTTTTCGGGTGATGGTCGGCGGCCCGCAGTGCACCCAGCCTTACTCAGCATCGGTGTTCAACATTTCGGCCATGAGTTTTGGCTCCCTTAGCGCTAACGCGATCCGCGCGCTGAACCAGGGCGCAAAACTGGGCAACTTCGCCCATGACACCGGTGAAGGCAGCATCAGCCCCTACCACCGGGAAAATGGCGGCGACCTGACCTGGGAACTGGGCAGCGGCTATTTCGGTTGCCGCACCGCCGATGGCCGCTTCGACCCGGAACGTTTCGCCGTCCAGGCGCAAAACCCGCAAGTGCGCATGATTGAAATCAAGATGAGCCAGGGCGCCAAACCCGGCCATGGCGGGATTCTGCCCAAAGACAAAGTCACCCAGGAAATCGCGGAAACACGCGGCATCATGATGGGCGAAGACTGCATTTCACCGTCGCGCCACAGCGCATTTTCAACCCCCCTTGAGCTGATGCACTGGATTGCACAACTGCGCGCGTTGTCCGGTGGCAAACCGGTGGGCTTTAAATTCTGCCTGGGCCATCCATGGGAGTTCATGGGCATCGCCAAGGCCATGCTCGAAACCGGCATCCTGCCAGACTTTATCGTAATCGACGGTAAAGAAGGCGGGACGGGCGCGGCCCCGGTGGAGTTCACCGACCACATGGGCGCGCCGATGCGTGAAGGGCTGCTGTTCGTGCACAACACACTGGTGGGGTTGAACCTGCGCAACAAGATCAAACTGGGCGCCAGCGGCAAAATCGTCAGCGCCTTCGACATCGCCAGCGTACTGGCCATCGGCGCTGACTGGGCCAACTCCGCACGAGGGTTTATGTTCGCCATCGGCTGCATTCAGTCCCAGTCGTGCCACACCAACAGATGCCCGACCGGGGTTGCTACCCAAGACCCTTTGCGTCAGCGCGCACTGGTGGTGCCCGATAAGGCGCAACGGGTGTTCCACTTCCACCGCAACACACTCAAAGGCCTGGCGGAGATGCTGGCAGCTGCCGGCCTAGAGCATCCCTCCCAGCTCCAGGCCAAGCACTTGGTTCGCCGGGTATCGGCAACCGAGGTGAAACTGTTCTCCCAATTACATGTGTTCCTCAAACCCGGTGAACTGCTGACCGGCGAAGTCAACGGCGAGTTTTATTCGCGCATGTGGCAAATGGCGCGAGCCGACAGTTTTGAACCCAACGTGATCGCGGCGGCCTAAACTGACTCGCATTGCGCCGGGAGAAATAAAGACATTCTCCCGGCGCATTTAACCCCTTTAACTTTTTTTATAAAACCGGGTATTAAATAACTATACCTTCAGCGCAAAAATAGCGTCGAAGCGTAACTTTCCCCATCAACTATTTAACCTTTTTAGCCCCCCGCAAACTTTCTAAACTTGACGTCTCCCCCCCCGACTGGACGTTAACGCATGCCCTCTTACTTGCCTTCACCCGCCTCCGAACTTGCTCCCGACTTACCGATTCTCGGCATCCATCACGACCTCATTAAAGAGGCCGTGCATGAGCCAATACGCCAAGCGCCGCATCAAATTATTTCCCGCCTGCCTCATCATCAACTGGAACTTCCACTCTGGTTTACCGACGCCACCGATGCTCAGCGTGATGCCCTCAAAGAAATTCACGCCCTTAATAATCTGTCGCTGGCAGCGGTCAATAATTACTTGAACGACATCCGCTCGGTTAACGAATTCGCCGCACCGTTATTAACCGCCGCCTTGCACGCCCGGTTCGGTATTGCGTGCGATGTCGAACACAACATCATCACCCAAACCAGCCTTAACTTTTTCACCCAGGAAGTTGAAAGCACCGCGACGCAAACCTTACTGCAAGCGGCTTTGCATAATTTTGATGACAGTCAGGCCCAGCCCGCCGGCATGCCCAGAGGCTCTCACCTGTGGAGTCATCAATCCGGGGGCTATGATCAACCGGCGCCCAGGTTGATTGAGATCGAACCCGTGGATTTTGCCCGCCTGTGTCGGGACCTGGATATCGGAGGGCAATACCAAACGCATTTAAACGGAATTTTCAGCCCCGTCGATACGGCGGCAAAGCATCAACTGCTGTACACCTTTGAACGTCACGAACGCCACACGTTGATGCTGCAATCGCAAATTGCATTGATGAAAGGCGATATCAGCGCCAGCACGCACACGCTGTTGTTAGCGTATTGCCGGGGCGAAGAAAACCTTTTATTTAACGGATTTCCGCTGACGTGCAACGCCTTGCACATGGACGATATTCTTTTTCCGTCAATGATTTTGTCCCACGGCTCTGCGCTTGAACGTGACCGGCGGTGCATTCTTTATATTCCAGGGGACCCGGTCAGTTGTATTAAAGAGTACGACTCCATCCGTCTGGCATCTTCAGACTGGATGCGCAAGATGCAAGATCCCACCTATCGCCAATTCTTTATTCACCTCGTCCCTCAACGCCAAAAATTGCAACTGACTAAACGGTTGAACGCACGTTTTGTCGATAAGAACAATGACCCGCTGGAAATGACGCCTAACCCGATACAGGACAATCTGTTTCGCTACCTGTTTGAACAAAAGAAATTCCAGATCATCAATGACGCACGTTTTCTGGCTGTACCCACCGCGGAAATTAATCGCCTCTCGCTCATCAAGCGCATCGAGCATTACTTCGACGTCAGCCTGAATGTATTGAACGTGGCTGCCCTGTTTATTCCCGGGCTTGGGGAAATCATGACCGTCGTGTTTGCCGCGCAAATCATGACGGACATCTATCACGGCATTGAGGCTTGGGAACAGGGCGATCAGGCGCTGGCCTGGTCCTATACCCGCAGTGTGCTGATCAATGTGGCATTCATCGCCGCTGCCGGAAAGCTGGCCAAAGAATTCACGGCCCCCCCGGCCATTGAGAAATCGCCGCTTGTGGAAGAGCTGGAGATCCTTGAACGGCCAGAGGGCAAGAGGCAGTTGTGGAAGCCGGACCTCGCCCCCTTTGAACACGATGTGCCCCCGGAGGCCGCTGACAAAGCGGATGAACGCGGGCTTTATAGGCATCAGGGCAAACAGTACTTGCAACTCGAAGGCAAGCACTACCGAGTGCATCACGAAGCCCATCATGCCTACCGCGTGCTACACCCCACCCGTCCCAATGCCTACGCCCCGCTGATCACATCAAACGGTCAAGGGGCATGGACCCACGAATTTGAGGAAATCGAGGCTTGGGAGACGTCGACCTTTGTTCGTCGCCTGGACGCCTCACTTCAAGACTTGAGTGATGGACAGGCACTGAATTTTTTAAACGCTTCCGGCACCGATGAGTCAGTCCTGCGGCAGGCGTTCGTCGATCAGCAACCTCCCCCGGCTCTGCTAGGTGACTGTGTGCAACGATACAACGCACGCGCAAAGCTCAAAGCGTTCGTGACAAAAATGCGTGCCGGCGATGTGACAGCCGATCCTTTGATGCAAATCCAGGTGCTGGCGCATGCTGACCTGTGGCCATCAACCAAGATCCTGCGCTGCGTCGACAGTGCGGGGAAAACCCTTATCGAGTACGGGCCGGTCAAGGCAGGCCATGTATCGGTTGTTCAAGTGCTCGACAGCCAGGTGCGCCGCGGGGAGTTGTTCAAGACGGTGCTGATGTCCCTGGACACCGCGCAAATACGTCAGTGGATTGGAACCGATCCTCTTACCGGTACGTTTGTCTCGGACATCGACGAGCAGGTCAGGCTGTTGAGTGCCAAGGTGGCCGATCACGCCGAGGTGCTGCAAGAAGATCTGCTGCGCGCGCAATACGACCAATCTCAGGCGAGCGATGATCCCCTGATAAAAACCCTGACTCATGCATCGCCCGGTCTCCCGGTATCGGCCGCCAGCGAAATGATCGGTGCTGCCACGACCTCTGAAATTGAGCAACTGACGCAAGGGCGTATCCCCTTACGGTTAAAAGAAGAATCGACGATTTTTGAACAGGAAAATCGCTTGATGCGCGCGTACGAAGGGTACTACTTCCATGATGCCCTCTCGCTGGACTCACAGAAACTGATCCTGCACAGCCTGGCGGACATGCCGGGCTGGCCGCAAGACGTCAGGCTGGAGGTGCATGACAGCGTGCTGTCCGGCCCCCTGATCGATGAAATTGGCGCCCCCGATGCCACGGTTCGCAAAGTACTGGTCAAACAAGGCAACCGTTACGAGACCTACAACGGCCAGGATCAAATGCTGCATCCGCTGGATGATGTCTACGCATCCGTTCTGCACGCCTTGCCGGACGCGCAAAGAGCCGCACTGGGTTTTCCAGCGACCAATCAGGGCCAAATGCTCAAACAAGCCCTCAAACAACGCCCGCCCCTGTCACGCGCCACACTCAGACGCCTCTTGGGGATGCCCCCGGAACAGCCGCACGCGCACTCCCCGCTTCGCCTGGCAAAGGGGCGCGCCGGGTATCCGCGCCGTGACACAGAGGGCCTGCGTTGTGCGCGCGCCCCGTTTGCCTGTATCTCCACCCATCCTCGAAGGATCAGGCACCTGAAGTCCAAGTTGTACCCGGCGCACAGCACGGAAGAGGTTCAAGGCTTTATCGGTGTTGATAGCCTGTTCAGCCGCGAAGGGTTGAGCCGACTTGAAGCCCTGAACAAGGAGTTCAAGGGGCTGAAAATGAGCCTTGAAGAATGGCAAAGGGAACCCTTGGAGTTTGTGCAGTTCAGCGAACACCACATCCGTCCGGTGCATCTGCGGGACAAAAATATTTTTGCGCAACGTTTAATCAAATGCTGGCAGCGAATCCCCGAGCCAGATGTCCCGATTCCGGGGTCCCGTCTCAATATCAGCAGTGTTCAGCTCGGCAGACTGCCAACCCTTGATGCCGATTTCAGCCATGTCACCTCGCTGGAAGCGAACCACCTGTTTTTGGGCTCGCACTTTGAGACGTTTTTGAAGCGGTTTCCCAAATTGCGAACACTTTCCATGGAATCGGCCAACCTGCGAGAACTGCCCTCGACAGTGTTTAACTTGCAGGAACTGACTGAACTCAAATTGCATATGAACAAGCTGACACTCACCCAAGCGAGCGCCAGCAAACTGGCCAGTCTCAAAAACCTCAGGGTGCTGGACCTCAGCCACAACAAACTCAACCTCGCGCCTGACTTCAGCCAGATGACCGAGCTGCGCAGCCTGAACTTGAGTCAAAATCGACTGACCCAGTGGCCTGCCGGCGTAGACAACCTGCCGCACTTGACCCATCTCGACCTGCGCGCCAACCGGCTCGTTACCGTACCTGATGCGTACTTCCAACTGCCGGCAAGCAGGCTGAGTTCCACCTCTTTGCATGACAATCCACTGGAATTGCGAACCCTGGAGGCCGTCAATGAGCTCAGAACACGGCTCGGGCTTGCTTTGGAGTCACGTACCCATGTGCCTGACGCACCGCACCCTGGTGGTCTATGGTTGAGCCAGGAGTTGCCCGCCGCCGAACTCAGCTTGAAACGTGACCTGTGGGAAGCCTTGAGTGCAGAGCCACACGCCGAAAACTTCTTCAAAGTCATTCGAGACCTGGTCGCCAGTGCGGACTTCGAACATGACCGGGCACTGTTGACCGATCGCGTGTGGCGCGTCCTCGAAACCGCAGCAGAAGACAGTGAGTACCGCGCAACGGTGTTTGCACATGCGATCGAAAACGAAACCTGTGTCGACCGTGTTGCAACTATTTTCAGCCGTTTTGGCTACCGAGTGCTGCTGCGCGAAGCATTGCTGGCTGAAGGGGCTGAAAGGGAACTTAAATTACTCAAATTGATGAAAAGTGAAGTTCGCCTGATTGAACTCAATGACATCGCTGAAACCCAGATTGCCTTGCAACAAGAGGCCTATGACACCGCGTTGCGCGAAGGCGTAATGCCCATGTCGGACGTTAGCCGGCTCAAACCCGATCCCCTGCAGGTGAAACTGATTTATCAAGTGGACTTGGCAAAACGGCTTGAGTTGCTATGGCAGCCTGCCCACATGAAATTCAGGATCAGCGCAAAAATCACGCCGGTTCAAATCGAGGAGGCGTATCACATCATCCTCAATAAAGAAGCCACCCTAGGCTTCATGGCCAAACAGCTTCTGGCGCAGGAGCCGTGGCGAAACCATATCGAATCGGCCTACAAGGGCAACATCAAAACCACCAATGCATTGTTCGATCAGCGCTATCTGGACCTTGAAACCCTGCGTGAAACTCATACGCTGTGGGTCGCCGCCGTGGAAGCCGGGGATCAAGCCGAGGTGTCGAGCCTGGAAAGCGAGCTCAACGCGCTGTCACAAACGCTGGTAATCGATGAAAGCAAGGTATTCACGCAAACCACGGCGTTTGAAGATCTTTACAGCAGGGAACTCACCGCGCTGGCCAACAACAAAGCCAAAACCCTGGAAGTCATCACCCAAGGCATCCTGGATAAAAAACCGCTGGAGACGATCCTCGAAGAATGACCGGATGCCAAGCCCTGTGTGCCGCCCATACGCGTAATGATTGGCCACAATACGTCCTGTCAAAGCTTTGCATTTACCGTGGTTTCCCTTCACCCTGCGCGCCGCCGTTGTGCGGCGCGCAACCTCTGCCGTATAGGCAGGTCTTTTTATAACCTTTGTCTGAGAACTGCCGTGATGACGACCGGACGCGACCACCGCATCGATTTCTTCCGCGGGCTGGCGCTGATTTTTATTTTCTGGGATCACATTCCGCACAATCCGCTGGCCGAATTAACCGTGCGCAACTTCGGCTTCAGCGATGCTGCGGAAATTTTTGTCTTTCTGGCGGGGTACGCCGCCGTACTGGCTTACGGCAAGATTGCACAACGTGATGGCTTTGTTCGGGCCGGGATCAAAATCCTGCGCCGCGCCTGGGTGCTGTACGTGGTTCACATTTTTTTGCTGGCGGTGCTGATGGGCATTGTGTTCTTCGCCAACAGCCACGTCGAAACCCGCGATCTGGTGCAAGAAATGGGCTTGCAGTACTTCTTGAGCAACCCGCAACAGGCGCTCACCGATGAACTGTTATTGCGCTTCAAACCCAACCTGATGGACCCGTTGCCCCTTTACATTCTGCTGTTACTGGGTTTACCGCTGGTGTTGCCACTGCTACTGCGCAGGTGCGCCCTGGTGGTGGGTATTTCGTTTCTGGTGTACCTCACGGCCCCTTACTGGAACCTGGCGGCACAAGAGGGCGGCGTGTGGTTTTTCAACCCGCTGGCCTGGCAGTTTCTGTTTGTACTGGGGGGCGCGGCGTCCCTGTGGGCGCAACGCGACAAGGTGCCTGATAGTCGTCCCCTGACACGTCAACCGCTGTTCATGGGCGCTGCGCTGTACCTGTTGTTGACCGGGCTGCTGGCGTTGTCCTGGAAATGGCCTCAGCTACACGATGCCATCATCCCGCTGTGGCTGGGCGAGTACCTCTATCCGATCAGCAAGACCAACCTGTCCCCGGTGCGTTTAGTGCACTTTCTGGCACTGGCGTATGTGGCGGCAAAACTGGTCCCCCACAGCCATTGGCTCAACCTCTGGGTGGCACGCCAAACCTGTCGAATGGGGCGCTATTCGCTGGAAGTGTTTTGTCTGGGGGTAGTGCTGGCGCCGCTGGCTGACATGCTCAATGCACTGGGCGGTGACACGCTGGCGATCAAACTGATCAGCGCCGTGATGGGCGTGGGGGTGATGGTGCTACTGGCAGCGTGGCTGGACTGGAACAAACGGTTGAATGCCCCTGCAACATGACAGTGCCGCAGCGAGGTCACTCGCTGCGGCACGTTGTACTACGGGGTTAGCGATCAGCTTTTTTTAAGCTGCGCACCCTGGTTCGACTCGCTCACTTGAGTCGGCTGCAACTTGAACACGTAAAACAGCACGGTCAGCAGGATCAAGAAAGCAGGGCCAACAAACAGCGCCACGCGGGTTTCTTCGAAGTACGCCATCAGCCCGACCACCAACAACAAGAACGCCAGTGCAGCGTAGGAGCTGTACGGGTACAGCCACATGCGGTATTTCAGGCCAGCGGCTTCTTCCGGGCTCAGGTTTTTGCGAAAGCGCAATTGTGCCAGCAGGATCATCAACCAGGTCCAGATCGCACCGAAGGTGGCAATGGCGGTTACCCACACAAAGACTTTTTCCGGGGCCAGGTAGTTAAGGACCACGCCCAGCAGCAACATCGCAATCGACAGCAGCAACGCCTGACGCGGCACGCCGTTTTTGGAGGTTGTACCGAAGTTGGCCGGTGCCTGACCATTTTGCGCCAGGCTGTAGAGCATGCGACCGGTGCTGAAAATGCCACCGTTGCAAGACGACAACGCCGCCGTGATGACCACGAAGTTGATGATCCCGGCGGCAGTTTTGATGCCCAGACGCTCAAAAGTCATCACAAACGGGCTGCCCTGAGTGCCGATTTCGTTCCACGGGTAGATCGACAGGATCACGAACAACGCGCCGACGTAGAACAGCAAAATACGCCAGAACACCGAACCAATCGCGCTCGGGATGGTTTTTTGCGGGTTCTTGGCTTCACCGGCGGTCAGGCCGATCATCTCAACGCCCAGGTACGCAAACATCACCATCTGCAGGGACATCAGCACGCCCTGCACACCATTGGGCATGAAGCCGCCGTGGGTCCACAGGTTAGAAATACCCAGCGCGACGCCATCGTTGCCAAAACCGAAGGCGATGATCCCGATGCCGCCAAGCACCATCGCAATGATGGTCACAATCTTGATCAGGGCAAACCAGAACTCGAACTCACCAAACGCCTTGACCGCGATCAGGTTGATCGAGCCCATGCTGATCAGCGCGGCAAGCGCCCAGATCCAACGCGGGACATCCGGGAACCAGATCCCCATGTACACCGCCACTGCAGTGATTTCCGCGACGCAGGTCACCAGCCACAGGAACCAGTAGTTCCAGCCGGTCAAAAAGCCCGCCAGCGGGCCCAGATAATCTTGTGCGTAGCGGCTGAACGAACCGGCTACCGGGTTGTGCACGGCCATTTCGCCGAGCGCACGCATGATCACCAGAATGGCCAAGCCACCGATGATGTAGGACAGCATGATGGCAGGCCCTGCCATTTCAATTGCCTTGGCCGAGCCCAGGAAAAGGCCTACGCCGATACAGGCGCCAAGCGCCATCAAGCGAATATGACGTTCGCCCAGTTCACGCTTGAGCGGACCGCCCTGAGCGGTGTCGCTGTGGGGCTGGTGGTTGCCGACTGGCATAAAAGTACAACCTCATATTGTTATTGGATGTGGCATCAATCGGGCGCTCTACCAAGCCGGGCGTGTGACCCGGCTCCCCTCTTGATCGGCCCGGACCTCGTGGGTCGACAGGTCAAAAGGGAAATGCCCTACTGAGATCGGCGGCGAGTATTGCACAGCGTTGGTGCACAGTCATGCCCCTACCTAGGACGTATTTACCTGACTTGAAGGCTCTATCCCTATGCTTTCAGGCAAATTATCTGACAGACGGAAGTGCGGCGCGTGTCGGAAAACCAGAGTAAAGAACGGCGCACAAAGTGCTCGCCTCTTTGGGGCAGCGTCTACGCTTGATTCAAGCGCAGCCAAAATGCGTAGGTGGATCGGTCGACTATGGGCGCACTGTGGCATTCAAACTCCAGCAAACTCGCAGTGCCTGAAACGGCAGTGGAAGACCTCCCGTCCCCGCCGCCCAGGTCGCGCGGGCGGCGTTATGGCTGGATGTTGTTTGGCCTGCTGCTGTTGATCGCGCTGGGGGTGCTGGGAGTTGCCGTGGAGAAGGAAGTCCGTACTTCCAGGCTACAAGCGCAGGAATTCAGTCGCTTTGCCGCAGCCCTGAACTACTCGATACACGCAGGCGCCAGCGATTCCATGCTGTATCCCGGCGCGGGACCGTTCGACAAGCGTTTGGGCTACAGCTCGCTGGGCGACTTTTTGCCGCGCCTGTTAAAACGCGACTACGTAATTGCAGAGCAAACTCGTTTCTCGCCAGCGCTATTGAGCTACAGCAAAAAAGGGTTTTTCGTCCCCTACTCAGAAAAGATTCAGGCCGGACTGTCTATCACGGACTGCTCGGGGGCGCCGCTGTACCACTACAACTACCCGCAGCAGCTTTATTCCAACTTCGCCAGCATCCCGCCCGTGGTGGTGCAGAGTTTGCTGTTCATTGAAAACCGCGACTTGCTCGACCCCGCAAAGCCGCTGGCCAACCCGGCGGTGGACTGGCCGCGCTTTGCCATGGCTGCGTGGTCACAGGTGGCAAAAATACTTCATTTACCCGGTCAGTCGGCAGGGGGCAGCACGTTGGCCACCCAGCTTGAGAAATACCGGCATTCCCCCGATGGCCTCACTGTATCTGGCAGTGAAAAACTGCGGCAGATGATTTCTGCCAGCGTGCGCGCGTACCAAGACGGCCCCGATACCCTGCAGGCACGCGAGACAATTGTGCGCGACTACCTCAACAGTGTGCCCTTGTCGGCTGTACCGGGGCATGGCGAGGTTCACGGCATGGCCGAAGGCTTGCGCGTCTGGTACGGCGCCGACTTCAATCAGGTCAATCAGCACCTGGCAAGCACCGCCAGCGATCCGCAAAGCCTTGCGCAGCGCGGGTTGGCGTTACGCGAAGTGCTGTCACTGATGATTGCCCAGCGCCGCCCTTCGCATTACCTGGCCAAAGGCCGCGACGAGTTGGCGGTGCTGACGGACAGCCATATCCGCCTGCTGGCCCAAAACAAGGTGATCGATCCCGCGCTGACGACCGCCGCGCTGGCCAGCCGTGTGACATACCGTGACTGGAACGCCGCGCCGACGATCCAGCCGATCGAAACCAACAAAGGCATCAGCGTGGCCCGCGGTCGTTTGTCGGCCCTGCTCCAACGCCCTTTGTACGACCTTGACCGCCTCGACTTGTCTGCCACCAGCACCTTGCAATACGACTTGCAGCGCCAGGTCAGTGAATACCTGCGCAAATTGGCCGATCCCGCCTTTGCCGGCCAATTGGGGCTGCTGGGCGAGCGCTTGCTCACCCCCAGCAGCACGGCGCAGGTGCGTTACAGCTTCACCTTGTTTGAACTCACGCCCGATGGCGCCCGTGCCCGGGTACAAACCGACAACACAGATCAACCATTCGACATCAATGAAGGCAGCAAACTGGAGCTGGGCTCGACCGCCAAACTGCGGGTGCTGACCACTTACCTGCAAATCATTGCCGAATTGCATGCGCGTTACGGCGGCCAGTCCAGCGCCAATCTGAAAAAAGTTCAGGTCGAAGATCAAGACCGCTTGAGTCGCTGGGCGCTGGATTATCTGATCCGCGACCCTGACGCGAGTCTTGCCAGCATGCTCGATGCAGCGCTCAACCGTACCTATTCGGCAAACCCGGGCGAGCGGTTTTTCACTGGCGGCGGCATGCATCACTTCAACAACTTTCGCAATCAGGACAACGGCCGCAACCCGACCCTGCGCGACGCCATTCGCGAGTCCATCAACCTGCCGTTTGTACGGTTGATGCGCGATGTGGTGCGTTACACGACGTATCAGGCGCCGAGCAACAGCGCAGAACTGCTCAAGGACGACCTAAACCCCCGTCGGCAGGAATACCTGGCACGCTTCGCAGACCGTGAAGGCACCACCTACATGCTCAAGTTCTGGAAAAAATACAAAGGCAAGGACACCCAGGCGCGCCTCGATACCTTTCTGGACAGCATGCACCCGACGCCGATTCGCATGGCGGCGGTGCACCGTTATCTGTTTCCTCATGCCGATCAGGCGACCTTCAACAGTTTCGTCCGTTCGCATTTACGCACTGACAAGGTGCCTGACGAGCGTCTGACCACGCTGTATCAAAGCTACGGTCCCGGCGCTTATGACCTGCCGGATCAAGGCTACATCGCCAAGGTGCACCCGCTGGACCTGTGGCTGATGGGCTATTTGCTGAACAACCCGCAAGCCACGTTTCAACAGGCCGTAGCCGCCAGCCAGTTCGAGCGTCAGGAGGTTTACAGCTGGCTGTTCAAAAGCCGACACAAGAGCGCGCGGGACAGCCGGATCCGCACGATGCTGGAGATCGAAGCGTTCCTTGATATCCATCAACGCTGGCAGAAAGTGGGTTACCCGTTTGATCACTTGGTGCCTTCGCTGGCGACCGCGCTGGGCAGTTCAGGGGATCGCCCGGCAGCGCTCTCCGAGCTGATGGGGATTATCTTGAACGATGGCGTGCGTTTGCCGGTGTTGCGCATCGATACGTTGCATTTCGCCGCTGGCACACCCTATGAAACCCGCTTGGTCAATGACCCGGACAAGGGCGAACGGGTAATGCCCAGTGAAGTGGCCACCGCGCTGCGCGAGGCCCTTTCGCAGGTGGTGGACGCCGGTACGGCACGCCGTGTGTCGGGCAGCTTTAAACAACCCGACGGCAGTGTGCTGGCCATGGGCGGCAAAACCGGCACTGGCGATAACCGCATTGAAAGCATGGGGGCTGGCGGGCGGCTTATCAGTTCCAAGTCGATCAACCGCACAGCGACGTTTGTGTTCTACATCGGCGAACAACACTTTGGCACCCTGACCGCATTTGTGCCGGGCCGCTCGGCCGAAGCCTTCAAATTCACTTCCGCGTTGCCAGTGCAAGTGCTCAAAGGCATGGCGCCCATCCTCACTCCCTACCTACAACCCGCCACCCACACGTTATGTAATTCGCCCACCGCGCAACTGTAGCCCCTGCCAAGCACCCGTGAGTGAAAAAAGCCCTCCGTCCATTTGAGAACTATTACCGTTCATCACTTCATCTTGAACAGTCTTAAGATATATCTTAAGTTGTATCTAACTTATACAAAGAGCGAAGATAAAATGAGAGAACACCATCACCCCCGAGAGCATGGCGTGCACGCGGATGGTTTCGAGAAGCGCCCCGGCCGTGAACGCGGTGGCCGGGGGCCTCGCGTATTTGCACCGGGCGACCTGAAACTGCTGTTGCTGGCCCTGATCGCCGAACAGCCTTGCCACGGGTATGACCTGATCCGCCAGATCGAAACCCTGTTCGATGGCGCGTACAGCCCAAGCCCCGGCGTGATTTATCCGACCCTTACGTTCCTTGAAGAAAGCGAGATGATTGAGGGCGATACCGAAGGCGGCAAAAAACGGTATTGCATCACCGACGCGGGTCGCCAGTCGTTGACCGAACAGGCGATTGCCCTGGAAGGCGTGCGGATGCGCATTGAAGTGAGTAAACGCTCGTTGCGTGGCCATGACCGGCCGCAAGAAATCCACGAGGCCGTTCACAACCTGCGTCATGCCCTGCAAATGCACCACGGTCGTTGGAATCCGGAAGAAATCCTGCGTGTGCGCGACCTGCTCAATAGCACCGCCAAAGCCATTGTCGATGGCACCGTAACTGCACGGCCTGCGCAGGAGAATGCTCAATGAATGCCGTAACCGCCCAGACCATTCACCGCGTCATGCATGAAATTAAACGCCGAAAACTGGACGTACTGCGTGTCGTCGAGCTGACCCCACGCATGCGCCGCATCACCCTAGGCGGGCCTGAGCTGGCCGGGTTTATCAGTTTGGGCAGCGATGACCACGTGAAACTGTTCTTCCCGCAAAACGCCGAAGAACAAGCCGCACTGGAAAGCCTTGAACTGAGCGCAGGCCTGAAAAGCCAGGCCATGCCGCCGATGCGTGATTACACGCCGCGTCGCGTTGATCTGAAGGCACTCGAACTGGACATTGATTTCGTGCTGCATGGCGATGGCCCTGCGTCCACTTGGGCGGCGCAGGCCCAACCCGGTCACACCCTGCACATCGGTGGCCCGCGCGGTTCGATGGTGGTGCCAGACATGTTCGACAGTTACCTGCTCATTGGGGACGAAACGGCCCTTCCCGCCATCGCCCGCCGCTTGGAAGAGCTGCCGGCCAACCGCCGTGCCACTGTGGTGATCGACATCGAAAATGCCGCAGAAGAGCAACCGCTCAACAGCGCGGCGACCGTCGAAGTGATTTGGGTGCACCGCGATGAGCCCGAGGAAGAATTGCTCAGTACGGTCGCGCAATTGAAAATGCCTGAAGGCCAGTTGTATGCATGGGTGGCGACCGAAAGTGCACTGTCGCGCAAGGTACGCAAAGTGTTGCTCGATACCCATGGGCTGGAGGAGGCGTGGATAAAGGCCGCAGGCTACTGGCGGCTGGAGACCGGTGCCGAAGAATGAGTGACCTGGCCGATTGCTGGCTCAGCCAGAGGGCCATGATTACCCGCTGCTCAGCCCTTACTTCCAGCGATCCAGCCCCACCACGACGACCGCCACGGCGATAAAGCCTGCCAATATGCCGCTGGCATTCATGATCGTCAGCGCATAACCCAGCTTGTCGACATCGACAAACGGATACGGGTAGACCCCTAACAGATGCCCGCGTAACAGGATGTAGCCGAAATACACGATCGGGTACAGCACCCACAGACCGATGTGCCGGATACGCAGCGCGCCCTTGGGCACGCACCACCACCAATACAACGCGTACAACACCGGCATCACATCGTGCAGCAGTTCATTGGCCAGCCATTGCAGCCCCTCGGGTTGCCAGAGATTGCGCAACAACAGGCTATAGGCCCCGCCCACAACAATGATGCTCACGCATATCCCGCTGCTGACCTTGGGTTGCAGGAAGAACCGCCTGCCAGCTGATTCACGCCGCGTGGCTTCGCAGGTCAACACCACAGCAGCCAGGGTGTTGGTGAGGATGGTGAAAAAGCCGAAGTAATTGACCAACCCGCCCAACACGCTGGCGCCTGACGTCCAGCGCGCCAGCAGAATCAGATCGAGTTGAATCGCCAAGCCGCTCCAGCCGAGGATCGCCAGCCAGGTGCACAGCGTGCGGACCGTTGCTGCGCTCAATTTCACCGGGCGAGACGTCATGAGGGCGTCAAATATCGCGCTTGGTGCGGGCGTATTTCACATACAGCTTCTCGACCTTTTCCCGCGCCCAAGGGGTCTTGCGCAGGAAAGTCAGGCTCGACTTGATGCTCGGGTCACTCTTGAAGCAGCGAATATCAATGCGCTGCGCCAGCCCGTCCCACGTGTAGTGCGCCACCAGCGCGGTCAGGATCTGCTCCAGCGTCACGCCGTGCAGGGGATCGTTGTTGGGTTCAGTCATGCCGAGCCTTAAGTAAGCAAATGTAGGAAAGCCGCGCACCTTAGCCGAGCGCTGGCTCAGGGGGAAGTGCGCGTGCCTTGGCGCAGTTTAGCCCTGAGTGGGCATCCGGGATGAAAGTTCCCCATGGTTACAATTAAAGAGATGTTATATTGTAACCATTGATATCCCTAAAGAGCATACGCCTCGCCCGATTTCCCTGCCCACTTTGCCAAGGAACTTGCAATGCCGTCCCCCGTTTCCCCACGACATTTCCGCCGTTTACCCCTTACCCCGTTAGCCGCCGCCCTCTTCATCACCTCTCCCGTCTACGCACTGGAACTGCAACCCCAAGTGATTACCGGCAACCCGCTGGGCAGCCGCCAACTGGCGTCACCCACCAGCGTGATGGAAAGTGACGACCTGACCCTGCAACAGCAAGGCAGCCTGGGAGAAACCCTGAACAAACAACCCGGCGTGTCGTCGTCCTACTTTGGGCCGGGCGCCAGCCGCCCGATCATTCGCGGCCTGGATGGCGACCGTATTCGCATTCTGCGCAATGGCGTGGGCGCGCTGGACGCTTCGTCGCTGTCCTACGACCACGCCGTGCCACTGGACCCGGTCAATGTCGAACGGATTGAAACAGTGCGCGGCCCCGCCGCCCTGCTATACGGCGGCAATGCCATGGGTGGCGTGGTCAACACCTTCGACAATCGCATCCCGACACAAGCCATAGAGGGCATTCAGGGTGCCGGGGAACTGCGCTATGGCGGCGTCGCCACGACCCGCAGCAGCGCCGGCAAACTCGAAGCCGGTAATGGCACTTTCGCCCTGCATCTGGACGCCAATGCGCGGGCGTTCAATGACTTGAGAATCCCCGGCGATGCTCGCAGCCGTCATGCCCCCCAAAGCGAAAGCGGCGACGAAAAGAAAGGCCGTTTGGGCAATAGCAATGGCCGACAAGATGGCGGCGCAGTCGGCGGTTCCTACACCTGGAACGACGGATACGCGGGCCTGTCCTACAGCAACTACGACGCCAATTACGGTTCACCGGCTGAGCAGGACGTGCGCATTCGCATGAAACAGGACCACTACGCCTTCGCGTCAGAACTGCGCAACCTGCAAGGCCCCTTCAGTTCGCTGAAATTTAACGCGGGCTACACCGACTATGAGCACCGTGAAATTGAAGACGGCGAAGTCGGCACCACCTTTAAAAACAAGGGGTATGAGGCGCGTATGGAGGCAAGACACATGCCCCTTGGCTCACTCAATGGGGTAGTCGGCGCACAGTTCAATCGAAACGCGTTTTCCGCCTTGGGCGAAGAAGCGTTTGTCCCGCACACCGACACCACCAGTGGCGCGCTGTTTATTCTCGAAGAGTTTCAGGCCACCGACCGCCTCACATTCAGCCTGGGCGGGCGACTGGAGCACACCGTGGTTGACCCGGACGCCAAAGGCAATGAGCGCTTCGAGGCAACGGACAGCTCAAAAAGCTTCACCGCCGGCAGCGTGTCTTCCGGTGCGCTGTTGAGCCTCACCCCGGTCTGGTCGCTTGCAGCTACGCTGGGCTACACCGAGCGCGCCCCGACGTTCTATGAGCTGTTCGCCAACGGGGCGCACGTGGCTACTGGAACCTATGAAGTGGGGAACGCGAACCTGTCGAAAGAAAAAGCTGTCTCCAGCGACCTGGCACTGCGTTTTGACACTGGCACCCACACCGGCAGCGTTGGCGTGTTCTACAGCCACTTCTCCAATTACATCGGCCTTCTGGGCACAGGTCGCACGCTCAATAACGAAGGCGTACCCGACGCCGATGGCATTCCCGAATACACCTATTCCGGGGTTCGCGCACGTTTCACCGGATTTGAAGCGAAAGATCACTGGAAGCTAGGCGAAAGCGCCTACGGTAAGTTCGCTCTGGAACTGGCTGGCGATTACACCCGCGCCACCAACCTCGACACGGGCCAAGCCCTGCCCCGGATTGCCCCCTTGCGCTTGCGCAGCGGCGTCCTCTGGGAGCTGAACCGCTGGCAGGCGCGGGTGGACGTCGAACACGCCAGCAATCAGGGGCGCGTCCCGGACAACGAGTCTGGCACCGACGGCTACACCACGTTGGGCGCCAGCGCCGGTTATCACTTTGAGGTGGGCAACAGCCAATGGCTGGCGTTCGTCAAAGGCGAGAACCTGACCAACCAGACCGTGCGTTACGCCAGTTCGATTCTGCGAGACATCGCGCCAGCCCCCGGCCGCAGTATTGAAGTCGGCTTGCGCACGACGTTTTAAGGCATCAATCCGGACGCACGGCTGCAGGTTAAACCCTCAGTTGTGCGGTTTGCTCAACGTGCGGCTACGCCTCGATTCGAGTCTTTCTAGCGAAGGGAAAACACCGTTCACGCACGAAAAAAGGCCTCAAACCTTCATTTCGCCGCCGTGCGTGGAAGATCGACGAAGATTTTTTTCTAGCCGGGCTAGCTGCGACGGGGGACCGACGAAGGCCAGTAAATACTGGGCGAAACAGCCTGAGACGATCGGTCGCAGCACACTGTTACCAATTACGAAATGACCCATGTCATTTAAAGTGCTGTTTCAAAACGTTACAGCACTTTATCATTCCATTTTTAGAGGCTGAACCGATTCATTCCGCCTCAAAATCTTGAAGGGCTAGCACCGTCTCCACCAGACAGCGCTACCACAGCCACAGCCATACCTATAAAGACTCACACCTCAACCTATGTCCAAATTTTTGATGTTGCGCAAACACAGTGCGTTGTTTCCTATTGCCGGGCAAAAAGCCCTGAACCTGATGGGCGGACTCACCGCTCTCGGTCTGGCGACCTGCGTTCAGGCGGCCCCCGCCTTCGACAGCGATTCCAAATGGATGCTCGGCGACTGGAACGGCACCCGCAGCGAGCTTGAGCAAAAAGGCTATGCCTTCTCCCTCGATTACGTGGGCGAAGTGGGTTCCAACCTGCACGGCGGCTATGACCACGACCGTACGGCGCGCTACAGCGATCAGTTCGGCCTGGGCACGCACTTGGACCTGCAAAAGATTTTGGGGTGGGACGATGCTGAGTTCCAGCTGACGATTACCCACCGCAGCGGCAACAACATCAGCAACGACCGCATCAACGACCCGCGCGTGGGCGGCTTCACGTCGGCTCAGGAAGTCTGGGGCCGCGGTCAGACCACTCGCCTGACGCAGATGTGGTACCAGCAAAAATTCTTTGACCAGAAGCTCGACATCAAAGTCGGCCGCTTTGGTCAGGGCGAAGACTTCAACAGCTTCCCGTGCGACTTCCAGAACCTCGCGTTTTGCGGTTCGCAAGTCGGCAACTGGGCTGGCAGCATCTGGTACAACTGGCCTGTCAGCCAGTGGGCGTTGCGCGTCAAATATCACCTGACGCCCGAGCTGTATGCGCAGGTTGGCGCTTACGAACAGAACCCGTCCAACCTGGATCGCGGCAATGGTTTCAAGCTCAGCGGCAGCGGCACCCAAGGCGCAGTGTTGCCGGTTGAATTGGTGTGGTCGCCAAAAATCAATGGCCTGCCGGGGGAATACCGTGCCGGTTACTACTACAGTAGTGCCAAGGCAACCGATGTTTACAAAGATGCCAATGGCCAACCTGCCGCCCTGAGCGGTGAAGCCTACCGCAGCAGTTCGAGCAAACACGGCATGTGGCTGGGTGTGCAGCAGCAACTCACCAGCCGCGCCAGCGATCAGTCGAGGGGCTTGAGTGTGTTCGCCAATGCCACTGTGCACGACAAGAAGACCAACCCTATCGACAACTATGTCCAGGCGGGCATCGTCTACAAAGGCGTATTCGATTCACGCGCCAAAGACGATATCGGCTTTGCCGTGGCACGGGTTCACGTCAACCCGGCGTATCGCAAGAACGCCCAGGCGACCAATCAGGCTCGCGCTGTCTACGATTTCGACAACGCCGATTACCTGCCCCCTCAGGACACTGAATACAGCGCCGAACTCTACTACGGCGTGCACGTGACCAACTGGCTGACCGTTCGGCCGAACCTGCAATACATCCGTCACCCGGGCGGCGTCAGCCATCTGGACGACGCGCTGATTGGCGGGTTGAAGATTCAAAGCTCGTTCTGATCCAAGAACGGACTAACGCGACGAGCACGAAGCTTGAAGCTGACTCACAAGGACTTATTTCACTGATTCATACCCGCGTCGCGCCATGCTCTGCAGGGCCCGCGCGGGGAGACTATCAACGTAACGGAGAACCACACTATGAGCACTGAAGGTGCTTCAAGTCGTAGCCGCCTGTTACCGACGTTGCTCGGTATCCTGCTGCTGCTAATGGGCCTGGCCATGCTGGTCGGGGGTATCAAGCTGGTCACGCTGGGCGGGTCGATGTACTACCTGCTGGCGGGTATCGGCTTTGGTCTGTCGGGCGCATTGCTGATGGCGGGACGCCGCGCGGCGCTTGGCTTGTATGCAGTGGTGCTGTTCGCCAGCACGGTGTGGGCACTGATGGAAGTGGGCCTGGACTGGTGGCAGTTGGTACCGCGTCTGGCCCTGTGGTTTGCGATCGGTATCGTATTGCTGCTGCCTTGGTTCCGTCGTCCGCTGACCGGCGGCCAATCGGCCCCTGTCACGACCGGCGCGCTGAGCGTTGCTGTCGTGCTGGCCGGTCTGGCAGCATTGGCCAGCCAGTTCACCAGCCCTGGCGAAATCAAGGGCGAACTGGACCGCGATGCCGTTCCAGGCATGACCAACACTGCACCGGCCATGCCGGACGGTGACTGGCAGTCCTACGGGCGCACCGCCCATGGCGACCGCTACTCGCCGCTGAAAGAAATCACCCCGGAAAACGCCCACAAGCTGGTTCCAGCGTGGACCTTCCGCACCGGTGACATTCCAGGCGAAGGCGATCCGGGCGAAACAACGGCCGAGAACACCCCGCTGAAAGTCAACGGCATGCTGTATGTGTGCACCCCGCACAGCCAGGTGATTGCCCTTGACCCGGATACCGGTAAGGAAATCTGGCGTTTCGATCCGAAGATCAGCACTCAGAACGCTGAAAACTTCAAGGGTTGGGCCCACATGACTTGCCGTGGCGTGAGCTATCACGACGAGGCGGCCTATGCCAAAGCCAGCACCGAGCAGAGCGCTGCCGAGCCTGCGGTTGAAGCAGCCACTGCTAGCAACTCGTGCCCGCGTCGCCTGTTCCTGCCGACCGCCGATACCCGTCTGATCGCCCTGAACGCTGACACCGGTAAAGTGTGTGAAGAGTTCGGTGACCACGGTTCTGTCGACCTGCGCCACAACATCGGCAGCTTTGCACCGGGTGGTTACTACTCCACTTCGCCACCTGCCGTGACCAAAGATCTGGTCGTGATTGGCGGCCACGTGACCGATAACATCTCGACTGACGAGCCATCGGGCGTGATCCGTGCGTACGACGTACGTACCGGCAAACTGGTGTGGAACTGGGACAGCGGCAATCCGGACGACACCACGCCGATTGCTGAAGGTAAGCACTACACCCGCAACTCGCCAAACATGTGGTCGATGTTCGCGGTCGATGAAAACCTCGGCATGCTGTACCTGCCGATGGGCAACCAAATGCCCGACCAATACGGCGGCGACCGTACCGAAGACTCCGAGCGTTACAGCGCTGGCGTGACTGCGCTGGACATCAACACCGGTAAAGTTCGTTGGTATCGTCAGTTCACTCACCATGACCTGTGGGACATGGACGTGGGCGGTCAGCCAACCCTGATGGACATGAAAACTGCCGATGGCGTGAAACCGGCCCTGCTGGCGTCCACCAAACAAGGCAGCATCTACGTTGTTGACCGTCGCACCGGCGAAGACATCGTACCGATCCGTGAACTGCCGGCTCCGGGCGGCGCTGTTGAAGGCGACCACACCGCACCGACCCAGCCACGTTCGGACCTGAACATGATTCCGCCGGAACTGACCGAGCGCGACATGTGGGGCGTAACACCGTTTGACCAAATGCTGTGCCGGATCAACTTCAAGTCCCTGCGTTACGATGGCATGTACACCCCGCCATCGCTGCAAGGTTCGATCGTTTACCCCGGCAACTTCGGTGTATTCGACTGGGGCGGCATCTCGGTTGACCCAGTACGTCAAATTGCTTTCCTGAACCCGAGCTACATGGCCTTCACTTCCAAACTGGTTCCTCAGGCGGACGTGGCGGCAATGGGCCCTCGTAAAGGCGAAACATCCGGTGTACAACCGAACAAAGGCGCACCTTACGGTGTGATCCTGGAACCTCTGTTGTCCCCTGTCGGCCTGCCTTGCCAGGCACCCGCGTGGGGTTACGTTGCTGCGGTCGACCTGACCAACAACAACGTGATCTGGAAACACAAAAACGGCACCGTGCGTGACAGCTCGCCGGTACCAATTCCATTGTCGATGGGCGTTCCAAGCCTGGGCGGGACCTTCACCACTGCCGGTGGCGTAGCCTTCCTGAGCGGTACCCTCGACCAATACCTGCGTGCCTACGACGTCCGTAACGGCAAGCAGCTGTGGGAAGGTCGCCTGCCAGCAGGCGGTCAGGCCACCCCGATGACCTACACCGGCAAAGACGGCACGCAATACGTCGTCGTCATGGCGGGCGGTCACGGCGGCCTGGGCACCAAAAAAGGTGACTACATCATGGCGTTCAAACTGGCCGACTAAGTAACACGGCTCGTTGAAAGAGAAGCGGCTATCGAGAGATAGCCGCTTTTTTTATGGGTAAACACCGCCACGTGCTCTGAGCGACACATTTATTAATTGATCTTAATGGTGCTCCGCCTCGCTCTATATGCCGCGCTAAAGACGCTAGCCGAGGCATACGCCAAGCCAACTCATAGCATTGGCATGCGATATATCACTGCTTTTAGGGGAAGTGGATTTGCCGTTTAGGTGACTTGCGACGTACTCAACTGCATGCAGCTAAGTACACGCAGGAAAAATACCCATCGCCACAATCTAGGCTCTGTACGAAATCAGCTGAAACCAATTTGAATTCCGCGGGCGTTGAGATTCAGTAAAGTCCGCGACCATCAAAGGCAGGAGCCCATGATGGCCAAACGGTACGAACTACCCGACGCAGCCTGGGATTTGGTTGCAGATATCTTCTATGAGCCACGCCGTAGCGGGCGCCCACGAACAGATGATCGCTTGATGCTCAACGGCGTCCTTTGGGTGCTCTGCTGCGGCGCTGCCTGGCGCGACATGCCCGAGCGCTTCGGCCCTTGGTCAACGGTGTTTCAGCGCTTTCGTGATTGGCGCAACCGAGGTGTCTTCGATCAATTACTCACACGTCTCCACATCAAACTTAACGAGCAAGGCTTGATCGAACTTGACACCTGGATGATCGACTCCAATGCAGTACGTGCAACCCGAGCCTCGTCAGGCGCCGGAAAAAAAGGGGGCCTGATGAATTGCAAGATCACGCGCTCGGACGCAGCCGTGGTGGCCTGACAACCAAATTCACATGCTGTGTGATGCCAATGGCGTCCCCCTGCGCTTTCTACTTTCAGGCGGGCAGACCAGCGATATTGCCTATGCTCAACCGCTGCTGGATGAGGCTTATATTCCAAGCCTGCGCGGTCGCCCCAAATACCGGCAGCGCAACATCATCGAGCGCATGATCGGATGGTTGAAAGAGAACCGCCGCATCGTTACGCGTTTCGACAAGCTCCCGAAAAGTTTTGCGGCGATGGTCTCATTGGCCTGTGCCATGCGGTGTTTGCGGCATTACTTTTCGTACAGAGCCTAAGGCAAATCGGCTTTGCGCCAGAGTCGATCTGGTTCGCGAACAACCTCAGCTGTGATTACGGCAGGAGGGGGTTAATAGGAATTAAATAATTTCAAGGATACTAAACTTAACATTTAGGAATCATCCTACAGCAAGCTGGTCACGACTGTCATATGATGATTAGTAAATACAGGGGGTATTAAATGGCCAACCATGGATACATGTCTATTACAGAAAAAAAACAAGGCCTAATCTCTTCGGGCTGCTCTAGTCAAGATTCCATCGGCAATAAATGTCAGATCGGCCACTTTGATGAAATCATGGTATTGGCTTACTCGCACGACATGGTTGCGGGGAGCGATGGAACAGTTACAGGTGGTCGTGGGCAACACAGGCCTGTTGTTATAACTAAAAATATTGACAAGTCCTCTCCGCTGATTTCCGGCGCTTTGCATGATGGTGAAGAAGTTGAATGCGTAATTGACTTTTATCGCACTTCACCAATAGGGAGTCAGGAAAAATACTTTGTTGTTCGTTTATCCGGCGCACGAATTGCGTACATAAACTTTCAAGTACCGCATGTGATCAATATGTCGGAAGGTCAGCCGCAAGAAGTCGTCGCGATTCGCTATCGGGATATTACGTGGACACACGTTGGGGCCGGCACCAGCGCGCACAGCTCATGGAATAATGATGTATGAGCGACCAACAGTGCGACATCCATGATGTCACGAAAGTAGCCTCTGACCTGATGTCGTTGGGCTGCACGACGAGCGCTACTTACCTTGATAGCATCATGCAGCTGAAGTTCAGCTCGATTATTGCGAACTACGTAAACGAACTCATTCGCGAAGTTAATGACGGCGTTATTAGTGCCTGGGACGGGATGCAGGAACTGATCAAAGAATATGACGAGCTAGCCAATAAAGCGTGGTTTTATGCCAAAAATAATGCAGGGATTGCCGGTGAATTCATGCAATTCAAAACAGGCATTGAATCTGCTGTTATCACAAGAGGTTTTAGCCTCCCTTATAGCGGACCGATGATTGCGCACGGACTTAATAATATATACGAAGGCGGAATGAATATTTATAACAGCACCAACAACACTGTAGGACCAGTTAAGGAATTCTACAGGGAAATATTTAGAAGCGACTATTATGGAGATATGACATATTATTCTTTTGACTTAGCGCTAGCTGGAGTGGGGCTTGGGAGAAAAGTCCAAAAAGAAAATACATTTAAGCTATTTAAAAACACCCCAGAAGATTATGAGCGAGCTTACAAGCAAACAGGGAAAATCGCTCTAACATTAGAAGCTTTTGTTGATGCAATAAACATACAATCAATACACACATTAAAAACAGAGCACCATCCTAAAGATGGTGCTGATGGTCAGCACTAAAGCTGCACTCATCAGAAAATTCCTCTTAATCGGGGGATAGCATGAATTAATCCTACTACGCACATGACAGTATAAGTCACAGCAGCTGTGGCGTAGAGAGCGCTATCAGACAATATGAAAAGCCTCTCAATCACCCAAAGTACAATCATAGCATTTAAACCTGCCGACCCTAAAACCAGCAGTGTTACTACTGTGCAATACCGAATATCTTCCATTTTCATAAAAAACCTTTAGGGATGCTCCGATCAACTTGTCGTGCAGCCGCGGCAAGTTGCAATTTTCCAGGCACCTACAGCGTCATTGGACGAAAAGTGACCGAAAAATCATGTACGGAGAGCTTTTTCGACCGGTTCTCCGT